>UQIT01000005.1 GCA_900541175.1 uncultured Collinsella sp.
GGGCGGCTTCCCAAATGAGCGGATCATCGTCTTGCGGCTCGGCGACTCCGGTACGGACAATGCCGCCGCCACCCGCCATGGACATGGAAGCGGGCGCCACGGCAGACAGGATCTCCTCGTGGTAGTCGGGCTCGCTCTGCGACTTGACGAACTCGACGATCTCGTTGATTTCATCATCCGAGACAAAGCAGCCCTGGATACGGCGGGGCTTGCCCCAGTCGACCTTAGAGAACAGCATGTCGCCCAAACCGGTGAGCTTTTCGGCACCCATCTGGTCGATGATGACGCGCGAGTCGATGCCCGTGGCGACGTTAAAGGCGATGCGGTTGGTGATGTTGGCCTTGATGAGGCCCGTCACCACGTTGGAGCTGGGGCGCTGCGTAGCCACGATAAGGTGAATACCGGCGGCACGGCCCAGCTGGGCGATACGAACGATCGAGGCCTCGACATCCTTACCGGCAACCATCATCAGATCCGAGAGCTCGTCGATGATGATGACCAGGTAGGGCATCTTTTGCGGCGGATTGTCGTAATGCTCAAACTCACCGGCGGCCTGCTTTTCGTTGTAGGTCGAGATCTTACGCACGTTAAGACGCTCGAAGACCTTCAGGCGACGCTCCATCTCGGACACGGCCCATTGCAGGGCGCTCGCGGCCTGCTTGGGCTCGGTCACCACGGGCACATAGAGATGCGGCAGGCCGTTATAGCCCGCGAGCTCGACGCGCTTGGGGTCGACCATGATCAGGCGAACGTCCTCGGGAAGGGCGCGCATGAGCAAGGTCGTGATGATGGAGTTGATCATGACCGACTTACCGGAACCCGTGGTACCGGCGATCAGCAGGTGGGGCATCTTGGCAAGGTCGGCGACGACCGGCGTACCCTCGGCATCTCGACCGATGGCGAGCTCGAGCGGACCGCCCTTCACATAGGGAAGCACGTCGCCCAGGTTGACGTTCTGGCGCTTGCGATTGGGGATCTCGATACCCACAAGCGAGGTGCCGGGGATCGGGGCAAAGATA
Source organism: uncultured Collinsella sp. (assembly GCA_900541175.1). Classification (GTDB taxonomy): domain Bacteria; phylum Actinomycetota; class Coriobacteriia; order Coriobacteriales; family Coriobacteriaceae; genus Collinsella. The sequence continues at coordinate 1,020 of UQIT01000005.1, forward strand.
CGCACCGACTGGGCAGCAAGCGATAGCGCGATATCGTCCTCGAGGCTCGAAATCTTGCTCACGCGCTCGCCCTCGCCAGGCTGCAGCTTAAAGGTCGTCACCGTGGGGCCGGCGATCCAGCCGACCACGCGGGCACTGCGGCCAAACTCAAGCAGCGTGGACTGAAGTGACTCGGCAGTCTGCTCAAGCTCCTTGTCCGAAGACGCGGCAGAAGCCGACTGCGGATTGGCATGCAGGATTTCGAGCGGCGGAAGCTTGAGGCCGTCCTCTTCTTCGCCCTCGTTATCTGCGGCGCCGCCGTTCGCTCCCCCATCGCTAGCCGCAGCCGATTCGACAGCACTCGAGGCAGGCGCATCGGCAACCTTGGGATGCTTCAAGAAGTCGGGAATCTGAGGTGCCGCCGAGACAGGATTCACGGCAAACGGCGGCTCGGACTCGTCGATCTTATCGGGGTCGTCTTCCATCGAAAGCTGGCCGGCTACCTGGTCGCGCTTTGCATGGCGACGCGGCAGCAAAGTCGTCTTTGCGGTCTCAATCGGAGCCTCGTCGTCCTCGTCATCGCCCTCGGTGAGCTCAATCTCACTCTCGGACCAGGACGGATCGGGCTCACTTGTATTCAACTTGGGTGTGGCCTTGCTCTTCTTGGCATGACGGCGCGGCAGCAGCGTCGTCTTAGCGCGCTCAGCTTCCACGGCATCGGACACGTCGACAAACGGATCATCGTCCTCGTCGTCATCGTCCAAAACCGGGTCCACATCGTTGCCCATGACCGTGGTCACGGCAGCATCGGAGCCCTTTTGACGAAGAATGCTCAGGTGAGGACGGGCAACGCCGGGCACCGACAGGGCCTCATCGTCACCCCACGGACTCGCGTTAACATCGGCACGACGGCGCTCGGCAAAATCGGCCGCACGGTCGCGAGCAGAGCGCAAAACGCCGCCCACCGAAAAGCCGATGATGACCAGGCCCACAACGACAAGGCCCAACAGGACCACCATCGCGATAGGCTTACCCAGGGCATTCTGCAGCGCACTCGCAATAAACGCACCAATGTAGCCACCCGAGGCGGACAGATTTTGCGGCGTGAACATAAGGTCGCACGAGTCGCTCGTACCCGGCACCATCAACGAAAGAATGGAGACGACGGCGATAAAGACCACGGCGCCGCCCGCAACAGAGCGCGCGTTGAGCGGCGAGTCCTCGCCTAAAAAGAGCGTGGCGGCAAACAGCAAAATGACGATCGGCAGCACGTAGGCGCCCAGACCAAAGCCCAAGTGGTAGAAACCGGCAACCGCAGCCGTAACGGGCGCAGTCGCCGGCGAAATCACGGCAATAAAGGACGCAATCGCCAAAACGGCAATGACCACGCCGGCGATATCGCGGTTGGCCGAGGGCTCGACCAAGGGCTCGAAATCATCGAACTCGGACTCGTGGCCCTTATTGGCACGCAGATGGGAACCGGCACCCTTAGCAGATGCCGGTTGGTTGTTGGCCTTATTGCCTTTGGCGTTTTGTGCAGATCCGCGCGCCAAACTAAACCTCCATGACGACCGGGATGATCATCGGACGAGTGCGCGTACGGCTCCAGATAAAGTTGGAGAGCGAGTCGCGCACGGCCTTGCGAATGGCATCGGAACCGCTGCTCGTAAAGCTGAACTTGCCCTTCTCGATCGTCTTCATAATGGACGCGGAGGCATCCTCGGAGAACTGGTCGTCGATGGCAAACGAGACGCCGCGGCCCGAGAACTCGATGGCCTCGATCTTCTTGTGCTTGAGCGAGACGATGGCAACAGCGGTAACCATACCGTCGCTGGCGAGCTTCTGACGATCACGCAAGACGATGGGGTCGGTATCGCCGATACGCAGGCCGTCGACGTAAACGACGCCGGACTCGACGGGCGTACCGCGCTTAACGATACCGCCGCGCATCTCGAGCGTGTCGCCGTTATCGAGGATAAAGATATGATCGTCCTTGAGACCCATCTTGCGGGCGAGCTGGGCATGAGCGCGCAGATGCACGGCCTCACCGTGAACCGGCATAAAGTACGTGGGTTTGGCCATGGCCATCAGGAGCTTGAGCTCCTCCTGGCTACCGTGACCGGAGACGTGGACGAGAGCGCGGTTCTTATCCCACACGTCACAGCCGAGCTTTGCCAAGCTGTTGACGACCTGCTGGACGGCTTTCTCATTGCCGGGAACGGGAGTTGCCGAGAGGATGACGGTATCGCCCTCGTGGATGGAGAGCGTCTTGTGCTCGCCATTGGCCATGCGGGACAGGGCCGATAGCGGCTCGCCCTGCGAACCGGTGCACATGACGACGATCTTGTCGTCGGGCAGGTTATCGATATCGAAGGCATCGAGGATATCGGCATCGTCGATGTTGAGGTAGCCCAGCTCACGCGCCACGCGAGTGTTAGTGAGCATGGAGCGACCGGTCACAACGACCTTACGGCCGCACTTGCGGGCGGCATCGCAGATCTGCTGCAAACGATGGATGTGGCTCGAGAACGACGCGACGAACACGCGACCCGGGGCGTTCTTGATAGCGTGCAGCAGGTTGGGACCAACCTCGGCCTCGGACTTGGTAAAGCCGGGAACCGTGGCATTGGTGGAGTCGGAAAGCAGTAGGTCGATGCCCTGCTTGGCAAAGCGGCTGATAGCGGCATAGTCGGGCGTGACGCCATCGATGGGCGTCTGGTCGAGCTTAAAGTCGCCGGTGTGCATAACGGTGCCCTGATTGGTACGGATGAACACGCCCAGAGCGCCAGGGATGGAGTGAGTCATCGAGAAGAAGTCGAGCGAGATGCCGCCGAGGTTGACATGGCTGCCGCCCTTGACCTCGCGGAACTTGGGGGCGCGGATACGGAACTCAGAAAGCTTGCCCTCGATAAAGCCAAGCGTCAGCTTGCTCGAGAAGATGGGCACCTTATTGTTGAGGTCCTGCAGCAGATACGGAAGAGAACCGGTGTGGTCCTCGTGGCCGTGGGTGACGACGATACCGCGGAGCTTCTCCTCGTTCTCCAGAACATAGGTGTAGTCGGGAAGCACCAAGTCGATACCGGGCTGGGAATCGTCGGGGAACATGAGGCCAGCGTCAACGAGCACCATGTCGTCGCCGCATTCGAAGACCGTCATGTTCTTGCCGATGCCGTCAAGGCCGCCGAGCGGGATGATCTTCAAGGGAGATGATTTTTTAGCTGCCATAGGTTTGTGTGGTTTCCTTTCTTCGAAACGGGTCTGGAACAACCGACGGGGCGCTTCTGGCAAACCGACCGCCGGGAACGTACAAACATGCATCACAGAGTCGATGCAATAACCACAGTATGATACCCATTTGCACAACAACAGACCACCCATGCATCAAAGCCCCATCTGGACCTGTATATCCCGCCGGTTTCCCGTGGGGCGGGCACTGATGAAGTTTCCTGCTCTACAGTCCTGCTCACGACGGAGGCCACATTAAGTGGCCTCCTGTTCGTGCGGAACTCGCGATAAACTTCATCAGTGCCCGTCCCACGGGAAACCTGCCAATAAGGGATAGGTTTGTTTTAGTAGGTTTTATCTGCGGGAATGCCGAGGCTATGATTCAATTGCCTCGTTGTAGGCATTCAGCTGGCCTTGCCAGAGCTTGCGATCGCTGTCGGTAATCTCTCGAATGATATGAGCTGGATTGCCGCCGATGATGACGTGGCTTGGAACGTCTTTAACAACAACTGAACCTGAGGCTATGACCACATCGTCTCCGATTGATACGCCCGGATTGATAATCACCCCGCCGCCCATCCAGACGTTGTTACCGATTACGACAGGCTTAGCATACTCGAGGTCTAGATTGCGCACATCGGCGTCAATTGGATGCCCAGCAGTAAATATACTCACATGGGGTCCTAGAAAGACGTTGTCGCCAAAGGTCACGTAATTTTCGTCCAGAATCGTCAAACCGGTATTCGCATAGAAATGGTTACCAAACGAAACCCTGTCGCCGTGATCAAAATAAACGGGAGCCGTTAAGACCATATCGTCCGGAGCAACGCGAAAACACTTCTTTAGTTCCTCAAAGGCGCTCGAATCAGCCCAATACTCCGACTCATTAAACAACTTCTGAGCCGCATGCACCCTACTAAACGAATGGTCGTTAACCCGATAGGGGCTATAGAGCTCCCCGGCAATCATGCGGTCCCATTCAACCTTATTTGTCATACCAACCCCCTAGGCTAAGCGTTAGATGCGAAAAAGTATATCAACTAAGAACAGAAGACCAGCAAGCTACCAACAGCGTTAACCAGCCCTTTTGCTTGCGCCCGGGAGGGACTCATATGAAGTTTATCGCGAGTTCCGCACGCAAAGGAAAGCACTTAATATGCTCTCCGTGCGAGCAGGACTGTAGAGCAGGAAACTTTACCTGCGGCCCCGCCGGGAATAGCAAAAGGGCGACCCCCTTAGGAGTCGCCCTTGTTGAGCTGCTTATGTACGGCTGTTACTCGGCGTCGTGGTGACGGCGGGGCTTGCGGCCTCCGTTGTCACCGGGACGGCGCGGACGGTCGCTGCGCTCAGAGCGCTCGCGACGCGGACGCTCACGGCGCTGGAAGTGCTCGCCGTCGCCCTCGGAGGCACCCTCGGCGCGAGCAGGGGCCTCGGGCTTATCAAGACGATCGAGCGAGATCTTGCCGCGATCGTCGACCTCGATGACGACGACCTTGACCTCGTCGCCCACGTTGAGGACGTCCTCGACCTTCTCCACGCGGCCCTTGGCGACGCGGGAGATGTGCAGCAGGCCGTCCTTACCGGGCAGCAGGTTGACGAAGGCGCCGAAGGGCTGGATGGAGACCACGCGACCGGTGTACTCCTCGCCCGGCTCGGGAACCTTGATGATGAGCTTGATGCGCTCAACGGCCTGGTCGACGGACTCGCCGGTGCCGCCAACAAAGACGGTGCCGTCCTCCTGGATGTCGACCGAGGCGCCGGTCTCGTCCTGGATACCGCGGATGACCTTACCGCCGGAACCGATGACGTCGCGGATCTTGTCGGTCGGAACCTGGATGGAAACGATGCGCGGAGCGGTGCTGCGCGTGGTGTAGCGCGGCTCGGGGATCACATCGAGCATCTTCTGCAGGATGAAGGCGCGACCCTCCTTGGCCTGCTGCAGAGCGCGGGCCAGGATGTCGAAGGTGAGGCCGGTGGCCTTGTTGTCCATCTGCAGGGCGGTGATGCCCTCGGTGGTGCCGGTGACCTTAAAGTCCATGTCGCCCAGGAAGTCCTCGAGACCCTGGATGTCGGACAGTACCACGGTCTTGCCCTCCTCCTGGATCAGGCCCATGGCGATACCGGAGACCGGGCGCTTAATGGGCACGCCGCCGTCCATAAGGGCGAGTGTGGAGCCGCAGGTCGAAGCCATCGAAGAGGAGCCGTTGGACTCCATGACCTCGGAGACGACGCGGATGGCGTAGGGGAACTCGTTCTCGTCGGGAAGCACCGGAAGCAGAGCGCGCTCGGCCAGATTGCCATGGCCGATCTCGCGGCGCTTGGGGCTGCCCATGCGGCCGGTCTCGCCGGTGCAGAAAGGCGGGAAGTTGTAGTGGTGCATGTAGCGCTTGCCCTCGGTGGGCTCGATGGTATCCAGACGCTGGCCCTCGTTGAGCATGCCGAGCGAAAGAACCGAGAGCACCTGGGTCTGGCCACGCTGGAACAAACCGGAGCCGTGAACGAGCGGCAGGTAGTTGTCCTTCACCATGATGGGACGGATCTCGTCGGCGGCACGGCCGTCGACGCGCTCGCCGGTCTCAACGACCATGGTGCGCATGGCCTTCTTCTCGAGCTTCTTGAGCGCCACGGGGATCTCGCGCTCCCAAGCGGCCTGCTCCTCCTCGGTGAACTCGGCGCGGATGGACTCCTTCAGAGCCTCGACCTTACCGATACGGGAGAGCTTGTCGGCGTCGCGAAGGGCGGCAGCCATCTCGTCGTAGTGGGCGAAGATGCGCTCCTGGACCTCCTCGACGGGCTGGTCGAGCGGGTACTCCTTCTTGACGATGGGGCCGTTGACCTGCTCCCACTCGGCGACGAACTCGTCCTGAGCCTGGCAGAAAGCGGCAAGGGCCTCCTGGCCAAACTTCATGGCGGCGAGCATGTCGTCCTCGGAGATCTCCTCGGCGCCGGCCTCGACCATCGAGATGAAGTCGGCAGAGCCGCCCAGCTCCAGGTCCAGATCGGAGTTCTCGCGCTCCTCGTAGGTGGGGTTGACGATAAACTCGCCGGTCTCCACGTTGCGGCCGATGCGCACGCAGGCAAGCGGGCCCTCGAAGGGCACGCCGCCGAGCGTCATGGCCAGGGAAGCACCCATGACGTTGATGACGTCGAAGGGATTGACCTGGTCGGCGACAAGCGAGGTAGCGACGATGTGCACCTCGTTGCGGAAGCCGTCCGGGAAGCTCGGGCGAATCGGACGGTCGATCATGCGCGCGGTGAGCGTGGCCTTCTCGCTGGGACGGCCCTCACGCTTGAGGTAGCCACCCGGGATGCGGCCGGCGGCGTACATCTTCTCGTTGAAGTCGACGGTCAGCGGGAAGAAGTCGTAGTTCTTACGCTCCTTGGAGACGACCACGGTGTCGAGCATCGTGGTGTCACCCTGCTTGACCAGACAGGCGCCGGTGGCCTGCTTGGCAAGCTCGCCCGACTCAAAGGTGTAGGTCTTGCCGTACAGCTCAAAGGTCTTGGATACGAGTGTCATTGTTCTCCTTTACCCCGCAGACCCCTTGCCTGCGGGCTTCTCATGTGACGCGGGCCCCCTGCCCCCGCCACGCTTCAGAGCGTGATTGTTCGCGCCCTTACACAAAAAGAGCGCCCCGCTGCGCAGGACGCTCTTAGCATGTACAAATCCTACTGGATGTTGTCGCGGATGCCCAGAGCCTTGATGAGCTCACGGTACTCGACGATGTCGTTCTTCTTGATGTAGGAGAGAAGACGACGACGACGGCCGACGAGCATGAGCAGGCCACGACGGGTGTGGAAGTCCTTCTGGTGGGACTTCATGTGCTCGGTCAGCTCCTTGATGCGCTCGGACAGGATGGCGACCTGAACCTTGGGGTTGCCGGTGTCGACCGGGGTGTTACCGAACTGGGCAGTCAGCTCCGCCTTGCGCTCTTTGGAAACAGTCATTGTTTCACCTTTCGTTTTGCGTCGCCCACGGGCGACTCGATTCGCCTCGGACTGGGAAGCCGCCGGTGGAGCGAACAACCAAGGTCGAGGTACCAACAGGTCGGTATGTTACCACAAGCAGCCCGCGCCTGCGCATCATCACCGACCCAACATGAATTCCATCGCGCGAAGGCGCTGATCGGTGTGCGTCGCAGCCCAAACATGCGAAAGCCCGAGCAGGAATGCCGCCGTATGCGGGTCGATTCGCTCGGCCATGAGCGCATCGAAGGTCATGGACATGAGGGCGCGCAGCCATGCGGTCTCACCGGTCGACACCAGTTCAGCACCTGGAACGCTCGACGCGCACGACCCGCACATGAGACCGCCCGCCTGGGCTGAAAAATACGACAGCATGGGGTCTCCGCACAGCACACAGGCCGAAAAATCGGGACGATAGCCAACGTGCGATAGCAGCTTAAAGACATATGCCGCCACAAGTAGGTCCATATGTGCCGTGTCAAGCCCGCTGCCCACCAGGGCAAGCGCTCGCTGCGTTATGGCAAAGGTAAACGGGTCCTCGGCGTCCTCGAACGAGCACACGCGCGCGACCTCGGCGATCGCGCTTGCGGCGCAGGTCGTCTCGTAATCGGGCGCAGCGCCGAGCGGCGCCTCCATAAGCTCGGCCTGAGAAACCACGTCGAGTGACCGTCCATGTGCGAGCAGCATATCGACCGTACAGAACAGCTCGCAGCGCGCAGCCAGGCGTCCGCCGGGTTTGCGGGCGCCCTTTGCCACTGCACGAACCTGCCGTCCCCGCTCGTCAAGCATCGTCAAGATCAGGTCGGTCTCTTTGAGCTTCGTCTTGTCGAGGACGAGCACCTTGGTGCGATATGTCCGGGAGCCTGCCATGCGCGCCGCGCGTCCTTAGTCCTCGGCGTTGTAGCCAAAGCGGCGAATCTGGGCCTCGTCGTCACGCCAGCCGGCCTTGACCTTCACGTCCAGCTCCAAAAAGACCTGCGTGCCAAAGATGCGCTCAAGATCGCGACGGGCGTCGATACCGATATGCTTGATCATCTCGCCGCCCTTACCGATGATGATGCCCTTTTGGCCCTCGCGCTCGACGTAAATGGTGGCGTGCACGCGCAGCACCTTCTTGGTCTGCTCGAGCGCATCGCAGATCACGCCAACGGAGTGCGGAATCTCATCACGGGTGCGGCGCAAGACCTTCTCGCGCACAAACTCGGCAACGAGCGTCTCATCGGAAGCGTCGGTACCCATGTCCTCGGGGAACCAACGCGGACCCTCAGGCAAAAAGTGCGCAACGGTCTCGATAAACGCATCGACGTTGAAGTTCTTGACCGACGACGTCACGATCTCGTCGTCATATTCCATGAGTTCGTGGGCTGCCTTAAGCTGCTCCATGACCTGTGCGGGGTCGGCCTCATCGGCCTTGGTGAGCACCAGGACCTTCTTGGAACGAGCGTTCTTGACGCGCTCGGCAACCCAGGCGTCTCCCCTGCCGATCGGTTTGGTGGCATCAATCAAAAACGCGACAACATCAACATCGTTCAGCTCGAACAACGCGCTCTTGTTGAGCTCGGATCCCAAGCCGTCCTTGGGCTTATGAATACCGGGGGTATCGACAAAGACCAGCTGGTAGCCGGGGCGGTTGACGACGGCGCGCATGCGGCGGCGGGTCGTCTGGGCCACCGGCGAGGTGATGGCGACCTTTTTGCCATAGCAGGCATTAAGCAGCGTAGACTTGCCAGCGTTGGGACGACCGACCAGGGCCACAAAGCCGCTGCGGAAACCGGACTCAACGTCGCCAAAGCCCGCGAGGTTGTCGTCCTCGTCGCACAGGGCGTCGAGTTCCTCGTCGCTCATACCCTCAAACGGGTCGAACTCCTCGACATCCTCGAGCTCCTCGGTATCCACCGCGTCCAGGACCTCGTCATCCAAAACTTCATCGGTAGACTGCATATTGTCGGACATGGAAATCCCTTTCTAAATAAAGCCGAGCGCGTGGGCAAATACCAGCACGCCCACAATCGCGGCGGTGATGGAAAGAACGTATACAGAGGCGGCGGCGATGTCCTTCGCACGCTTGGCCAGCGGATGGAGCTCCTGGGTCGCTAGGTCGACGATAGCCTCCATAGCGGTGTTGCACAGCTCGCCGTGAATCACCAGGCCACAACAGATGATAATCGTGGCCCACTCGGCAATGTCCAGTCCCACGATACAGCCGGCAATGACGGTGCACACGCCCGCCACGAGCATGACCTTAATGTTGCGCTCGGTCTTGACGGCGGTGACGAAGCCCTCCATAGCGTAAGAAAACGACTTTAAGAAGGACGGATGGTCCTTGTTCGATCCGGGAATCATAGACGGCTCCTAGTCGTGGGCGTGGTTGGTGATGGGGCCGACGTGGACTAGCTTGGGGTCCTCGCCGCGCTCGAGCGCCAAATCGCGCAGGATGGCGTCCTCGCGGGCCTCCATGACCTCGGCCTCGTCGTCCTCGATGTGGTCATAGCCCAGCAGGTGCAGCATGCCGTGTACGAGCATCAGACGGCACTCGTCAGCAGGGCTATTGCCAAAACCGGGGGCCTGACGGGCAATAACCTGCGGGGCCAAGATAATATCGCCGAGCTCGAGCGTCTCATCGACGGGAATGTCATTGTCAAAGGCCGAGTCGCACTCAAACGAGAGCACATCGGTGGTGCGGTCGATACCGCGCCACTCGTGGTTGAGCTCGTGCATCTCGTCCTCGTCGACATACGAAAGGGAAATCTCGACTTCACGTTCAACGCCCTCGGCGGCAAGCACAACCTCGCAGATGTGCTCCACCTCCTGCGCGTCAAGCAGCGTATCGAGCTCGGCGTCGTTGCTGATCAATACACTCAACGGGACTCCTTTCGGTCACGCGGGCGCTGCTCGCGCACATCATCATAAGTATCGTATGCCTCGACGATACGTCCCACCAGGGCATGGCGCACCACGTCGGCACGCTCGAGGTGCGAAAATGCGACATCGTCGACACGGCCCAAAATCTTCTCGACATCCGCCAAGCCACCACGACGACCCACCAGGTCGCGCTGGCTCAGGTCGCCGGTGATCACGAACTTGGAGTTAAAGCCCAGGCGCGTCAGAAACATCTTCATCTGCTCAGGCGTGGTATTTTGTGCCTCATCGAGTACCACGAAGGCATCGCTCAGCGTACGACCGCGCATATAGGCAAGCGGGGCGATCTCGATCACGCCGCGCTCCATAAGCTCATCGGTGCGCTCGCGATCCATCATGTCAAAAAGGGCGTCGTAGAGCGGACGCATGTAGGGATCGATCTTTTCCTCGAGGGTACCGGGCAAAAAGCCCAGGTTCTCCCCCGCCTCGACAACCGGACGCGTCAAGATCAGCCGGCCCACCTCGTGGCGCTTGAGCGCGGCAACGGCGAGCGCCATGGCCAGATAGGTCTTACCGGTACCGGCAGGACCCAAGCCAAAGGTGATGGTATGCGAGCGAATGGCATCCACATAGCGCTTTTGCCCGAGCGTCTTGGGACGAATGACACGGCCGCGATACGAAAGCAGCACGTCATCGCGAAGCGACCTAGCCTCGTGCTCACCGTCGCGCAAGACGGCCAGGCAGCGAGAGACATCGTCGGCAGACAGCGTGCGCCCAGCGGCCGCCTCGCGAAAAGCGTGCTCGAAAAAGCGCGCCACGAGTTCGACCTCGTCCGGGTCGCCGCTCACGGCGATGCTATCGCCACGGGCGACCACGTGGGCGCGAACCAAGCTCTCGAGCGCACGAAGGACGCCGTCGCCGGCGCCCAAAACGCGCGAGGGATCAATCCCCTCGGGAACGGTAAGTCTAATCTTCGAGGCTTCCATGAACCTCCCTGCGTGCATGGACCAGGCCGGAATCATCGACTCCGATGATAACAACATCGAGCAGGCACGGGGCTGTGAGTCCACGGGTATCGTCAAGACGAGCATGATGGAACGAGCCAAGTGTCAGGTTGTCAGCATACTCGAGCACGGCACGCTCGACCGTGCCCACGCGACGACGAGCGTCGGCAATAGCGAGCTCCTGCGCGGCGGCCCGCATACGGCGGCTACGCTCGGCCATAACCTCGGGCGGCACTTGGTCGGGCATGTCGGCAGCAAGGGTACCGGGACGCTTGCTATAGCGGAATACGTGCATACGCGAGAAACCCACACGGCGGCACAGCGCCAGCGACTCCTCGAATTCCTCGTCCGTCTCGCCGGGGAAGCCGACGATGACATCGCACGAAAGAGACACAAGGGGCAAGTTGGCGCGAATCATGCGCACCGTGTCCTCAAAGGCCTCGGCGCTATAGGGACGGCCCATGCGATGCAGGGTCGCCGTGCAGCCGGACTGCACGGGCAGGTGCAAAAACGGGGCGATACGCTGCGGATAGCGCGCCATAACCTTAAGCAGGCGCTCAGAGATATCCATGGGCTCGATCGAGGAAATGCGCACATGCGGAATAGACGTGCGCTCCATGATGGCCTCGAGCAACTCATCGATTTCGACATGCTCGTCGGTCGCGCTCTTGCCATCGTAGGCACCCAGGTTCACACCGGTCAGCACTACCTCGGGCACGCCGGCCTCCTGGGCCTCGCGAACTTGCTCGAGCACGGACTCGACGGGCACGGAGCGCTCGGGGCCGCGCGCCTTCCACACAATGCAATAGGTGCAGCGGTGGTTGCAGCCGTCCTGAATCTTCACGCCCAGGCGAGAGCGACCGAGCGCATCGACCACCTCGCCATCGCTGCAGGCGGGAACGCTATCGGACTCAACGCCCAACACCTCGCAGACACGTTCGGCGACATCGATCTTGGACGGCTCGGCGATCACGCGATCCGAAAGCTCCAGCAGCTCCTCGGGATGCAAATTAACCACGCATCCGGTCACGACCACATAGGGCTCGTTTGGATGGGCCAGCGCATGACGAACGGCCTTACGGGTCTTGGCCTCAGCCTCGCCCGTAACGGCACAGGTGTTAATGACGATCAGATCGGCATCCTGGGGCTCCACCATAGCAAAGCCCAAGCGTATAAGATCGGCAGTGATACGGTCAGACTCAACCCGGTTGACACGGCAGCCGAGGTTGACGACGGAAATATGGGGTGCGAGCACGCGGGCTCCTTAATCGAGGATATCGTCGAGGGCACTCTTGATACGGTCGGTCACCGACTTCTTACCGGAAGCGACGTCATCGCCCATATCATCGGCAAAAGCACGGAGCAGCTCGCGCTGCTTATTGGAAAGATTGGTGGGAACGACCACGCGCAGTTGCACGATCAGGCGGCCACGCGAACCGCCACCGCCAATGCGCGGCATGCCGTAATTATTGACGCTCACGGTGTCGCCGTACTGGGCACCGGCGGGAACCGTCACCTTAACGACCTCGTCGGGCATAATGCCCTCGACCTCGATCTCGCAGCCGAGCGCAGCCTGCGCAATCGAGATATCGCTCACCAGGTACAGGTCGTCACCGTTGCGCTTAAAGCGCTCATGGTCGGCAACGCGCACGTTGACAATCAGGTCGCCCGAAGGCTCGCCGCGAAGGCCGGCCTCGCCAAAGCCGCTCACACGCAGCTGGCGACCGGTCGAAACGCCGGCGGGAATATCGATGTCAATCTTTTCATGCGAAGGCGTGCGGCCCTGACCGTCGCAGGTCTCGCAGGGATGGTCGATAACCGTGCCCTCGCCATGGCAGTCAGGGCAAGGCGAGGAAGACTGAACCTGGCCCAGGAACGAACGCTGAACCGTCGTGACGTAGCCCGTACCGTGGCAGCGGCCGCACTGCTTTTCCTGTGCGCCCTCTGCCCTACCGGTGCCATTGCAGTCCTCGCAAGGAGCAAGGCGGTCATAGCTGATTGTCTTTTTGCAGCCGAGTGCCGCCTCCTCGAGCGTCACCGAAAGGGAGATGGCCATATCGCGACCCCGGCGGCGCTCGCGACGGCTGCGGGCGCCACCGCCGGCACCGCCGCCAAAGAACGACGAGAACAAGTCGTCCATGCCCATGCCACCAAAGATATCGTTGATATCGACGTAGCCTGAACCACCAGGGCCGTCGGCAGTGCCGTAACGGTCGTAGTTAGCACGCTTCTGCTCATCGGAAAGAACGGAATACGCCTCGTTAAGCTCTTTAAACTTGGCCTCGGCCTCGGGGTCGTCCGAAACGTCCGGGTGTACGGTACGGGCCTTCTTTAGAAACGCGCGCTTAATCGTCCGCGCGTCGGCATCCCTGTCGACGCCAAGTACCTCGTAGTAATCCCTATTTTCCGACACGACCGAATCCTTCCGACTTTCATTATTGTCACAGTGCGTCCTATACCCAAGCAGGGCCGGCCGCAAACAGAGGGTTTGATGTTATTGCATTTGGTACGGCGAAAGCATGGCCCGTTGCGAGCAGCTCGCGAACCAAACCGACACGAGCGCGAACATGAAGCCGTTGGCAAAACCGTTGGCAAACTGCATCGCACCGCGCTTCCACCACAGCAAGCTGCGATGAAGCACGCCGTCCGAAAGCACCATGAACAGGCCCATGGTAAACGGAATAAAGCACATCACGGCAAAGGCAGAGAACACGCCCGAGATGGCCGAGAGTACCAAAAACGGCGCCACGATGCCCATCAGGTAAAAACCGGTACGGGCCTTGCCTTCCAGACGCTCGGCCTCAACATGGGCACGGCCGACAAGATCGCCGCCCGAGGCACCGTTGGTGCCGGCGTGACCCATGCCGCCAATGCGGACCTCGTCGCCATCGTGCGTGCCGGCAGGAAACTCAATTGTCTGCTCGGAGGTCACACGGGTTCGACCGCTGCCGCCGCAATCGGGACAGGGGTCGGCGACGACCTTACCGGAACCTCCGCACTCGGGGCAGACCGACTGGAACGTGCCGGCACCGAACAGGAAGGACAGGTCGACGTCGATGTGGCCGCGACCGCCGCAGCTCGGACAGGTATGTGCATGCTCGGACGAAACAGAACCCGAGCCTCCGCAGTGACCACAGGTATCGAAGCGCGTATAGCGAACGGTCTTGCGGGCACCGCCCTTGGCCTCCTTGGCGTCGAGCTTAATATCGACGACCACGTTGGCGCCGTTCTCGGGATTATAGGCAGCCTGCCCGCGACGCGGCTGGCCCCAGGCGCCCCCGAAGGGGAAACCGCCGTCAAAGGGATTGCCGTAACCGGCGCTGCCGGCATAGCCACCGCCATAGGGCGAAGCCGTCGGTGCACCGGCAAAGGGATTGCCCGAGCGCATGGCGTCGTAGCGCGCACGCTTCTGCTCGTCCGAAAGCACGGCGTAGGCCTCGGAAACCTCTTTAAACTTTTCCTCGGCATCAGGTTCTTTGTTGACGTCCGGATGGAGCTTGCGGGCCTTTTGCTGGAAGGCCTTCTGAATATCACGCGAGGTGGCGTCCTTGGAGACACCCAAAATCTCGTAGTAATCTTTTTCGTTCATCGTCGCCATGCGCGGCAACCTCCTGCTCACAGCAGCGTATATATTGCGGTAATTCTACCCGAGCGGCCTAGGCTAGACCCCAAAACAGCTCGAACAGCACATTTCCATCGAGCCAGCCCAAGTGGGTGGGCGCTAAACGAGCACGGACATGGCCCGCGAGGACGTCTGCCGAAGTGAAGGGTCCCTCATGGACTCCGAGCGTCTCGGGCACCCAAGTGGCAAGACCCAATTCGAGCGCGCGATCGCAGACAGCTGCCAGCTCGCCCGTTGGGATGACGCAAGCTGCACGAACCAACAGATCGGACGCAATACCGCGCGTCAAGCGACAAGCGAGCATCAGGTCTTCAGCCGCAGCCTCACGCTGCGACAGATATTCGGCCTCGAACGCCGTCGCGTCATCGTCACGTTGCACCAGACGCACGCGGTACGAATCGCCTCGAGAAGACACGCCGGGGAACAAACCTGCAAGACGATCGAAATCCTCGGCATCGAGCATGCCCGCGGCAGAGCGACCCAGGCCCAAATAGCCCTGGCCGGTCCAGTAGGCAATGTTATGGGCGCACTCATGTCCGTCGAGCGCATAGCTTGCCACCTCATACGGGTGATAGCCGGCCGCACCCAGACGCTCACGCGCCACATCCATGCACGAAGCTTGAAAATCCTCGTCGGGCTCTACCGACTCGTCGCGGCACGCCATGCGATAAAGGGGAGTCCCCTCCTCAAGCGTGAGCGGGTAGACCGACACATGATGCGGAGCCGCCGCCAGCACGCCATCGAGCGTGCGCCTCCAACTCGCTGCGGTCTGCCCGGGAAGTCCGCACATAAGGTCGCACGACACGTCAAGCCCAGCGTTCTTGACTGTCGCGATGGCGGCGAGCGCCCGATCGGCATCGTGAATACGGCCGATAGCGGTAAGTTCGATGTTATCGAGCGTTTGCACGCCCAGAGAGACGCGTGTGACACCAACCTTGGCAAGCGCAGCGGCAAGCTCGGCGGTCAGCGACTCGGGATTGGCCTCGCAGGTAAACTCAACGGGGGCGCACCACGCACGAATACGCCGCGCCAGCTCCACCAGGCGCTCCCCCGCCAGCGACGGCGTACCACCGCCAACATAGACGGTGCGGATCTGTTCAAGGGCCCTAGCCTTGCCAAAAGCATCGAGGCGCGCGAACAACTGCTCAAAATAGACATCGAGCGCAGCGCTCAGGTCGCACGGAGCAAAACTGCGCGAGTCAAAGTCGCAGTACCGGCACTTTTGGGCGCAAAACGGCACGTGCACGTACAGCGCGGTAACGGCCACCCTTAAGCCTCCAGCGGATGTGGAGGCACCGATTCGCCGGCGGCAAGGGCAGCCTCGCAGGCCACCACATCGCGCTCGATCTCATCGACCAGCGCCATAAACTCCTCGTAAGTGGAACAGCGCACCACATGGGCACGCCAAGCGGCGGCATGGGGCATGCCTTTTAAGTACCAGCTTGCGTACGTACGGGCACGCGACATGAGCGGCAGGAGCTCATGCGTCAGCGTTAGGTGCTCACGCAGGGCGTCTAGGCGCTCAACGGAGCTGCGCGCCGGCACCGGCATGCCATCGAGCGCAAGGGCGCGAGCATCACCGAACACCCACGGATTGCCGTAGATGCCGCGCGCGATAAACACCGCGCTGGCACCAGAACTGCGCAGATGCTCCGCGGCATCCTCGGCGCAGAACACATCACCCGAACCAATCACGGGAATCTCGACGGCGTCGGCAACCTCATCGACAACCGACCAATCGGCCTGGCCGGTGTAGAGCTGCGTGGCACAACGACCGTGCACGGCAACTGCAGAGGCGCCCGCCCCTTCAAGCATCTGGGCAAACGTTGCGGCGTTGCGGTCCTCGGCATAAAAACCCTTGCGGATCTTCACGGTCACGGGAACATGCGCCGCGCCCACCGCTGCCTCGACAATCTTCTCGGCCAGGTCGGGCGTGCGCATAAGCGCCGAGCCTTCGCCCTTAGTAACGACCTTGCGAGCCGGACAGGCCATGTTGATATCAATCAATGACAGGCGATCGCCCACACGCTCCTCGACGGCGGCGACGGCACTCGCAAACTGCTCGGGCTTGGAGCCAAAGAGCTGCACGCAAATCTGCTGCTCCTTGTCGGCCGGTAGCACCAGGCGCCAGGTCTTGTTGCTGGCATAGGCAAGGCCCGCCACGCTCACCATCTCGCTATAGGCGAGATTGGCACCGCGGCGGCGGCACATGATGCGATAAGCGGGATCGGTTACGCCCGCCATGGGAGCCATAAGGAACGGCTGCTCGGCATAGGCGCCCAGCAGCCGCTTGCTGTATTCGGAAAGCGCCATAGACCTACTCGTCCACCTTGAGGATCGCCATAAAGGCCTCCTGCGGGACCTCGACCGAGCCGATGGCCTTCATGCGCTTCTTGCCCTCTTTCTGCTTCTCGAGCAGCTTGCGCTTACGCGAGATATCGCCGCCGTAGCACTTAGCAAGAACGTCCTTGCGACGCGCTTTGACGGTAGAACGGGCGATGATTTTGTTGCCGATAGCACCCTGGATGGGAACCTCGAACAGCTGACGCGGGATGATCTCCTTAAGTTTGTCGCACAGACCACGGGCCAGGCCATAGGCCTTGTCCTTATGGACGATAAACGACAGCGCGTCCACCTCGTCGCCCGAAAGCAAGATATCGAGCTTGACGAGCTCGGAGGGACGATACTCGTTGAACTCGTAGTCGAGCGAGGCATAGCCCTTGGTACGGCTCTTGAGCTGGTCAAAGAAGTCCAAGATGAGCTCGGCGAGCGGCATATCAAAGCGCATCTCGACCGACTTGCTCGTGAGATGAATCATGTCGGTAGTAATGCCGCGGTGCTCGATAGCGAGCTGCATGACGGCACCCGTATACTCGGGCGGGCAGATAATCTTGGCCTTGAGGTAGGGTTCCTCGATACGCTCGATGCGCGTAGCCTCGGGCAGATCCTGCGGGCTGCGGACATCAATCATCTCGCCGTCAGTCTTGTAGACGTGATAGTCCACCGAGGGGCTCGTGGCAATGAGGTCAAGATTGAACTCGCGCTCCAGGCGCTCCTTGACGACCTCCATATGCAGCAGGCCCAAGAAGCCCACGCGGAAGCCAAAGCCGAGCGCCACCGAGGTCTCGGGCTCCCACACCAACGACGGGTCGTTGACGTGCAGCTTATCGAGCGCGTCACGCAGGTTCTCGTAGTCCTTGTTATCGATCGGGAACAGGCCCGTATAGACCATGGGCTTGGCCTCGCGGTAGCCGGGAAGCGGCTCGGGGCAGGGATTCGACGCCCACGTGAGGGTATCGCCCACGCGAACGGCCTCGGGGTCCTTCAGGCCCGTGACCACGTATCCGACCTCGCCGACCGTGAGCGCGTCGACCGGGGTCTCGGCGGGACGCTTGACGCCCACGCCATCGACCAAAAAGTCGCCCTTTGCCTGCATCATGCGCAGGGTATCGCCCTTTTTGATGGAGCCGTCAAAGATGCGCACCGTGGCGACGACGCCACGATACTCGTCGAAGTACGAATCCAGAATGAGTGCCTTGAGCGGCGCGTTCGCATCGCCCTTGGGCGGAGAGATCAAAAAGACAATGGACTCCAGCAGATCGTGGATGCCCTCGCCGGTCTTGCCCGAGACGCACACGGCATCATCGGCAGGGATCGCCAGGTCATCCTCGATCTCGGTCTTAACCTCGTCGGGATGGGCCGAGGGCAGGTCGATCTTGTTGATGGCCGGCACAATGTCCAGATTGGCGTTCATGGCGAGCGTCGCGTTGGAGACGGTCTGCGCCTCGACGCCCTGCGTGGCGTCGACAACGAGCACCGCGCCCTCACAGGCTGCCAGCGAGCGCGAGACCTCATAGGTAAAGTCCACGTGGCCCGGCGTATCGATCAGATTGAACTGATACGTCTCGCCATCGTCGGCGTCATAGGACACGCGAACGGCATTGGACTTGATCGTGATGCCGCGCTCGCGCTCGATATCCATGGTGTCGAGCAGCTGCGACTCCATGTCGCGTTCGTCGACGGTATGGGTGAGCTCGAGGATGCGATCGCTGATCGTGGACTTGCCATGGTCGATGTGCGCAACGATTGAGAAGTTGCGGATGTGGGAAATGTCAATTGAAGTATTCATGCGGACTATCTTACCCGAGCGGTACAAAAAATGGAGCCTGTTCCATAAAACAGGCTCCATTTATGCGCGTAATCCGTGTGGTGTGAAATTTACAACTTAGGCGTTGATGCTGTTCACGAGCTTGGCAAGACCGGACTTGCGGTTGGAAGCCTGGTTCTTGTGGATAACATGCTTGGCGGCAGCCATGTCGAGACGCTTGGTGACGGTCTTGAGGGCAGCCTGGGCCTTCTCGGCGTCGCCCTCGGCAACGGCGGACTGGACGTGCTTGGTCAGCGTCTTGAGCTCGGACTTGACAGCCTTGTTACGCATGCGAGCTGCCTCATTGGTGCGGATACGCTTCTTCTGAGACTTGATGTTTGCCACTTCTGGAGTTCCTTTCGAGTTCCTTGCAAAAAATGTATGACACCTCTGAGACACGGTGAGGTCATGCAAGCGCCTACTATAGCACGCTCCCCCTCAAAGGGATAGAACGAATTTGTCAAATAGGCAGGTATCATCACGATTTTCTCAAGATGTACGTAATCCAGAGCAAAAGCGCGGTCTGAGAATCGGCCGAACCCTTCAGCGCGAGCTCCACATCGACCGCGCCCTCGAGCGCGGCAACGAGCTCTGCCATCGAAAAGCGACGTGCCCAGGTCAGGTGATTCTTGACCTGCCAGGACTGGAGCTTAAGCGTTGCGGCCAGCTCACGACCCTGTCCGCGCGCATCGAGCGCCTTGGCAACGATAAGCTCGCGGATGCGGCCGCACAGCAATGTGTAAGTCCACACGTAGCTCTTGGCGGGCAGTAGATTGAAGAGCTCGAGCGAGCGTCGCATGTCACGGGCCGAGACCGCATTGAGAAAGTCCCAGGGCTGGACTTCGGCCGTGCGCACAATCCAGCGCTCCACATCAGCAAGCTCAATCTGGGGCGCCTCGACCATCTGGGCAAGCTTAGCCAAATCGTTATCGAGCATGCGAGTGTTTTCACCCGAACGCGAGACGAGCTCCTCGGCGGCCGCCGTCGAGATCGACTTGCCGTGCTGCGTCGCCATCTGCTGCACGCGGCGCGGTAGCTCCCAGCGCTTGGTACCGGAGCAATCGATCACCGCCTTCTTGTCGATCTTGGCGATCGCCTTATACAGGCGCGTGTTCTTGGCAAGCGAGTCGGCGATGATGAGACAAACCGTCGTGGGGCTGGGACTCGCCAGATAGTCGACAAGCGGCTCGGAGATCGCTTTGGCGAGTTTTGAGCAGCCGTCAAGGATTACCAGGCGAAACTCGCTGCCCATGGGAAAGGTGTTGAGCGATCCGATAATCGACTCGATATCGGGGTCTTTGGTCATATCGCGCTCGTCGAGGTTGAACTCGACCATACCCGACTTTTCCAGACGCGCTTTCATACGCGAGACGGCGTGATCGCGCTTGACTCCGTCGGTACCGACGATCAGATATGCCGGCAGCAGACCGGTTTCGGACATTGCGCTCCCCTCCCGCAGACTCTCGAATTCGTACCGTGCCATTTTAGCCCAGGGGTTGGTCCCGCGCCAACGGCAGCATCACGGTCGCTGGCATCGCATGGCAAAACCTGTTACGGTCGGCGAGACGGTAATGTCTCCTTGTTCAATGGTACATGCGAACGCGCCGCCCGCATCGCGAACGGCATCGATGCAGGCATCGGATGGATGGCCGTAGCGGTTGCCCTCGCCCGCACTCGCCATAGAGAGCTCGGGCTTAAGCGTTTCCAGCAGGTCTTTGTCGACGGAAACTTTTGAGCCGTGATGCCCCAGCTTGAGCACATCGATATCACCCACCTCCTGTACAAACTCGCGCTCCTGATCGAGCTCGGCATCACCAGTGAGGAGCATACGCAGGCTCTTGCATTCCCGGGCATAGGAGAGCAGCAAGACAAGCGAGTCCTCATTGCCCTCGCCATCCACCGTGTCAAACGGCCACATCACACGAGCCCGAAATGCGCCGATATCGACCGTATCCCCGCGAGCCACCTGCCGATACGTTACGCCGGGGCGATTCAGGACCTCAGCAGGCGCACCGTCCAGCGCATCCGCTGCAACTGCAATGGTTCCAACCGAAAACCGATCGAGCACATCGGGAAGACCACCCCAATGATCTTCGTCCCAATGTGTCACGAAGACGGCGTCGATATGGTGGACATTGTTGCGAACCAACGCCGCTACCACGCGCTCGTCGAGCCCGCAGTCGACGAGCGCTACTGCGCCGCCCTCGCGGATAAGAATCGCATCGGCCTGGCCCACATCGAGTACCGTCACCGAAGGCGGAGCGAATCGATCCCAGTAGACGTACGGAATCGCAGCCAAGAGCACCAGGCATGCAAGCCCCACCGCCATAAGACGTGCACGGGGACGCGGCCACCAGACCAGCAGAACCGCCAGCAAACACGGCACTAGGTAAATCCACATGCTATCGGGCGGCACGCTCACGGATGCACCCGGCACGGCGGCAAACAGCTGCTCAAAGAACAGCGCGCAACGGGCGGCAATCATGGGCACAACGAGCGCCCAAGTCCGCAACGGCGCCAGGAGCGAAAAGGGAACCAGCACGATCGACACGGCGAGCAGTGCGCTCACCACCGGACCGAGGACCGCATTTGCCAGCGGAGCAATGAGCGAGAACGTACCGAAGGCAGGAATGGTAATGGGAAGTGTCGCCAGTTGCGAGCACAGCGTGACGGAAAGCATGCTGGCAACGCCCGACGGAACACTCAGCTCACCCAAAGCGTAGGTCGCATAGGGGCAAAAGCACAGAATGGCTAAGACGCTGGCACATGAAAGCTGAAAGCCCATCTCGAACAGAACCGTCGGCCGCAGCAACACAAAGATGGACATGGTAACGAAGAGTGCCGATGCGCCGTGCCGGCGCCGCCCCGCGCCGTTTACGACAAGCGTCGCGAACACCATGCAGCACGCGCGCACGGCCGAGGGAGACGCGCCCGTAAAAGCAGCGTAGCCCACAAGCGTTATCGCCAATATCGCCCGTTGAAGACCGCGTGAGCACCGAGTCTTTTGCAATACACCCTCGATTACAAACCCCACGATTGCCAAATGGCTGCCCGAGACGGCGATAAGATGCGCCGTTCCCGTCACCGAAAACCAGTCGCCCGCCGGCTGGGCGCGCAGCTCGGCCGAACGACCGCAGACGACACCGGCTATGAGTGCACGCGCCGGGTCGGTCGCAGGCGCGATGGACGCAAGCAGCCCATTTCGCATCCGAAGAAGCGGCCCCGGAGAGTCTTCATCGACCGACAAAATCCGAACGACTTTAACCTTGCGCACCTCGCCTCGGAGAACGCGCGATCGTCCATACGCATCGTTCTCAAAACGTGAAACGCGACCGATAACACGCACGTGCGCCCCGACCTTGAGCTCGAGGTCGCACGATAGGCGAACCATTGCCAAGTTCTTACCGTCCGTGCGTGCCTCGCAGGTATAGGAATACACGTCGTCGTTTATGGATGGGTCACCCTGCACGACAAACTCAAGGCTGCTTGCCGCTCGACCGTCGAGCGCCTTCGAGGCGCTTAGCACGCCCACAGCCCACCACGCCGAGACGACCGCTCCCGCCACGAGACCGACGGACGCGGCATACAGCCACCGCTTCCAAGGGGCAAGCCGCGCACAAGATTGAGCCAGCACAACGAATACCGCCGCCGTAACGGGAATGGCCCATAGCGGCCCGACCGCCGAAGCCCGCTCCCGCAGCAGCGCATCGGCGGCCACGTTGAGCACCAAGGCGCAGCTCATGCACATGCCGGCACACAGGGCCATCGTCCACGTCATCAGAGGCCGCGGAGGCATCACATGCTCGCACTCGGTCGCACTCATACGCAGATGGAATCTTTGATTTTGGCAAGCTTCTTCTCGCCGATTCCCGACACACGCATCAGATCGTCAACCGAGGCAAAAGCACCGTTCTTTGTCCGCTCATCGATAATCGACTGGGCCATGGAGGGACCGATGCCCGAGAGCGTCTGCAGCTCTGCCGCGCTTGCCGTATTAATGTTTACTAGGCCTGTTGCGCCACTCACGCCCGATGATGCGGAAGCCCCACCATCAACACCAGCTTCCGCAATGGACGCCTGCTGCTCCCCTACCGTTGGAACGTGAATCTTCTGTCCATCGACGACCTTAGATGCCCGATTGAGCCCCGTAACGTCTGCCTCGGGCGCCAGCCCGCCGGCGGCATCAATCGCCTGAGCCACCCGCGCGCCGTCCTTGAGACGATATACACCGGGCGACACAACGGCGCCATCAACATCGACATAAACCTCTGCCGCGGCAGACGCCTTAGGCGAAGAGCCTTCGGATGTCTTTCCGCTCGAGGCATCGCCGGATCCCGGCTCCACTAACGAAGCCGAACCATCAGTGTGCTCAAACGACACACTGCCGGCACCGCCGCCAAGGTTCGCCATCGCCAGTCCACTCGCCATCGCAATGACGACCAGTATCGCCATCACCACTGCCTTATGACCGAGCAGCTTGTCCGCCAAGCGGTCCATCCGTTTGACCCG
This sequence comes from uncultured Collinsella sp., assembly GCA_900541175.1. Classification (GTDB taxonomy): domain Bacteria; phylum Actinomycetota; class Coriobacteriia; order Coriobacteriales; family Coriobacteriaceae; genus Collinsella. The sequence goes on from UQIT01000005.1 coordinate 24,331, forward strand.
TTCGTGTTGTTCGCGCTGCGCCATAGCAAAACCTCCCAACAACATCGTGTCAGGAAAAGAGTCCTGCAACAGCCATTCTCCAAAACCGGTTTTCGCGGTCAAACCAAAAGCCGACCAAAACCTTGCGAAATACTGTCCATTTATTCAGGCACACGTCAGCAAATGAACACTTAGCCGCAAAATGCCCAGATAGCAAAAGACCGACGATGCAGACGCATCGTCGGTCTATGCACAAAATTACTCGTGATCTTGGTAAATCTCACGCGGAGCAAGCTCCGAATGTTTGCGTTTTAAGGTCTTAGGGGCCTTATACGTGTTGCTCTCGAAGTCGATGTACTCGGTCTGCTTGAGCAGGCGCTCGATCATCTCCTCGTGATCGAACAACTCCCAGGCCTCATGTACGGCATCGAGTTTAGCGTGCGTCTCGGGACGGCGCGGCATAAACAGCGTGCAGCAGTCGGGAGCGGCCTCAGTCGAGATATCGAACGTACCGATCTCCTCGGCGCGCGCGATGATCTCCTGCTTGTCCGAACCGATGAGAGGACGGAACACGGGGATCTTCACGGCCTCGTTGACAGCCATGATGTTCTCAAGCGTTTGAGAGGCAACCTGCCCAAGCGATTCGCCCGTAACGATGGCCTTAGCGCCCTCGATATGCGCGATGCGCTCGGCAACCGAATACATAATGCGGCGATACATGATCACGCGCAGATTGCTGGGACAGGTGACCGAAATCTCACGCTGGCAGTCGCCAAACGGCACCACGTACAGGCGGCCGATCTGGACACCCGGCTCAAGCGCACGGATGATATCCTGCACCAAATACTCGCTCGTATCGGGCGTCTGCGGACGACCAGAGAAATGTACCGGCACGCACACCGCGCCGCGACGCGCGAGCATCCAGGTCGCCACCGGAGAATCGATACCTGACGACAGCAGCGTCACGACCTTGCCGGCAGAACCCACCGGCAGACCGCCCACGCCGCGCTCGGAGCGCGCGTACACATAAACGCTACCCTGGACCACCAGTACGTGCACCATCGCATCGGGGTCGTGCATTTGAACCTTTTTATCGGGGAAGGCCTCACACAACACCTCGCCCACCTGACGATTGATGTCAATCGAGGTGAGCTCATAGTCGGTATTGGAGCGCTTAGCGTGCACCTTAAACGAATCGAAGGAACCAAACTCGCGCAGCGCCTTGACGGCGGCGGCGCAGTACTCCTGCGGGTCGCGGTTGGTGTGATACGCCAAAGACACACGAGCAACGCCGGGAACGGTGCGAATGACACGCGCCGCATCATCGGCCTGATGCTCGTTAAAGGTCACGAGGATATAACCGGAAATTCGAGACACGGCGTTCACGGAAAAGGCGGCCAAAGCCGCCTTAATGTTATCCATGAGGATATGCTCAAAATGTGCGCGGTTCTTACCCTTCAGTCCAACCTCGTGATAGTGGACCAGGCAGACGCGAGCCGCCATTTAGGCTTCAGCAACCTTGTGGCCGAGCGCCTTCTCGTAACGAGCCTCGTCGTAAGAGATGTCGCCGTCGACAATCTCGTCCATAGCCATCGAGATGGTATCGGCACCGGAAAGCCCGATGGTGATGTCATCGACATCCTGGACGGCAAGCACGCGGTTGTGCTGGCCACGCAGCATGCTATTGATGTCGCAGGCGCGCTTGGAGGCAAGCGAAGCGAGCAGGAAGCGGTTGTGATCGGTCTTCTCCAGAAGATCGTCAATGCAAGGCTTTACAACGGACACGGACCTCAGATCCTTTCATGCATATCGAGAACGCGAACGAGCTCATCGGTCGCGCGGTCGAGATCGTCATTCACCACGACGTCGTCGTAGCGGTCGGCAAGGGCAAGCTCATCGGCGGCGTTTGCCATACGCAGCTCGATCGTCTCGGGCGTCTCGGTACCGCGACCGACCAGACGCTCGCGGAGTACCTCAAGCGAAGGCGGCTTGATAAAGATCAGCACGGCCTCGGGGAAACGCTCCTTCACCTGCAGGGCACCCTGGACATCGATCTCCAAAATCAGAGATGCGCCAGAGGCGAGCTTGGATGTGACCTCGCTCACCAACGTGCCGTAGCAGTTACCGTGGACCTCGGCCCACTCAACAAACTCACCGTTTGCCACGCGGCGGTCGAACTCCTCGCGCGTCAGAAAAAAGTAGTTGACGCCGTCGACCTCACCTTTGCGTGGTGCTCGCGTGGTAGCCGAAACCGTCAGGCCCAGGTTCGAGCGGAGCTCGCGCACACGAGTGACGAGCGTGCCCTTGCCTGCGCCTGACGGTCCAGAAATCACAAAGAGCTTGGAATCCTGAGCGCCCACTTATTTGGTCAGCTGCTCGAGGAGCTGCTCGCGCTGACGGACGCCGAGGCCCTGGACGCGACGGGTAGCGGAGATACCGAGCTCCTCCATGATCTTGGCGGCCTTGGCCTTGCCATAACCAGGAAGAGACTCGATGAGGGTGGAAACCTTCATGCGGGAAGCGATGGGGTCATCGGAGTTGAGCACAGACTCGAGGGACTTTTCGCCCTTCTTGATCTGCTCGCGAAGCTCAGCGCGGGCGTGACGTGCGGCAGCAGCCTTCTCAAGAGCCTGCTTGCGCTGCTCATCGGTAAGCTGAGGGAGTGCCATTCGTACCTCCAAAAAGTTGGGTTATATCTGATTCAATAATTGGCATTTTAGCACGTAGAACGTACAAAATGCCCAATCGCGGCTCCATAGGTTAGACGATACCCGCAAAAAGTGCAATATACTGCGCCCAAAGTTAAGCCCCTGACCTGCGATTCCACACAAAGGATGGGAAAGTTTACGCAGGCACAGGGGCTATTTTGTGCTAATGAGACCCAAAAGTGGTGACTTAGGGGAATCTTTTAGGCGACGTTTTCGACCAGCTCAGCGACAATAGCGTCAAAGGCGGCAACCGGATCGTCGGCGCCGGTGATGGGACGGCCCACCACAATGTGGCTTGCGCCACGCTCGATAGCCTGGGAAGGCGTCGCCACGCGGGACTGGTCACCAAGGGCGGCACCCACCGGACGCACACCCGGAGTCACGATGAGGGCATCGGGGCCCAGCAGCTCACGCATGTCGTGAGCCTCCATCGGCGAGCACACGATACCGTCGATGCCGTTGGCCTGAGCGAGCTTTGCCAGGCGGGCGGCCTCCTCGGCCACGGGCGACTCGACGCCGATCTCGCTCAAGGCATCCTGGTTCATGCTCGTGAGCACGGTGATGGCGACGAGCTTGGCGCGGTCCTCGCGCGCCTCCTCGGCGCCCTCGCGGCAGGCAGCGAGCATGGCGCCCGAACCCAAGCCGTGGACCGAAAGCAGATCGGCACCGGCAAGCGAGGCCGAGCGGGCGGCACCGCGAACCTGATGCGGAATATCATGGAACTTAAGGTCAAGGAAGACCTTAAAGCCCAGGTCCTTAAAGGTCTTGACGATCTCGGGGCCCTCAGCGTAATAGAGCGTCATGCCAACTTTGAGCCAAGCGGCATGACCAGAAAGCTCGTGGGCGAGCTCGAGTGCGCGCTCACGGTCGCAGTCGAGGGCGACGATCACACGGTCGCGGGCATCGGTCTCTAGCATTCGAAAGCACCTACCAGCTCGTTGATGTCCTTTACGCCCTGGGACTCCGCCCAGGCCTCGAGCTCGTGCGCGATCTTGAGCGAAGCGCACGGATCGACGAAGTTGGCCATACCGACCGACACGCAGGTGGCGCCAGCCAGGATAAACTCGGCCGCATCCTCGCCCGTCATGACACCGCCGACACCGTTGATGGGGATATCGACGGCCTGGGCAACCTCCCAGACCATGCGCACGGCGATGTGGTGGCACAGCGGGCCCGAAAGGCCGCCCTTGGGCTTGGCCACGCGGGACTTGCGGGTATGGACGTCGATGGCCATGCCCTGGATGGAGTTGATGACTGAAAGACCGTCGGCACCGGCAGCCTCGAGGGCCTTGGCAATCTCGGCAACGTTGACCGGAGCCATCTTCACGAACAACGGCTTATCGGTCACCTTGCGGCAGGCAGCCATAACGGAAGAGGCGCCCTCGGGCGTGGAGCCCATGGCGGCACCGCCGGCGGCGATGTTGGGGCAGCTCACGTTGATCTCGTAGCCGGCAGCCCAGGGGCACAGCTCGACATACATCTCGAGCGCGCGGACAAACTCGTCAACGGAGTGGCCGGCAACCTGACAGATGACCTGGCAGCCGTCCTTGGACAGTTGCTCGAGCCACGGGCCGGACTCGCGGGCAAAGGCAGCCACGCCGGGGTTCTGAAGGCCCACGGAGTTGATCATACCGCCGGGGATCTCGGCCATGCGGGGCGCGGGATTGCCGGGCCAGGGCTCAGCTGCGCAACCCTTGGTGGTGATGGCGCCCAGCTGGGAAACATCAAAGAAGTTCTGGAACTGCCAACCGTAGCCAAAGGTACCGGCTGCGGTGTTGATGGGGTTCTGCATCTTGACGCCGCCGAAATCGACGGCCATGTTCACGGTACCCACTAGAAGACCACCACCTTGGAAGCATCGAACACGGGGCCGCACATGCAGGCGCCCTTCATACCGTCGACCGTCTCGACATTGCAGGTGTTGCAGGCGCCAAAGCCGCAGCTCATCATGCGCTCGAGCGACACCTCGCAGTACGCGCCGGCCTCGGCAGCAGCGGCGGCGACCTTCTTCATCATGACGGCGGGGCCGCAGCTGGCGACGTAGTCGTAGCCGCCCTCGCCGAGCAGCTCGGCTGCCGGGTCGGTGCAAAAACCGTGCGTGCCCAGCGTGCCATCGTCGGTGCACACGTTAACCGTGGCGCCCAGCGCGCGGAACTCATCGACACCCACGGCCTTGGAAGCGGTGCCAAAGCCAAGGCACACTTCGACATCCACGCCCTGCTCGGCAAGCTTGCCGGCGAGGCAGAGCACAGGCGGAACGCCGATGCCGCCCGCCACGAGCAGCGCCTTCCTGGTGCCCTCGGGAACAAGCCAGCCGCGGCCGCCAGGGCCCAACAGGTTGGACTTGGAGCCGGGGACCATCTGCGACAGACGACGGGTGTCGTCACCCACGACGGCGTACCACAGCTCGACGGTACCGGCCTGGGCGTCGGCGCGATAGAAGCTCAGGGGCACGCGAAGCAGCGAGGACGCATCGCCGGGCACGGCAATGTTCACAAACTGACCGGGCTTGAGCGCACTTGCAAGCTTGGGGGCCGAGATGACGAGCGAGAAGATGCCGTCGGCGATCTCCTGGTTCGAGACGACCTCTAAGTCGTGCATGCGTGCAGTGGAAGGTGTGGGCATAGACGCTCCAATCCCCCATGCGATTGCATGGTCAAAACGAACAGAAAGCGCGGCACCGCAAGGGCACCGCGCACAAAAGCGATAAGGCTATGCTAGCAGATGCAGCCGTCGGCGAGCGTCTGCTTACCGCCGACAAACACATCGGTGGCACGACCGGTAAGCGTGCGGCCGGCAAAACCGGAGTTCTCGGCGCGCGACTCGTAACCGTCCTCGCCGACCGTCCAGGTGGCAGAGGGGTCGAACACGGTCAGGTCGGCAACGGAGCCCGCCTTGACCTGAACCTGGTCGAGGCCCAGAATCTCACGCGGCTTGATGGCCATGAGCTCGACCATGCGGCCCACGCTCATCTTGCCCGTGTTGACCAGCTCGGTGAGTACGAGCGACAGCGAGGTCTCGAGGCCGATCATGCCAAAGGGCGCAAGCTCGAACTCGCGGGCCTTCTCCCACGGGGTGTGGGGAGCGTGATCGGTGACGATAGCGTCGACGGTACCGTCGATGACGCCCTGACGGATGGCCTCGGCGTCCTCCTCGGTACGCAGCGGCGGATTGACCTTGAGCGAGGTGTTGTAGGTCTCGTCCAGGTCGTTCTCGGTCAGGAACATGTGGTGCGGGGTGGCCTCGCAGGTAACCTGAACGCCAGCGGCCTTACCGGCACGCACGATCTCCAGACCATGGGCGGTGGAGATGTGCTGGATGTGCAGCTTGGCGCCGGTCAGCTTGGCGATCTCGATGTCGCGGGCGATCTGGAGCTCCTCGCCGGCAGCCGGCCAACCCTCGAGGGCCAGACGGGTCGAGACCTTGCCCTCGTTGATCTGGCCATGGCCGACCAGGTCCTCGTCCTGGCAGTGGCTCATGAAGACCTTGCCGAACATCTTGCCGTAGTCCATGCAGCGACGGAGCATGCCCGCGCCCTGCACGCCGCGACCGTCATCGGTGAAGGCGACGGCGCCGTGGGCGACCATATCGCCCATCTCGGACATGGCCTCGCCCTTAAGACCGCGGGTCATGGCGCCCGACGGATAGACGCGGCAGTGGCCGACCTCGGCAGCGCGGGACTTGACGAACTCCACGACAGTGCCGTTATCGGTGACGGGATCGGTGTTGGGCATGGCGCACACGCCGGTAAAGCCGCCCTTGGCAGCTGCGCGGGTGCCGCTCTCGATGTCCTCTTTGACCTCGTAGCCGGGCTCGCGAAGGTGAACGTGCATGTCCACCAGGCCGGGGACGAGGTACTTGCCGGAAAGGTCGCGGACCTCGGCCCCCTCGACGGCGAGATTCTCGCCGACCTCGGCGATCTTGTCGCCGTCAATCAGGACGTCAACGACACCGTCAAACTCGACGGACGGGTCGACGACGTGGGCATTCTTAAGAAGCAAGGCCATTATCGGCACCTCCAAGCAGCAGATACAGGATAGCCATACGCACGCAGATACCGGCGTAGACCTGCTCCAGGATGACGGAGCGTTGCGGGTGGTCGGCCATATAGGAGTCGAACTCGACGCCGCGGTTGATGGGGCCCGGGTGGCAGATGATCGCGTCGGGCTTCATGAGCTTCTCGCGGTCCTTGGTCAGGCCGAAGAGCTTGTGGTACTCGCGAATGGTCGGGAACGGGGCACCCTCGAGGCGCTCCTGTTGCACGCGCAGCATGTAGACGACGTCCAGCTCGGGCAGGACGGAATCGAGGTCGCTCGTCACGTGGTCGCAGCCCAGGACCTCGGGCGACGGCGGCAGCAGCGTGCCGGGGGCGACGGCGTAGGTCTCGCAGCCCATGATCTTAAGGGCGGGGATAAGCGAGCCGCAAACGCGGGAGTGCGCGATATCGCCGACGACGGCGACCTTCAGACCGTGGAAGTCACCCTTGTGCTCCCAGATGGTGTACAGGTCGAGCAGGGCCTGCGTGGGGTGGTTGTGCTTGCCGTCGCCGGCGCAGATGACGCTCGCGGGCGAGTTCTGCGTGACGATGTAGGGAGCACCGGCGTGCTTATCGCGCACGACGATGCAGTCGATCTTATAGGCGTTGAGGGTCTCGACGGTGTCGACGAGGCTCTCACCCTTGACCGTAGAGGTCGAGGAGCCGCCAAAGTTGAGGCTGTCGGCCGAAAGACGCTTCTCGGCGAGCTCGAAGGAGCTGCGGGTGCGCGTCGAGGGCTCGTTGAACATGTTGACGATGGTCTTGCCCTTGAGCGTGGGGACCTTCTTGATGGCACGCTCGTTGACCTCGGAGAACGCCTTGGCGGTCTCGAGGATGAGCTTGATGTCCTCTTCGGAGTACTCGGTAATGTCGATCAGGTGCTTATGGTTGAACGCCACGGTACTACTCACCTCCCAGCGGCGCGGAGCCCACGTGGGAACCCGGCGCGACGTCGTTAATCTCGACGGCGGTGTGGCCGTCGACTTCCTTCATATATAGGTGCACGTTCTCCTCATGCGACGAGGGAACGTTCTTGCCGACAAAGTCCGGCGAGATGGGGAGCTCACGGTGACCGCGGTCAACGAGGACTGCCAGCTCAATGCGGCTCGGACGGCCCAGGTCCATAACGGCGTCGAGAGCGGCGCGGATGGTACGGCCCGTATACAGGATGTCGTCCACCAGCACGACGCGCTTGCCGTCGACGCTGAAGGGAATGTTGGTAGCGTGGATCGCGGGAGCGAAATTGGTCGCATAGTCATCGCGGTAGAAGCTGATGTCCAGGCTGCCGAGCGGAACGTCGACGCCCTCGATCTCCTTGATCTCCTCGGCGAGCTTCTTTGCCAGAAGGTCGCCGCGCGTGACGATGCCGACCAGAGCGAGGTCTTCACAGCCCTCGTTGCGCTCGAGAATCTCGTGCGCGATGCGGGTCATCGCTCGGTTGACGGCGGTCTCGTCCATGATGACCGCCTTGGGGGAAGTCGTGCCCATCGATCTCCTTCCTCACATGTCTTGACTGCTGACACAGTCAAAAAAATAGATGCCCGACCGCTCAAAGCGGACCAGACACCCACAGGAAGGGCTGCTCTTTGGCAGCAATGTAATTCCATGTGGGTATCTCGTACCCCTTTAATGGTCAAGGGATAGTGTAGCCAACCTCGAGCTTAATTGCGAGCATAAATACAGAGCAATCCGTAAACGGAGCCCAATGCTCCATAAACCTATATATATTTGTGGGACGAGCTTGAAAACGCGCGCACGAGCTGGCATAATCCCCTCTGCTGCACGCAAATCGGATCTACGTCCAGGGCCGTGGCGTGAGCACTATCGCCAAAAGAGGAATATCTCTGTGTAGATTACGCACAGGGAGCTGCTTCTGTGCTATAGTTCAGGCTTGTTTGTTAACGCGACATGTTCGTTTGTCGCCCAAGGAGGGTCAGTTATGTCCAAAGTTTGCGAAGTTTGCGGTAAGCACCCCGTTGCCGGTCGCTCCATCAGCCACTCTCACCGCGTCACCAACCGTAAGTTCCGCCCCAACATCCAGCGCGTTTACGTCGTCGTCGATGGTCACCGTCGCAAGATGAACGTTTGCTCCACCTGCCTCAAGTCTGGCAAGGTTGCGCGCTCCTAAATAAGGTCTTACCAACAAGTACCTCGGACTCTCCGGGTCAAAGACCTCGCGTTCATATAGAACTTACCAAAGGCGCCCTCCCCTACGGAGGGCGCCTTTTTGCACTCATTGGGGACAGGCTTACACTCATCGGGGACAGACTTACATGAGTGCTTTCACGCATTGGGGACAGACATGACGTACGCATGCGGCGCCATGATCAGGTCCTGCCCAGCCTCACGCAGCCTCCCTCTAGCCTACAGTGGCCTTGGTCACGCTTGTGGCGCCGATGCCGGTGATACGGGCAATTTGCTTGACCGTGAGATGCGCCCGCCTGAGCCTCAGCAGACAGGCATCGCGATCGGGGCGTGGCAGGGCCTTGAGCATCGCAGGATCTATGCTCGGAAGCACTTCGCGCGCAATGGAAAGGACCTCCTCATCGGGGATCCGCCGGCGTGGAAGAACCTCCACTGACCAGATGCGCCCGGCAACTTCCTTGAGATGCTCGCAATAGCAACGGGAGCCTCCGACAATATCGAGCATAGGGGCCGCATCACAGATGTCAAAGGGATCATAGCCCAGCTCATATGCCTTGTAGCTTGACCAGCGGTACGCCTCGAGTGAGTCGAGCGCACCTTTCACGGGATTGAGATGGATATAGTCGAGCAGTTGCACCGCTTGCGTGTCCGACTCAACAGCGATCCGCGAATAGCGATTATCAAAGAGATGCCCCGTTCTCCCCGTTTTCCCATTGAAATACTTGGCATACGCCGTCAGCGCACACTGCATTGCCTTTGAAAGATTGTCAAATGGGTCATCAACCATCAAATGGAAGTGATTGTCCATAAGGCACCAAGCCAACACCGCCACATTATGGCGCGCGAACCTGTCCGAGATGTCCAATAAGAAACGATATCGGTCAGAGTCATCTTCAAAAATAATCTGTTTAGAGTTACCACGGTCAAAGACGTGGTAATAGCCAGTGAGCGAAACGGCGCGGACGCATCGGGGCATAATCTCTCCTTTCAAAAACTGAACAGGCAACACCTAAAAGGAGAGAAGGAACGCGAAATGCTGAGCCTGTGACCTATTTATATCCAATGAGCGGCAAAAACAGGCCCAGAACGGCAAAATGGCAAATCGATGTCTGTCCCAACATGAGTGAAAGCACTCATGTAAGTCTGTCCCCAATGAGCGGGGCGATGCAGCAGACAGATAGTTTTAGTTAAAGCGGTTCATTTTATTGAAGCGTTTTAGTGTGCCTTTTACGGGAATCTTACCGTTCGCCGAATAATTTCTTGCTATCATGCAAGGCGTAGGGTAAATCTCCGATCGCAAGGAGACACAAATGGTGAAAAAGTCACCGGAAAACACTACTCCCGCCATCGTGGACAACGTGGAGGCGCTTGAGGCCAAACTCAAATCTATGCGTGAGGCCCAGGCTAAATTCGCTGAGTACACTCAGGAGCAGGTAGACAAGATCTTCTACGAGGCTGCTATGGCCGCCAACAAGGCTCGTATTCCTTTGGCCAAGCTCGCCATCGAGGAGACCGGCCGCGGCGTTCTTGAGGACAAGGTCATCAAGAACCACTACGCCGCTGAGTACATCTACAACGCTTACAAGAACACCAAGACCTGCGGTGTCATCGAGCGCGACGACGCTTACGGCATCACCAAGGTCGCCGAGCCGATCGGTATCGTTGGCGCTGTCATCCCGACCACCAACCCGACCTCCACGGCCATCTTCAAGACGCTCATCTGCCTGAAGACCCGTAACGCCATCATCATCTCCCCGCACCCGGCAGCCGCCAAGTGCACCATCGCCGCCGCCAAGCTCGTTCTCGACGCAGCTGTCAAGGCCGGTGCTCCTGAGGGCATCATCGGCTGGGTCGACAAGCCGTCCATCGAGCTGACCAACATGGTCATGCGCGACGTCGACATCATTCTCGCAACCGGTGGCCCGGGCATGGTCAAGGCTGCTTACTCCTCCGGTAAGCCCGCACTCGGCGTCGGCGCCGGCAACACCCCGGTCATCATCGACGATACCGCGGACATCAAGCTCGCCGTCAACTCCATCATCCACTCCAAGACGTTCGACAACGGCATGATCTGCGCTTCCGAGCAGTCCGTGACCGTCATCGACACCATCTATGACCAGGTTAAGGCCGAGTTCCAGAAGCGCGGCTGCTACTTCGTCAAGCAGGGTGCCGAGATGGAGGCCCTGCGTGCCGCCATGTTCAAGAACGGCGCTCTCGATCACCGCATCCCCGGCATGGCTGCCGCCAAGATCGCCGAGCTCGCCGGCATCGAGGTTCCCGCCAAGACCAAGATCCTGATCGCCGAGGTCACCTCCACCGATCCCGAGAAGGAAGAGTTCTCCCACGAGAAGCTCTCCCCGGTCCTGGCCATGTACCACGCCAAGGACTTCCAGGAGGCCGTTGACAAGGCAGAGCACCTCGTCCTCGCAGGTGGCCCGGGCCACACCGCCTCTCTCTACGTGCACCCGGCACAGAGCGAGAAGATCGCTAAGTTCCAGCACGTCATGAAGGCCTGCCGCATCGTCATCAACACCCCGTCCTCGCACGGCGGCATCGGTGACCTCTACAACTTCGGCATGAAGCCGTCTCTAACCCTGGGCTGCGGCTCCTGGGGTGGCAACTCCGTCTCCGAGAACGTTGGGGTGAAGCACTTGATCAACGTCAAGACCGTGGCAGAGCGCCGCGAGAACATGCTGTGGTTCCGCGCACCCGAGAAGGTCTACTTCAAGAAGGGCTGCACGCCCGTCGCACTCGACGAGCTCGGCACCGTAATGGGCAAGAAGCGCGCCTTCATCGTTACCGACCAGTTCCTCTTCAAGAATGGCAACACGCGTGCCATCGAGGCCAAGCTCGATGAGATGGGCATCGCTCACGACTGCTTCTACGACGTTGAGCCCGATCCCTCCCTGCAGTGCGCACGTCGCGGCGCCAAGCAGATGGCTCTCTTTGAGCCGGATGTCATCATCGCCGTCGGCGGCGGCTCCGCAATGGACGCCGGCAAGATCATGTGGATGATGTACGAGCACCCCGAGGCGAACTTCGAGGACATGGCCATGGACTTCATGGACATCCGCAAGCGTATCTTCACCTTCCCCGAGATGGGCAAGAAGGCTTACTTCGTCGCCGTCCCGACCTCTTCGGGCACTGGCTCCGAGTGCACGCCGTTCGCCATCATCACCGACAAGGAGACCGGCATCAAGTGGCCGCTCGCCGACTACGCGCTGCTCCCGAAGATGGCAATCGTCGACGCTGACAACTGCATGACCGCCCCGAAGGGCCTCACCGCAGCTTCCGGTATTGACGTCATGACCCACGCCATCGAGTCCTACGTCTCCATCATGGCTTCCGATTACACCAAGGGCCTCTCCGAGCGCGCCGCAAAGCTCGTCTTCGAGAACCTCCCGAGCTCCTTCACCAACGGTGCCAAGGATCCGCACGCTCGCGAGGAGATGCACAACGCATCCTGCATGGCCGGTATGGCATTCGGTAACGCCTTCCTGGGCCTCAACCACTCCATGGCCCACAAGCTCGGCGCTTTCCACCATCTGCCCCACGGCCTCGCAAACGCAGTCATCCTGACCCGCGTCATGCGTTACAACGCCGCCGAGGCTCCTGTCAAGATGGGAACCTTCTCTCAGTATCCTTACCCCAACGCGCTGCACAACTACGCCGAGATGGCTCGTTACTGCGGTATCGACGGCAAGGACGACCGTGAGGTCTTCGAGAACTTCATCACCAAGCTCACCGAGCTCTGCGACTTCATCGGCGTCAAGAAGACCATTGCCGACTACGGTGTCGACGAGAAGTACTTCCTCGACACCCTCGACGAGATGACCGAGCAGGCATTCAACGACCAGTGCACCGGCGCCAACCCGCGCTACCCGCTCATGAGCGAGATCAAGGAGCTCTACCTGGACGCCTACTACGGCCGCGAGCCCCAGGATTACGCCGTCTGCTAGTTTTAGCACGGTTTTTAACGGCGGGGGTGCACGGGTGTTTCACACACCCCCGCCGTCGCTTCTATCGCATCGTTGAAAGGATGCAACCATGCTGCTACCCGATTCCAAGACCGAGCTCGTCCGCCGTGGCAACAAGGTCGTTTACGACCTGGGCGACAAGATTGTCAAGGTCTTTAACGAGACCAAGCCTGTCTCCGACGTGTTCAACGAGGCTTTGAATCTTGCCCGCATCAATGAGTGCGGCATCCGCAGCCCCAAGGCGCTCGAGGTTTCCCAGCTCGAGAACGCCAACGGCTGGGCGCTCGTGACCGAGAAGGTTCCGGGCACCACCCTTGCCGAGAAGATGACTGCCGAGCCCCAGCGCTTTGGTGAGTACCTCGAGATGTTCGTCGACCTCCAGATCGAGATCCACGGCTACACCTCCCCGCTGCTCAACCGTCAGCGCGACAAGTACGCCCGCATGATCGACAGCCTTGATCAGCTCAATGCCACCACGCGCTACAACCTTCAGGAGCGTCTGGACGGCATGACCAAGGAATTCAAGGTCTGCCACGGCGACTTCAACCCCTCCAACGTCATCGTCGGCGACGACGGCCAGCTCTATGTGTGCGACTGGGCACACGCCACCCAGGGCTCCCCTGCTGCCGACGTTGCCACCACCTACCTGCTCTTTGCCCTCAACAGCAAGGATCAGGCTGAGGCCTACCTGGAGCTCTACTGCGACCGCGCCGACATGCCCATGCAGGTCGTGCGTCAGTGGACGAGCATCGTCGCCGCTTCCGAGCTCGCTCGTAAGCGCAACGTGAACGATGAGTTCCTGAAGAACTGGATCGACGTCGTCGATTATCAGTAATATCTGAGCGATTTATTTCGCATCGGAGGCACAAGGAAAACCCCGCAGCTCGCATGGGCTGTGGGGTTTTCCTTTTAGATATCGAGGATGCCACAAGATAAAAGGACGGCCCCGCATCTCCCCGATCTGGAGAAATGCGGGGCCGTCCCGTATATCGAACTACAAGCGAAATCGTCGATTAACGGCGTGCTGCCTTCACAAGCTCGGCGACCTTGGCGACGACCTCGTCGATCGCCACATCCTCGCGCTCACCCGTGGCACGGTCCTTGAGCTCAACGGTGCCATTCTTAAGGCCACGCTTACCCAGAACGACCTGATACGGGAAGCCCATAAGGTCGTTGTCGGCAAACTTAAAGCCAGGACGCTCGTCGCGGTCGTCGACGACAACCTCGATACCCTCGGCGCACAGGCCATCAACGATCTGCTCGCAGACGGTAGCGCACTCCTCCTTCTTGGGATCGAGCGGAATCACCGCGACCTCGTACGGGGCAACGGAGACCGGCCAGACGATACCGTGCTCGTCGTTGTGCTGCTCCACGATGGCAGCGAGCGAGCGGGACACACCAACGCCGTAGCAGCCCATGATGAGCGGCTTCTCCTTGCCGTCCTCGTCCATAAAGGTGGCACCCATGGCCTCGGAATACTTGGTGCCCAGCTGGAAGACCTGGGAGACCTCGATGCCGCGGGCTGCGGAGAGCGGCTTGCCGCAGTGCGGGCAGGGATCGCCGGCAACGACGGTGACCAGGTCGGCCCACTCGTCGACGGTAAAGTCGCGCTCGGGGCAGGCACCGGTAAAGTGATAGTCGACCTCGTTGGCGCCGCAGGCCCACTGCTTGGACTCACGCAGGCTCTCGTCGCACACCAGACGAATGCCCTCGGGCAGGTTAACCGGTCCGATAAAGCCCTTATGCAGACCATAAGTCTGGAGCTCCTCGTCGGTCATCATGCGATAGCCCTTGCCAAAGACATGCTCGGCTTTGCAATCGTTGAGCTCGTGGTCGCCCGGAACAATGGCCACGACCGGCTTGCCCTCGGCGTCGATGAGTGCCAGCGACTTGCGCGTGCCGTTCTCGGGGAACCCAAAGAACTTAGCAACTGCCTCAATGGTGCCCATGCCCGGAGTCTCGACCTTGGTAAGCGTACCGTCGCCAGGACCCTCGGTCACGACGACCTTGGTGCTTGCAGCCTCGTCATCGGCGGCAAAACCGCAGTCATCGCAATAGACGAGCGAAGCCTCGCCAGCATCGGCCAGCGCCATGTACTCGACGGAGGTATCGCCACCGATCTCACCGGAGTCGGCAACAACGGGCAGGGCCTTGATATAGCAGCGCTCGCAGATGTTAGCGTAGGCCTGCTTCATCTTGTCATACTCCTCCTGCAGGCTCTCCTGCGTGGCGGAGAAGCTGTAGGCGTCCTTCATGATGAACTCGCGACCGCGCATCAGGCCAAAGCGGGGGCGGAACTCGTCGCGGAACTTGTCCTGAATGTGGTAGAGGTTAACGGGTAGCTGCTTGTAGGAACGCAGCTCATTGCGCACCAGGGCAGTCACGGTCTCCTCGTGCGTGGGTCCGAGAACAAACTCGCGGCCGTGACGGTCATCAAAGCGCACGAGCTCCTTGCCATAGGCATCGATGCGGCCGGACTCACGCCACAGCTCGGCATCGACCATAATGGGCATCATGAGCTCCTGGGCGCCAGCAGCATCCATCTCGTCGCGCACGATGTTCTCGATCTTGCGGATCGAGCGCCATGCGAGCGGCAGATAGGAATACAGGCCGGCGGCCTCCTTGCGAATCATGCCGGCGCGAAGCAGCAGACGGTGGCTCGCAAGCTCGGCGTCCGCCGGATCCTCTTTGAGCGTCGGCGCGTAAAGCTTAGACATATACATTGCTCGGGTCATTTATTTCTCCTCAATAAGTTTGTCGACCTCTGCCATAAGCGCGTCGACAATTTGGTCCTCAGCTACTTTACCAATGATCTGGCCATGCGAAAAGAGCAAGGCCTGACCACGTCCGCAAGCAACGCCCAGATCGGCATCAGAAGCCTCGCCGGGGCCATTAACGGCACATCCCATCACAGCGATCGAAAGCGACGCGGAGTAGTTCTTAAGCCGCTCGGTAACCTCCTCGGCAATGGGAATAAGGTTAACCTGGCAGCGGGCGCACGTGGGGCACGAGACAATCTCGGGGCCACGGCGACGCAGGCCCAACGACTGCAGAATACCCCAGACAACCGGCGGCTCCTCAACCGGATCAGCTGTGAGCGACACACGCATGGTGTCGCCAATGCCTTCGGAAAGCAAGATACCCAAGCCTACAGAGCTCTTGATGGTGCCCTGGAGCTTGGTACCCGCCTCGGTTACGCCCAGGTGAAGCGGAACGTGTGGAATCTCACGCGACAGGGCTCGATAGGTATCGAGCGTCGTCTGTACGCTATGGGCCTTGGCGGAAAGCACAATGTTGGTAAACCCACGATCCTCAAAGTGCCGCACAAAGCGCTCGCTAGACATCACGAGCTTTTCGGGCTGCGTGAGGTCATCGCGCTCGGCGATATCCTGCTCAAGCGAGCCCGCGTTCACGCCAATGCGAATCGCGCACCCAGCGGCACCCGCAGCATCAATCACCGCGTCAACCTTGGCCCAATCGCCGATATTGCCGGGATTGATGCGAAGCTTGGCGGCACCAGCCTCGACGGCGCCGATGGCGAGTTTATGGTTAAAGTGAATATCGGCAACGATCGGCACCGGAGACTCGGCACAGATGGTGCGAAAACCCTCAAGCGCGGCCTCGGTGGGCACGCTCACACGCACGATATCGCAGCCAGCCTGCGCCAACGCGCACACTTGCGCAAGCGTTGCCTGGGCGTCAGCGGTATCGGTGCAGGTCATGGATTGGACCACCACCGGCGCGCCGCCACCGATCTGCACACCGCCCACATGCACGGGGCGCGTCAACTCGCGAGGCAAAGGATGGGATAAAGACAATCCAAACACTCCCCTACAGGATAAATCGAAGGACGTCGGAACGAAGCATATAGACAAACAGCAGCGCAAAGAGCGCGATGCCCACATAGCTCACAATCGTCTGGACCTTGAGCGGAAGCTCGCGGCCAGCAATCTTTTGAATGATCTCGATGACCAGCTTGCCGCCATCGAGTGGTGGGATGGGCAGCAGGTTCATAAAGCCAAGCGAGAACGAAATGACGGCGGCAAACGAAAGGAACGTGGCAGGGCCGGCAGCAGCAGCCTGTGAGGACATAACGCTAATGCCCACGATCGAAGAAGACTGATCGAGAATCTCCATCGTATGCTGCGGCTGGAGCAGGCGCATCACGCCCTCCGCTGTCTGCACGACATAGGAGAACGAAAGGCGAGCCGACGTGATGGGGTCTAAACGGACCACCTGCGTAGAGGCATACACACCTAGGCGCTCGTCCTCTTTGAGCGCAACCGAGGTCGAATGCTGCTTGCCGTCGCGCTCATACTCAATGGCGATATCGTCCTTACCGGCGGCCTTGCCGATGGCATCGTAAACGTCCATCCAGGTAGAGCACGATACTCCGTCAACCGAAAGGATCGCGTCGCCGCCCTCGATACCCGCCTTGGCAGCAATAGAACCCTCGTCAACCTGACCGATCACGTTGGTATCCATCGGCACGGTGACACCCGCAATAGAGTAGATGCTCATAAGCAGCAAAAAGCCCGTCAGGATATTGACGAGAATGCCCGCGAGCAGCATAAAGGCGCGCTTGAGAAAACCCTGGCCCAGATAGGTATGCGAACGCTCTTGCGCAAGGAACTCGGCTTCGCCGCACGGCAGCTCCCACACATCGCCCTCGGTAGTCGCATGCTCTCGATCGAAACGGCGGCCGTCAAAGGTGGTGTAACCCGCCGCATCTCGTGGCAGCGTCTGATACTTGGTGGGATAGTAGCTCGGCGAGGGCTTCTCCCCTTCCTCATACCAAGGCGCGATAGAGCCCCAACCCAAGAGCAAGGCGCATGCCTCAAGCACAACCTCCTCGGATAGCTCGAGCTCGGCGGCAAGGTCGGCCACGGTCACGCGACCATGACGATAGATAGCCGCGAGCACGCGATCGGCGCACGAGACGTCGGTCGGATCCATACCGCAGATGGCAGCGTAGCCACCCAGCAGCAGCGGGGTCACGCCAAACTTGGTTCCAATGCGACGTGACGTGTAATGGATGTCAAAGCGACACGGCAGGCCCAAAAAGAACTCGGTCACACGGACGCCGCAGGCACGCGCCGCCAAAAAGTGGCCGCCCTCGTGCAAAAACACAAGGACGGAAAGCATCAGCAGGCCCCAAAAAACCGATGAGAGAACGCTCAGAACAGTATCCATAAAACGAAAAAGCAATCCTTATGGTTAGGAACGGGTTGCGGCGAGCACCTGCGCAGCCTTTTCACGCGCCCACGCATCGATGTCGCGAAGCTGCTCAAACGAATCGACCGCCTGCATATCGTGGGCATCCATGCAGGATTCCACAATGCAATCGATATCGGTAAAGCTGCAGCCATCGTGCAGGAAGGCATCGACGGCGACCTCGTTGGCGGCATTGAGCACGCACGGCATGGTGCCACCCGTCTTGCCGGCACGTTCGGCCAGTGCCAGACAGCGGAAGGTATCCATGTCGGCAGCATCAAACGTGAGCTGCCCCAGCTCGCGGAAATCGATACGAGGCGCCGGGGTATCCCAACGCTCGGGATACGAGAACGCGAACTGGATGGGAATACGCATGTCGGAAGCACCGAGATGCGCCATCACGGAGCCGTCGGCAAACTCGACCATAGAGTGAATCTTGGACTGACGCTGCACGACCACGTTAATGAAATCGAGGTCGCAGTTAAACAGATGCATGGCCTCAATGCGCTCCAGGCCCTTGTTCATAAGGGTGGCGGAGTCGATGGTGATCTTGGCACCCATGGCCCACGTGGGATGTGCGAGGGCATCGGCACGCGTCACGCGGTCGAGCTCGTCGCGGGTGCGGCCAAAGAACGGACCGCCCGAGCAGGTGAGCCAAATACAATGAGCCTCGCGTGGGTTCTCCCCCAGATAGCACTGGTAGATGGCGGAGTGCTCAGAGTCGACTGGAATAAGCTGGCCCGGTTGCGCCAACGGCATAAGCAAGTCGCCGCCGACGACGAGGGACTCCTTGTTGGCAAGGGCAAGACGCTTATTCGAGGTCAAGGCCGCATGGCTCGCCTCGAGACCGGCGGCGCCCACAATAGCGACGAGCACGCAGTCGACATCGTCGCGACGCGCGAGCTCGCAAACCGCCTGCGCGCCAACGCCGAGCTTCGTTCCCTCGGGCAACTCCTGCAGCACGGCGTCATCGCCATGAGCGACATCGGCCACGGCAACCGCCGGAACCGAGAACTCGCGGGCAGCGGCAACGAGCTCGGAGGTACTAGAGTTAACGGACAGCGCCGTCACCTGCAGGCGATCGGCATGCTGACGGCACACATCAAGTGCCTGGGTGCCGATGGAGCCCGTACAACCCAGGATGGCAACGCGAAGGCGTCCATCGGGGCCATACGTCGTTTGGAAGGACATTACAGCACGCCTCCGATCATCAAAAGCAGCTGAGCGGTAATGCAACCAAAGATAAGCGAGTCGCTACGGTCGAGCATGCCGCCATGGCCCGGGATAAGGTTGCCGGAATCCTTGACGCCCACGCCACGCTTGATGCGCGACTCGATAAGGTCGCCGATAACGCCCAGGACGGACACGACCACGCCGCATAGCAGCGCATAGGGCAGGCTGAGCTTGTAGAAGTGCGTCGCCCACAGGATGAGCCAAATCAAAACCGAGCCCAGGATGCCGCCGACAAACCCCTCCCAGCTCTTTTTGGGAGAGATCTTGGGAACCATCTTGTGCTTACCGATACGGCTGCCCACGATGTAGGCAAACGAATCGGAGACCCAAAGGGACGCGCAAACGCCCACCGAAAGCAGGGCGCCGGCAAAACCGGGCACGGCATCGCGCAGCAGCACGATAGCCGACAGCATAAAGCCAGTGTAGATGGGACCCATGAGCGTCACGGCCACATCAGAGATGCGGGTACGCGGCGACCAGACATACCAAATACCCACAGCGAGCATCAGGGCAAAAAGCAGGGCATTCAGCAGCATCGAATCGCCCAACGCCGACAGCGGAAAGAGTACGGCGGCAGCGATACCCATGCGCTCGTTAGCCATCTTGCCATCGAGCCTCGTCATACGGAAAAACTCATAACAGCACAGACCGCTCATGACGGAAACAAAGATGGCCGTGGGCACAATACCCAAAACCAGGCACAGGATAAAGACAACGGCATAGACGATACCGGCGGCGGCACGGGTGATAAAGCCGGCAAGCCACGAACCGGTGCCATTCTTCGCTGCGGGCGCTCCCGCAGCGACAGCCTTGCGCTCAGATGTCTTGGGAGCAATTGCCTTGGGACGATCGGACACGATTAAGCCTCCTCGGTCTTGCTCAGACCACCAAACCTACGGTCACGGCCCTGATAGGCCAAAATGGCGTCGACAAGGCCCCAACGATCAAAGTCGGGCCAATAGGTATCGGTGACGTAGAATTCGGAATAAGCCACCTGCCACAGCAGATAGTTCGAAAGGCGCAGCTCACCAGAAGTGCGAATCACAAGCTCAGGATCGGGAAGCCCAGCGGTATAGAGGTGGGAAGCCACCATGTCGTCATCAATTGCGCCAGGATCGATCTTACCGGCGGCAGCGTCGAGTGCGATCTGACGGACAGCGCGGGTAATCTCGGCACGCGCGCCGTAGTTGACGGCAAGCGCCAGCGTCATGCCGGTGTGATTGGCGCACTCGGCAAGACCTCGCTCAAAGACATCGCGGGTCTTCTTAGGCAGTGCGGAAATATCGCCCAAAAAGACAACGCGAACGTTTTCGCGCTTAAGCAGCGGCAACTCATCGATAAACGTCTTGGCAAACAAATGCATCAAAACGTTGACCTCATGCTGCGGACGATTCCAGTTTTCGGTCGAAAACGCATAGGCCGAAAGGACGTCGACACCCAAGCGCACGCATGCGGTAATGATCTCGCGCAGGGAGACGATACCCGCCTTGTGGCCCTCGGTGCGTGCAAGACCGCGCGACGTGGCCCAACGACCGTTACCGTCCATGATGCACGAGATATGGTGCGGAATGTTATTAAGGTCAAGGTCGGAAAAACCGACGCCCGCAGGGGCGTCGGCAAAGTACTCGACCAGTTTATGCTCGTCGTATTGCACCTTAGATCTCCATGACCTCGGCTTCTTTTTCCTTCAGAAGCTCCTCGACCTTGGCGACATACTCATCAGTGTGCTTCTGGACCTTGGCCTGCTCGCGACGGACATCGTCCTCGGTGAGCTCCTCATCGCGCTCGAGCTTGTTGTTGAAGTCGCGACGGATGTTACGGATAGACACCTTGGCCTGCTCGGCGTACTCGCGGCACTCCTTGACGAGCTCGCGACGGCGCTCCTCAGTGGGAGCCGGGAACGGAAGACGAACGACGGTGCCATCGGAGTTGGGGGTAATACCCAGATCGGAAGCGCCGATGGCCTTGACGATAGCATTGATGAGTGCCTTGTCCCACGGCTCGATGAGCAGCATATGGGCCTCGGGGGTCTTGACGGCGGCAACCTGCGTGACCGGCGTGGGAACACCGTAATAATCGACGGTGATGTCGGACAGAATGTTGGCATTGGCGCGGCCGGTACGAACCTTGGAGAAGTTATGCTTGAGGGACTCGAGCGACTTGTCCATATGGGCGGTGATGTTCTCTGCCATGCTTAATCCTCCTGATAGACGAGCGTGCCGACGGGCTCACCCGAAAGCGCGCGCTTGACGGTGTCCTCGCCATCGATGTTGAGGACCAAAATCGGCATACGGTTGTCCTGGCACAGTGCCGTAGCCGTGGAATCCATAACCTGCAGACCGCGGACGAGAACCTCGTGATAGGTAATCTTGTCAAAACGGACGGCATCAGCGCACTTGACGGGATCCTTATCGTAGATGCCGTCAACCTTGGTGGCTTTAATCAGAATCTCGGCGCCGATCTCACACGCACGAAGAGCCGCGGCGGTGTCGGTCGTAAAGTACGGATTGCCCGAACCGGCGGCAAAAATAACGACGTTGCCCTTGGAAAGGTGGTTGATGGCGCGACGGCGAATATAGGGCTCGCAGATCTCGTTCATCTGGATAGCGCTCATCACGCGGCAGGGAACATCGTTATGCTCGAAGGCATCCTGCAGGGCGAGCGCGTTCATAACGGTTGCCAGCATGCCCATGTAGTCGGCCTGAGCACGCTCCATGCCACCGGCAGCGCCTGCCATGCCGCGGAAAATATTGCCGCCGCCGACAACGACGCCGACCTCATGGCCAACGGCGAGCAGCTCCTTGACCTGCTTAGCAAGATGGTCGGTAACCTTGGGGTCGATGCCATATTGGCCGTCGCCCATCAGCGCTTCGCCGGAAAGCTTAAGAAGCACGCGTTTATATCGGATGTCGGACAAAGCGATCCTCCTTTAGATTGAACTCTCAACATTCTATCAAAGGCTCTAAGAAGAGCCATGAAAAAGCAGGCTGTGAGTAAAACCCACAGCCTGCTCATTACCAGCTACAAGAGCTTATTTACTCGCCACGGACCAGACGGTCAAAGGCAACGACGGTAATGGTGTCGCTGAGCTCCTTGGAGACCTGCTCAGCGTACTTCTTGATGGTAAGGGAGCTGTCCTTGATGAACTCCTGCTCGGTGAGCACGGACTGCTTGTAGAACTTCTCCAGACGGCCAACAGCCATCTTCTCCTGGATAGCCTCGGGCTTGCCGGACTCGGCAGCCTGGGCCATGTAGATCTGCTTCTCGTGCTCGACGGTCTCGGCCGGAACCTGATCGCGGGTAGCGCAGATCGGGGCGACGGCGGCAACCTGAAGGGCAACGTCGTGAGCGAAGGTCTTGAAGGACTCAGCCTGAGCGGTCTCGGCCTTCTCGAAGGCAAACTCGACGAGGACGCCGATCTTACCACCCATGTGGATGTAAGAAGCGAGCGCGCCGTTCTCAGCCTTGCGGGCAGCGAAGCGGGAAATCTTCATGTTCTCGCCCATGATGTGAATCATCTCGGTGAGCTCGGAGGAAACGGTCTCCTCGCCCATCGGCTTCTCGAGCAGAGCGTCGACGTCAGCAGGCTCGGTGGTAGCGACAACCTCAGCGACCTTGGAAGCAAAGCCGGTGAACTTGGCGTTGGAGCCAACGAAGTCGGTCTCGCAGGAGAGCTCGACCAGAGCGCCGGTCTTGCCATCCTCGGAGACGAACGCGGCGACAGCGCCCTCGTTGGTCTCACGGCCAGCCTTCTTGGCAGCCTTGGCAAGGCCGTTCTTACGCAGAACGTCGACAGCGGCGTCCATGTCGCCGTCAGCCTCGACGAGAGCCTTCTTGCACTCCATCATCGGGGAGTCGGTCATCTCGCGGAGCTGCTTGACCATAGCGGCGGTAATCTGGGCCATTGTGGTTCCTTTCAAAGAGATGAAAAAGAATTAACTAAGACTGATTTACTCGGCCTTGGGCTCAGCGGCCATCTCGGCCTCGGAGACCTGCTCCTTGCCGGAGCCAGCGAGGCAGGCGTCAGCCATGAGCTCGCACATAAGGGTGACAGCGGAGATAGCGTCATCGTTGCAGGGGATGCCGTACTCGACCTCGTCGGGATCGGAGTTGGTGTCGATCAAAGCGACGACGGGGATGTTCAGGCGCTGAGCCTCCTTGATGGCGTTCTCCTCGCGCTTGGTGTCGATGACGAAGAGAGCCTGGGGCAGACCCTTCATGTCGCGGGCGCCACCGAGGTTGGTCTGGAGCTTGGTGAGCTCCTTGCCGAGAACAGCCTGCTCCTTCTTGGGCAGAACAGCCATGCGGCCGTCCTCGACCATGGCCTCGAGCTCCTCCATGCGGTTGATGCGGGAGCGGATGGTGACGAAGTTGGTCAGCATACCGCCGAGCCAACGCTGGTTGATGTAAGGCATGTTGGCGCGCTCAGCAGCGTTCTTGACGGCCTCCTGAGCCTGCTTCTTGGTGCCGACGAACAGCACGTTGCCACCCTTGGCGACGTTCTTGACGAAGGTGTAGGCCTGGTCGGCGTCGAGGATACTCTGCTTGAGGTCGAGGATGTAGATGCCGTTGCGCTCACCGAAGATGAACGGCTTCATCTTGGGGTTCCAGCGACGGGTCTGGTGACCGAAGTGGCAGCCGGCCTCGAGCAGGGTGCGGATATTAATCTTGGTAGCCATGTTAAACCTCCTGTGGTTTGCCTCCGCGCGGGGTCATCCTCCAAAACCAACCCGGACATGTGCTACCAAAGCCCGGGCACCACGGTATGAAGTAGCCGCGCGTGCGTGATAAAAACATGTTGCCGTGAAGCAACCCGATGAATGATAGCAGGAATGCCTCTTCCTGCCAACCCGCAATCAAAACCACACACCTGAGTGCGGCGCGGGACGTCCCAGCCACTATTCGCCGCGGGGATGGGCTTGAGCCACAGCCCGCTTAAGCCGATCGGGTGTGAGATGCGTGTAGATCTGCGTCGTGGACAGGCTCGCATGACCTAGCAGCTCTTGAACCGAGCGCAGGTCCGCACCGCCCTCGAGCAAGTCGGTCGCAAAGGTATGGCGCATCGCATGCGGGGCGATGTCAGCCGGAATGCCGGCGAGCGTCGCCAGCGTATGGAACCGCCGCCGGAGCATCGCGGCGCTCATGCGATTGCCGCGCGCCGATATAAGCAGCGGATGCGGCCCGGTAGCGAGGTCGCGGCGCTTTGCCCGAGCGAGCAACTCCGGCCTCCCCTCTTCAATATAGAGACGCGTCACATCGAGCGCACGACGATACAGAGGAACGATGCGCTCCTTGCTTCCCTTGCCCCACAGGCGCAGCGTGCGCTCGGACCATGAGATGGATTCCACATTGAGCGCCGCAAGCTCTGAGATGCGGGCACCCGAGGCATAGAGCAACTCGAGCATCGCCGCATCGCGCAGTCCCGCGGGTGTTGAGGTATCAGGCGTCTTGAGCAGCGCCTCGACCTGCTGGGTCGTAAGGACGCCCGGCAGGTCACGCGGCAGCTTGGGCGACGCGATCGCCGAGACCGCATCGCCCTCGACAATCCCCTCGGCAGCCATCCAGCGATAGAGAGATCGAATAGCCGACAGGTGCGCCGCAAGCGTTCGGGGAGCCACCTGCTCACGCGAAAGCTCGGCAAGATAGCGACGAATGGTGCGCACGTCGGCAGCGAAAGCATCGATATCCTCGCGCTCGCACCAGGCAGCAAAGCGCTCCAGCCTCGAGCCATAGGCCGTCACCGTGTTGGGAGAAAGTCCCTCGACGCGTGCGATATAGGCGATAAACGAGTCGACGGTGTCGTACAGGTCAAAGGCTATGACCGGTCGCCTCCAAACAAGTCGGAACGCGTGGCCAAGTAGGCATCGAGGGCCTCGAGCGCACGGTCCGCATAGGCCTGGTAGCGGTCGCGCTTGCTGCGGCGCTTACCATCTTCGAGTGGCGGCACCAGGCCAAAGTTGACATGCATAGGCTGATAGCCCACGGTGGCAGGATCGGTCGCATAGCCCACGAGCGCACCCAGGGCACCCACACGCGGCAACTCGACGCCCGCGGCACCGATAGCCTCGGCATAGGTGTTGAGCGCCGCGAGCAGACCTGTCGCCACGGCTTCCATGTATCCCTCGGTACCGGTGATCTGACCGGCCAGACGCACGCCGGTACCGGGCACGGCAAAGGTGCCATCGAGCACGTGCGGGGCGTCGACAAAGGTATTGCGGTGCATGACACCGTAGCGGAAGAACTCAGCGTTCTCCAGGCCCGGCACCATATGGAAGACGCGCTTCTGCTCGCCAAAGGTCAAGTTGGTCTGGAAGCCCACCAGGTTATAGGCGGTCTTCTCCTTGTTCTCGGCACGCAGCTGAATCGCCGCCCAGGGGCGACGTCCGGTACGCGGGTCGATGAGGCCGACGGGCTTCATGGCGCCAAAGCGAATGGCGTCCTTGCCGGTGCGCGCAACTTCCTCGGCAGGCTGGCAGGCCTGGAACAGATCGCCGCCCTCAAAGTCTTTGAGCACCACGCGGTCAGCCGTGGTAAGCGCCTCGATAAAGGCCTCGTACTCCTCCTTGTTGAGCGGAGCGTTGAGATAGTCGCCGCTCCCCTGCTCCTCGTAGCGCGACTGCGAGAACAGCACGTCCATATCGAGCGTGGAGGCATCGACGATCGGCGCCGCGGCATCGAAGAACGCAAGGGCGTCGCCACCGACGAGCTTCATGACCTCTTCGCTCAGCGCCGGTGAACACAGCGGGCCCGCGGCAATGACCACGTGACCCTCGGGAATCTGCGTGACCTCGCCGTGCACGACCTCGATATTGGGACGAGCGGCAACCTCGGCCTCGACAAGCTCGGAAAACTTGACGCGGTCGACCGCCAGGGCACCGCCGGCGGGAACAGCCGCGCGATGGGCGCAATCGAGCAGGACTGAACCCATGCGCTCAAGCTCAGCTTTCAGCAAACCAGCCGCGGAATCCGGACGGGTCGACTTAAACGAATTGGAGCAGACGAGCTCTGCCAGATGATCGGTATGGTGGGCCGGGGAGCTCACCTGGGGGCGCATCTCGCACAGCTTTACGGCAAACCCGCGGTCTGCAAGCTGGATCGCGCACTCCGAACCCGCCAGACCGCCACCGATAACCGTCACCTGATCGAACTGCATCTGCAAACACCTTTCTAATTGATACGTTTTCCATTGTGACCGAAGGGTGTCTGGGCGTGAAGGGCAAACTTGGAGGGCGCATACCTTCCATCCATCATGCGCTCGATAAGGCCCTCGAGTTCAAGCGAACCCAAGAGTTTGAGTACGCCGACAGCATCGAGCGAGACGAGCGCCGCAATGTCGTCGACCTTGAGTGGAGAGGCGATGAGCGCATGCATCACGGTCTGCTGCGTTGGATCCAGGTCGGCAATGCCGGGAGCATCGGGGCGCGAGTAGCGCAGGGTGCCGTAGATGCGTGAGATAGCCATCTCGATAGATTCCTCGTCGATGATGCAGCAGGCACCGTTCGCAATGAGGTAATTCGTGCCACGCGACTCGGGCGATAGGATCGACCCCGGCACGGCAAGAAGTTCGCGCCCCAAATCCATAGCAGCCTCGGCTGTAGAAAACGTCCCAGAAGGCATACCCGCCTCGGATACAAAGAGGGCTTGCGACAGGGCCGCGATCACGCGATTGCGGCGCGGAAAGGCAAACTTGCGCGGACCCATGCCCCACGGAGAGATCGACACGACCGCGCCACCCGTATCGAGCGTGCGAGTAATAAGCCCCGCGCTCGAACGCGGGTAGTCCACGTCGGCGCCCGTCCCCAGCACCACGACGTGTTTGCCGCCGGCGTTGACCGCAGCCCAACCCGAGGCCTGGTCACAACCGACCGCGCCGCCCGAAACTACCGTCACTCCCGCCTCGACCGCCACCTTTGCCGCAAGCTCTGCCACGGCAAGACCATACGGCGAGGCCTTTCGCGCACCGATGATGGAGAGCGCGGGCGTCGAAAGCGCCTCGGGGTTGCCGCGCACATAGAGCGTCTGAGGTACATCAGAAAGCTCCAAAACGGTCTCGGGATACAACGCGTCACCTGGATGCAGCTCGAAGGTCCCCTCAACCATCATTGGTCCCTCCTTCCCTGGTACATCGCCGCCTCGAGCACGTGGTCCTGCGTCACCTGCTCGCTCTCGGCGACATCTGCGATCGTGCGCGCAATGCGAACAAGGCGCACGATGCCACGCCCTGTGAGATGCGTGCGTTTCGACAGGCCGAGCACACACTTCTCCGCCGCATCATCGAGCTCAAAGGTCGAAACGACGCCGTCAATGGACCGTGTCTCGTCATCCTCGGCCTCGGCATCCGCATCGTCCATGCGGGATTCGCGCCAAGCGCGAAAGGCGCGACCGCGCACAACGTAGTCACGTAACTCGGCAGACGACATGCCCTCCGCACCCTCGATAATCACTTGAGGGTCGGGACGGGTCACATCGATCATCATGTCGATACGGTCGGCCAAAGGACCGCGCAGTTTAGACCGATAGCGCTCGACCATCGCCGCCGAGCAGCGACACGGCACCTCGCGATCGCCCAAAAAGCCGCAGGGGCAGGGATTGCTCGCAGCCAGCAGCTGAAAGCGCGACGGGAAGGTAAAAGCCCCGTCGACGCGTACGATCCTCACGTAGCCGCGCTCGATGGGCTGACGCAGCGTCTGCAGCACGCCAGTGGGAAACTCGGCAAGCTCGTCCAAAAAGAGCACGCCGCCATGAGCAAGGCTGATCTCACCCGGGTGCACCGGGCGCCCGCCGCCGATAAGGCCTGCGGTCGAAATACTGTGGTGGGGACTGCGGAAGGGGCGGTGCCCCGCCAACAAGCCATCAATGTTCTCACCCAAAACCGAATGGATGCACAGTGCCTCCTGCTGATCCTCAACGGAAAGCTCGGGCAGGATGCCGGTCATACGGCGTGCGAGCATCGTCTTGCCCGATCCCGGAGACCCGATCATGAGCAAGCCGAGTTCTCCTGCCGCCGCAAGCGCCATGCCGCGTTTAGCGACTTCCTGCCCCAGCACGTCTGCATAGTCGAGCTCGGGCTCAAAGGTCGCCTCGACACCCTCGGAATCCAAGTAGTGCCGTGCGGCATCGCCCATGCCGTGAGCAAGCTGAGACAGATGGTCGATAAAGCCGCAATCCACGCCCGCGAGTGGCACATGCTGGTCGGACCTGCCGGCGATAAAAGACAGCCCCATGTCGCGAGCCAATAGCTGAAACGCCACCTCGCCTTTGACAGGAAGCACCGTGCCGTCCAAGCCGAGCTCGCCGGCGATAAGACAACGATCGAGGTTGTCGCGGGGAATCTGACCATCGGCCGCTAGAACCGCGATGGCGATGGGCAGATCAAAGCCGCTACCGGTCTTGCGAATATCGCCGGGCGCCAGATTGACCGTAATGCCCGAGCGCGGGATCTCAAAGCCGGCCGAGCGCATCGCACAGCGAATACGACCACGTGACTCCATCACCTCCATACTCGGGATGCCGAGCATCTGAATGCCCGGAACGCCGCCGGCAAGCGAGACCTCGACCGTGACGTGAATCGCCTCGACGCCGCGGATGCAGGCCGCGTGAACGGCAAACGTCTCGAACGCCATCACGACACCTGCCAATCGAACGCGTTGTACTGATGCTCGATCTCGGCGATATGCCCGCCGCGAATGGTGACACCCACGGCATCGAAGCGGATCGCCTTGAGCGGATAGTGCTCCATGAGATAGCAACTTGCGATACGGCGATACCGACGCTGTTTTTGGGCATCCACGGCCTCCTCGGGAAAGACCCGCGTGGTGCAATCCAGGGCGACGCGCCTGGTCTTGACCTCGGCCATCACCACGACATCGTCAAGCTCATCGAGCAGCACCAGATCGGCCTCGCCCTCGGTGCAACGATAACCCTGCTCCAGCAAGGTGTAGCCGCGCTCGTTAAAGTAGTCGATGGTGATTAGCTCGCCCAGCATGCCCAGCTCACGGGGACTGAGTCCCTTGATAAACTCGGGCGCCATCGCCCCGCAGTCGAGCTCGCCGTTTTCCCAACGCTCCTTGAGCTGCTGCGTCTTGCTCTTTTTGCTTGCGGCACTCATGGGATCTCCTTTCCCGCACACTGCATTGCCCCGATGATGAGGGCACCTTTCATGCGGGTAAGTACAGGAAGCAAACCAAAAGCTGACCAAATGCCGTCAAAAAAAGGGCCGTACGCAGCAATGCTGTTGCATACGGCCCGCTACCAGCAGGTTTATAAAACCCTAGAGGTCCCTGTCTCCACAATTGACCTAGAAAAGGCGCTCAGTCTGCAGAAAGTTTCCGCAAAAGCTCACACGATGCAGTGGACAAAGTCCATGTTTTCGAATGGCCTCGATGTGCTCGGGGCTCGCATAGCCCTTCGATTCGGCCAGATGGTACTCGGGATACTCGGCGTCGTACTCAACCATCATCTCGTCACGCGTGACCTTTGCCATGATGGATGCCGCGGCGATACAGGCGATCTTGGCATCGCCCTTCACCACGTCGCGCTCATTGGGAACGGCGCCCAAGGGGTTGCCATCCATGAGGACGCAATCGGGCTCGAGCCCCGTATCGGCCACCGCACCCGCGACGGCAGCGCGGATGGCGCGGGCCATGCCCATATCATCGATATCCTTAGGCGCGATATGGCAAAAACCGATCGCCGTCGCCACCTCGGCAATCTTCACTGAGAGCAACTCGCGGCGCGCCGGCGTGAGCTTTTTGGAATCGTTGATGCCCCAGACACGCGGCTCCATAGGAAGGCAGACAGCGCATACCGTCAAAGGACCGGCCACCGATCCGCGACCCACCTCGTCGACACCAACGACCACCCCATCGCCGCCAAGCTCACGCATAAGCTCGTACATGTCATTGACGCGCTCGCGCTCGGCAAGCTCTTTGGCATGGCGTTTGAGGGCGCGTTCGCAAGCCTTGATCACCTGCTGGCGCGGGTCCTCGCGATAATGCTCCACGAGGGCGGGAATCTCCTCAAACGTAGCGCTCGCCAACTCACCGGCAACCTGCGATGCCGAAACCGAGCTCGTCATGTTGCCCATACCAGGCCCTCCTTGCATGCAAATCAGATAAAAAGAAGGGCCACCCGAAGGTGACCCTTGTGTCCAAACGAGTGGACAGACGCTGCGATCTTCTTAGCGCTTCTCGGGGATGCGAGCAGCCTTGCCCACCTTGTCGCGGAGGTAGTACAGCTTGGCGCGACGGACGCGACCATGACGAACGACCTCGAGCTTGGCGATCTTGGGGCTGTGAAGCGGGAAGGTACGCTCAACACCGACACCGAAGGACATCTTGCGGACGGTGAAGGTCTCGCGGGCACCGGCGCCGGCCATGCGGATGACGTCGCCCTGGAAGACCTGGATGCGCTCGCGGTCGCCTTCCTTAATGCGGTAGTGAACCTTGACGTTGTCGGCGACGCGAACCTGAGGAATGTCCTCGCGGATCTGCTGACGCTCGATTGCGCGGATGTAATCCATGTGCAATTCCTTACTCTTCTAGAGGTGCCGTACCACCTTGGCCGGCACGTAGTTGAACAAACGTATTCAAGTATACACGCGCGGGTTTCTGCTGCAAGAACAATTTTTTACGCAGACAAAAAGACAAAACCCGCACATGATAACCGCCCGTCTCACGAATGAGACGGGCGGCATGAAGGGGGCTACGCTAGGCGTCTAAACCCAAAACGTTAGGCGGAACGCTTGGCCTCGAGCTTGGCCTGAGCGGCAGCCAGGCGTGCGAGGGGCACGCGGTAGGGCGAGCAGGACACGTAGTCCACGTCGGCCACGTTAAACAGGCCCTTGATGGACTTGGGGTCGCCACCGTGCTCACCGCACACGCCAAAGTGCATGTCGGGGTTGGTGGCGCGGCCCTTCTCGACGGCCAAGCGCACCAGTTCGAGTACCGCCGTGTCGATGGTCTCGAAGGGATTGTCCTTCAAGATCTTCTTATGCATGTACAGCGGGATGAACTTGGCCTCGGCATCGTCGCGGGAGAAGCCGAAGGTGGTCTGGGTGAGGTCGTTGGTGCCGAAGCAGAAGAAGTCTGCGTAATGGGCGATCTCGTCGGCGACCATGCAGGCGCGCGGCAGCTCGAGCATCGTGCCCACGGGAATATTGAGCTCGACGCCCTCTTCGTCGGAAACCTCTGCGATCACGCGCTCGATAACCTCGCGGGTCTGGACATGCTCCGCCGTGATGGAAACGAGCGGAACCATGATCTCGGGGCGCGGGTCGACGCCTTCCTTGATGAGGCGAGCGGCAGCCGTGGCGACGGAGCGGACCTGCATGAGCGGCAGATCGCTAAAGACGATGGACAGGCGCACGCCGCGTAGGCCGAGCATCGGGTTGGACTCGACCATGCCGTCGATACGACGCAGGCGGGCGCGCAGGACGGCAAGCTCTTCCTCGCTGGCGCCAGCGGCTTCCTTCTTGGTGATGGCGACCTCGAGCTCGCGAGGATTATCCAGGAACTCATGAAGCGGCGGATCGAGCAGGCGGACGACCACATCGCGACCGGACATGGTCTTGAACATCGCCAGGAAGTCCTCGGTCTGAACCTTGAGCAGGTCGGCCAGGGCCTGCTGCTTCACGGCCTCATCGTCAGACAGGATAAAGCTCTGGATGATGTTCTTGCGGTCGCCCAGGAACATGTGCTCGGTGCGGCACAGGCCGATGGCCTCGGCGCCAAACTCGAGCGCGAGCGCGGCATCCTCGGGGTTGTCGGCATTAACGCGCACATGGTTGGCATGGCCACCGGTCTCGTCCAGGCGAATCTCGTCGGCCCAGGATAGGATGGTGTCCAGATCGCCGGTGAGCTCGGCGGAGACCAGGTCAACGGCGCCGTCGACGACGATACCCTGGGTGCCGTCGATGGAGATAACGTCGCCCTCGTGCAGCACGCGGTCGCTGCCCTCGATGCGCACGACCTTCTCGGCGGCGTCGATATGGAAGCGCTCAACGCCACAGACGCAGGGCGTACCCATGCCGCGGGCGATAACGGCGGCATGGCTCGTCTTGCCACCGTTGCTGGTCAGGATGCCCTCGGCGGCTACCATGCCCTTCAGGTCATCGGGGTTGGTCTCCCAGCGAGCCAGAATGACCTTGTGGCCCTCGTTGGCGCGCGCGACGGCGTCGTCGCTCGAGAACACGACCTCGCCCACGGCGGCACCGGGGCTGGCGTTCAGACCGCTGGCCAGCGTCTCGTACTTCTTGGAGGCGTCAAACTGCGGGTGCAGGAGTTGGTCGAGCTGCGCGGGATCGATGCGGCTCACGGCCTCCTCGCGGGTGATCAGGCCC
Organism: uncultured Collinsella sp.; assembly: GCA_900541175.1. Classification (GTDB taxonomy): domain Bacteria; phylum Actinomycetota; class Coriobacteriia; order Coriobacteriales; family Coriobacteriaceae; genus Collinsella. Next base: position 56,962 of record UQIT01000005.1, read on the forward strand.
TCCTCGACCATTTCGATAGCGATGCGCAGGGCGGCGGTGGCGGTGCGCTTGCCCACGCGGGTCTGGAGCATCCAGAGCTTGCCCTGCTCGATGGTGAACTCGATATCGCACATATCGCGATAATGATCCTCGAGCGTCAGGAACACGCGCTCGAGCTCCTCACCTGCGGACTCGAGGCCCGGGGTGGTCTTGAGGTCGGCAATGGGCTCGGTGTTGCGGATGCCGGCGACGACGTCCTCGCCCTGGGCGTTAACCAGAAAATCGCCGTAGAACTCCTTAGTGCCATCGGCCGGGTTGCGCGTAAAGGCGACGCCAGTCGCAGAGGTCTCGCCCTTGTTGCCAAAGGCCATGGCCTGCACGTTGACGGCGGTGCCGAGGTCGTCGGAAATGCCATGCTGCTTGCGGTAGATGCAGGCACGCTCGTTCATCCAGCTGCCAAAGACGGCCTGGATGGCAAGGCGTAGCTGAAGCTCCGGGTCGTGCGGGAAGACAGGCTTGCCGTCAGCAACCTCGAGCTCGGGATACAGGGAAGCATCGACGTTCTCAGAGAAAATCCCCTTGAAGGTCTCGACGAGCTCCTGCAGATCCTCGGCCGAAAGCTCGGAATCGACGCGAACACCAGCGACCAGGCGTGCCCGGGTCAGCGCGTTCTCGAACAGGTCAGCGTCGACGCCCATGACGACATTGGAAAACATCTGGATAAAGCGGCGGTAGCTATCCCAGGCAAAACGCGGGTTCTGCGTCTGCGCGATGAGGCCCTGGACGGAATCGTCATTGAGGCCCAAGTTAAGGACCGTGTCCATCATGCCGGGCATGGAGAACGGAGCGCCCGAACGAACCGACACAAGCAGCGGATCGGAGGCGTCGCCGAGCTTCTTGCCGCAGCGGGCCTCGAGGTCCGCCTCGGCGGCAACGATCTCATCGAGTGCGCCCTCGGGCCACACGTTGCCGGCACCGGAGTACTCGACGCAAGTCTGGCAGGTAATGGTAAAGCCACCGGGAACCGGCAGGCCGATGCGGCTCATCTCGGCAAGGTTAGCGCCTTTGCCGCCAAGCACGAAGTTCATGGACTTGTCGCCCTCGGTGACACAGGTGCCCTGGGCGTCGGTTCCAAAACGGTAAACCCTCTTGCAATCGCTCACGATGCTTCCCCTTCCATGCGCTTACGCGCACGACCGTGGTAACGAATCGACCCGTCAGATGCGGGCCGTGAGGGAACTATACGGCGGGTTTTGAGCGGGCTTAAGCAGAGGATGCGCGGTTTGGTAAACGTGCTAAAACTGGCGGTAAACGGTAGGTAAAGGTGGTTACCTTATGAAGAGACCACTTCAATAAACTTGCAGGTCAAATGCAAGTAATTTGCTAAATCGCTTTACCATTATCGTGCATTATTTTTAGTTAGTCTTTTTAGACGGGGCTTTTTAGCTACCCCAATAAGCTAGCTTTGTTGGGCTCGACGGGCGGCGCGGCGGGCACGGGCTTCTTGGATTACCTCCAAGTGGTTAATGATCTCGGCAGCGCTTTCCTCGATGGCCTTGCCGTCGGTACGCACCACAAAGCAGCCTAGGCGCTTCATGAGCGCACGGGCTTCCTCGAGCTCGCTGTGCACGCTCTCAGGCTCGGCATAGGAGCCGGCAACGGCACGAGCGTAGTCATCGCCCAAGCGGCTATCGCGAATTTCGGAAATCACATCGACGGTCGAAATCAGGCCGAACAGGCGCATCGGGTCGACCTCGTAAATCGACTTGGGCGGCTCCATGCCATGCGCCAGTGGGACATTGGCGACCTTGTAGCCCTGATAGGCCAAATACATCGACAGCGGCGTCTTGGACGTGCGCGATACGCCCAGCAGCACGATATCGGCACCCGACAGATCGTCGCAGCCGCGCCCGTCATCGTGCTCAACGAAATACTCCATGGCCTCGATACGATGGAAATAGCGGTCATCGGTCTTGTGAATCACGCCCGCAACGCCCTTGGGCGGCACACCGATGAGCGACGACAGCACGGCGAGCGTCGGGCCGATCAGGTCGACCGAACGGATATGCAGCATGCCCAGGTAATCGAGCACACGGGCGCGAAGTGCCGGATCGACAATGGTGTGGAACACGGCAATATCGCGATGATCGGCATCGACGCGCGGACCCACAAACGACTTGACCTGCTCCACCGAGTTCACCTTGGGCAGGCGCAAGAGACGAAAAGCCCCTTCATCAAATTGCCCGGACGCCGCAAGCACCACCTCACAAGCGGTATCACCGAGCGAGTCGGAGATAACGATAACGGTGGGACGAGCGGTGACCGGGCAATCCATGCGGGGCTCCTTTTGCGCTTATGCGCAGGCTGGCTTACTTTTTGCGAGCAAGCTCACCGATGTTTGCGATGCCGGAGAAAACGGCCTCGAAGCGGTTGAGCAGCTTAAGGCGATTATCGCGAAGCTGCTCGTCCTTGTCCATGACCATGACCTCGTCGAAGAAGCGGTCGATGGGGGCGCGCAGGGCGGCAAGGGCGGCAAATGCGGCCGGGTAATCCTCGGCAGCAAGGGCGGCGTCGACAGCGGTCTGAGCAGCCTCGGAGGCATCGGCAAGCGCGAGCTCGACCTCGCCCATCAGGGCGCGGTCGTACTCCGCGCCCAGCTCGGGCTTGGAGATGTGCGCGGCGCGGGCATAGGCGGTCGCCAGGTTATCGAACGTCTCAGCGTCGTTCTTGCGGGCCTCGTCGAGGGCGGCGCAGCGGGCGAAGAAGACGGACGGGGCGATGATGTGCACCGCGGAGACGGCGGCAACGGTATCGGCCGGGATCTTTTCGTCGCGGGCCATGCTCACCAGACGGCCGTGGAAGAAGTCGCGAACCTGCTGAGCGACCTCGGCGGCGTCGAACTCGATACCCTGCTCGCTATAGAGCTCAAGGGCAAAGTCGATAAGCGACGTGGGATCGATCGGCAGACGGTCGCGCAGGATGTTGATGATGCCGATGGCGGCGCGACGCAGCGCGTAGGGGTCGGAGGAGCCGGTCGGGGGCTCGCCGATGGCAAAAATACCGGCGATGGTATCGAGCTTGTCGGCGCAGGCCACGATGCAGCCAGCGGTGCCCTCGGGCAACTCGTCACCGGCAAAGCGGGGACGATAGTGATCGCGGATGGCATGGGCGACCTCGTCATTCTCCCCCATCGCGGTCGCGTAATAACCGCCCATCACGCCCTGCTGGCTCGTGAACTCGACGACGGCGTTAGACACCAGGTCGGCCTTGCACAGGTGCGCGGCGCGAGCAGCGTCGGCGGCCAGGTGGGCGCCCAGATGGGCCTCGCGAGCGATGGCAAGCGCGAGTTGCTCAATGCGCTCGGACTTGGCGAGCACGCTACCGAGCTTCTCCTGGAAGGCGACCTTGGCCAGACGCTCGCGGAACTCGTCGAGGGAGATCTTCAGGTCCTCCTCGTAGAAGAACTTGGCGTCGTCCAGACGGGCGCGCACGACGCGCTCGTTGCCGTCAATCACGCGCTCGGCATTCTCGGGCTTGCTGTTGGAAACGACCACGAACTCACGCGTGAGCTTGCCCTCGCCGTCATAGATCGGGAAGTAGCGCTGGTTGGTGAGCATGGACTCGCAGATAATCTCGTGCGGGACCTTGAGAAACTCCTCATCGAAGGTACCGACGAGCACCGTCGGCCACTCGCAGAGGTTAATGACCTCCTCAAAGACCTTCTTGGGCGTATCGACATGGCAGCCGGGACGGGCAGCCTCGACCTCGGCGATACCGGCGAGGATGGCCTCACGACGACGCTCGGCAGAAAGCACACCGGCGTCCTCGAGCACCTGCTCGTAGACGGCGGGGCTGGCGACCACATGGTCACCGGGGCCAAGCACGCGATGACCACGCGTGGTGTTGCCACTCGTCACGTCGGCAAACGACACGGGCACAACGTCCTCGCCCAGAAGGCAGCAGATCCAGCGGACCGGACGAACAAAGGTCGCATGCTCGTGACCCCAGCGCTGAGAGCGGTAGTTGGGCCACTGCAGGCCAGCGATAGTCTTCTCGCACAGGGCCGTCAGGATCGGGGTGGCCGGGGCGGAAGGGATGTTCTTCTCGGCAAAGACGTACTCACGGCCGTCGGTGTCCTCGCGACGGACCAGATCCTCGGCAGCCACACCGCACTTGCGGGCGAAGCCCTGGGCGGCCTTGGTGGCGTTACCGTCGGCATCGAAGGCGATGTTGGCCGCGGGGCCGCGCTTGACCTCGTGAACCTCGTCGGTCGCGGTGGCGACGTCAGCAACGAGCGCAGCCAGGCGGCGCGGGCTCGAGATCACACGGACCTCGCCGTGGGCCAGACCGGCCTCGTCGAGACCCTTGGCGATCATGGTGCCAAGCTGCTTGACGGCATTGTTCAGCGGTGCGGAGGGCATTTCTTCCGTACCGATCTCAAACAGGAAATCCTTAGCGTCTGCCATGGCTTACGCCACCTCGCCTTCCTGATCGGCATTCTCGTTGACTCCGGCGACCTCGGCCATGTAGGCCTCGCAGCACGCCTTGGCGACGGCGCGGACGCGCAGGATGTAGTTGGCACGCTCGACCGCGGACAGGGCGCCGCGAGCATCGAGCAGGTTGAAAGCGTGGCTGCACTTCATGACGCAGTCATATGCCGGCAGCGGCAGCTTGCGCTCCAGGCAGGAATGGCACTCGGCCTCGTAGTCGTCAAACTTCTGACGCATCATCTCGACGTTGGCGACCTCAAAGTTATAGGCACTGAACTCGCGCTCGTTCTCGAGGAACACGTCGCCATAGGTCATGGGCGTGCCGTCGGGCAGGTAGCTCCACACCAGGTCGTAGACCGAATTAACGCCCTGGGCGTACATGGCGATACGCTCCAGGCCGTAGGTGATCTCGACGGGCACGGGGTCGACCTCGATGCCGCCCACCTGCTGGAAGTACGTAAACTGCGTGACCTCCATGCCATTGAGCCAGACCTCCCAGCCAAGGCCCCAGGCGCCGAGCGTCGGGCTCTCCCAGTCGTCCTCGACAAAGCGGACGTCATGGTCGTTGGGGTCCAGGCCAATGGCGGCCAGCGAACCCAGGTAGAGCTCCTGGGCGTTGACCGGCGAGGGCTTGATGAGCACCTGGAACTGATAGTAGTGCTGCATGCGGTTGGGGTTCTCGCCGTAGCGGCCGTCGGCGGGACGGCGGCAGGGCTGTGCATAGCAGGTGCGCCACTCGGCGGGACCGAGCGAGCGCAGCGTGGTCGCGGTATGGAAGGTACCGGCACCGACCTCGGAGTCATAGGGCTGCATGATGACGCAGCCCTGCTCGCCCCAGTACTGCTGGAGGCGCAGGATGATGTCTTGGAAGGAAAGCGATGAAGCGTTCATGCCTCTAATATCCCCTCGTCGAAACGATTACACGGTTAGGTACTGTACTATAGCGGTTTTTAGTCGATAGCGCCGATGCGGTTGAACGGCCAGTAGCGCACAAGCGCCACTGCGATCAAATCAGAGCGATCGACGGGACCAAAATAACGTGAGTCGGCAGAGTTTTCGCGATTGTCGCCCATCACCCACACGCACCCGTCGGGAACCGTGTAGGGATAGCTTACCTGAGCGCCGGGCGCTTGGACCGAAAGCGGCCAGCTCATGCCCGTCGTATAGTCCTCGTCGAGCGCTTGGCCGTCAACGACCACCTTGCCATCCTGCAGGTCGACCGTCTGGCCGGCCGTGGCAATAACACGCTTGACAAGAACATCATGCTCGGAGGTGCCATCGGGGTTGTGAAACACCACGATATCACCCTGCTTGACGGGCTGACCGAGCTCGAGGCTCACCTTTTGTGCCAGGATCTGGTCGCCAATCTCGATCGTGGACTCCATGGAGCCGGTGGGCACCACAAAGGGCTCGACCACAAACGAGCGAATCAAGAAGGTGGCCACGAGCGCGATCGCGATGACCGCGATCCACTCAAAAGCGCCCCTCAACGCGGAATGCTGCGATGGAACCATTCTCACTCCTCGCTCTGCGAATACGCAGCGTCCAAAATCTCCTGCGCGTAAGCGCGCTCCTGGGGCGTAAGGCGCGCCGTCTCGATCAGATCGGGACGCCAGCGGCAGGTGCGCTCGATGGCGTTCTTGCGACGCCAGGCATCGACCTTGGCATGATCGCCACTCACGAGCACCGGCGGCACGCCCTCGCCGTTGAACTCGGCAGGACGGGTGTACTGCGCGTACTCGAGCAGTCCTCCGTCCTCGGCGGTCGAGAACGACTCGTCGACGTTGCTCATCTCGTCGCCCAGGGCGCCGGGAATCAGGCGTACGACGGCATCGGCAACGACCATAGCGGGAAGCTCGCCGCCCGTAAGCACGTAGTCGCCGATCGACAGACGCTCATCGGCATACGCATACGCGCGCTCGTCGACGCCCTCGTAGCGACTGCACACAAACAGCAGGCGCTCACTTTTGAGCAGGCGCTCGGCCACATGCTGCGTAAAGGGCTCGCCACAGGGGGTAAAGAACACCACAGTGGGCTTGGGACCCTCTGCGCTAATGGCCTCGATGGCCTCGGCGATAGGCTCGACCTTCATGAGCATGCCCTGCCCGCCGCCGTACGGCTCGTCATCGACGGTACGATGGCGGTCGTGCGTCCAGTCGCGCAGGTTATACGCCTTAAAATCAAAAAGGCCGGCCTTGCGGGCGCGGCCCAAGATCGATGTGGACATGACGGGCTCAAACATCTCGGGAAAGACCGAAAGGGTCTCGATCAGCATGTTGTCCTCCCTACTTGTCCATATCGATCAGGCCGTCCATAACGTGGACGGAAATTGTTCCTGTGTCGGGAAGATCGAGCACGACCTGCTCGATCACGGGAATCAGCACCTCGCCGTACCGATCACCCTCGACAACCCAAACATCGTTGGCGGGCGTCGACATGATCTCGACGATCGTACCGAGCGAACCGAAGCGCTCGTCGACCACCTCGCGACCCATCAGGTCGGTATAGGCAGCGTCGAGCGAATCGAGCTCAAAGTCGTCACGATTTGCCAGCACGTAGCATCCCGTGATGCCCTCGGCGGCCGTCAAGTCGTCAATGCCCTCAAACGAGACCAGATCGCCATCGCCCGTATCGGTGACGGACACGACCGTGCAAAAGCGGTCGCGCTTGAGCGCCGGCGGCGTCAGGGCGACGCGCATACCCGGCTCTAATACAGAAGGAAGCCCCCGCAGCGGCTGCGCGAGGACCTCCCCCTTCCTTCCGTGCGGCTTGACCACACGGGCGATGTTTTTGTACTGGGACCTCAAGGTCCTAGCCCAGAACCTCTACCTCGACAGCAGTGTCGAGGCGAGCGGCCAGTGCACGGGCGAGCGTGCGAATGGCCTTGATGGTACGGCCACGACGGCCGATGACCTTAGCGACATCATCCTCGGCGACCGAAACCTCAATCGTAGAGGCGTCGTCACCATCGATGACCTCAAGGCTCACGGAATCCGGGTCGTCGACGATCTGAACAACGAGATATTCGACGAGATCGGCGATGCGATCTGAGAGCATTGCCTCACCCTCGAGCTGTGCAGCGTCAACCTCAGGCACGATTTACTCCTCGGCACCCTCAGCGGCCTCAGCGGCAGCCTTAGCGGCCTCGGCCTCTTTGGCGAGCTGCTTCTTGGACTTCTTGACGACGGTCTCAGTCTTCTCGCCCTCGTTGGCGGCCTTGACCAGAGCGGCGACGGCGTCGGTGAGCTGAGCGCCCTTGGACTGCCAGTCGGCGATCTTCTCGAGGTCGAGGTTGATGGTCTTGGGGGCGGTCATCGGGTTGTAGCGGCCAACCTCCTCGATGATACGACCGTCACGCGGGGCGCGGGAATCGGCGACGACGACACGGTAGTACGGACGCTTCTTAGCGCCGTGACGAGCAAGGCGAATCTTGACTGCCAAAGGAAACTCCTCCAACCAAGCAGCTTTAGGCTGCAACTACAAACAAACAGTTGAACATAATACGCCATCGACGCGGGCAGGTGAAGTCCGTGAGACCAACTTCTTCGGTGTAGTCGAGGGCAAATCCATATCTTAGACAAGAATTCGGGATTTGCAAGCACATACACGCACCCCACATGAGCTGCGCGGTATACTCATGACATGGAAAGACGCGAACATACATACGGTTATGAGGATGCCACGGGCGTCACGCCGCCTCCCTGGACGGGTCCGGCGGTGGGCCTCATGGACCTCGATGCGTTTTTTGCGAGCGTGGAGATGCTCGATCATCCCGAATGGCGCGGAAAACCGCTCATCGTGGGCGGAGACGCCGATTCGCGTGGCGTCGTGTCCACGTGTTCGTATGAGGCACGTCGCTTTGGCGTGCACTCTGCCATGGCCTCGGCCGAGGCGCGGCGCTTGTGCCCGCAAGCCATTTGGACGCACGGGCACTTTGATCGCTACCGCGAGGTGAGCGCGCAGGTCATGGCGATTCTCGCCGACGAGACCCCGCGCGTTGAGCGCGTATCCATCGATGAGGCCTTTATCGATATCACACCGGGTCGCTTTGCGCCCGAAGACCCGCTACTGGTTGCGCAGCGTATAAGCGACCGCGTGGCAGCGCTGGGTGTGACCTGCTCCATTGGCGTGGGCTGCAACAAGACGGTCGCAAAGATCGCAAGCGAGCGGGACAAGCCGTTTGGGCTGACCATCGTGCGCCCCGGAACCGAGCAGCGCTTTTTGGCCGCGCTGCCGGTATCTGCCATGAGCGGCATAGGGCGCTCGGCCGAGGAGCGACTGCTCCGCATGCGCATCTACACCCTCGGCGAGCTTTCGCGCGCGCCTGAGTCCACACTGGCCTCTATTTTTGGCGTCAACGGCGAACGCATGCGCCAGCGTGCGCTGGGACTCGAAATCTCCGAAGTCACGAGCCTCGATGAAGAGCGAGAGGTCAAGTCGGTCAGCAATGAACGCACCTTTGCTAAAGATCTGACTGAGCGTGGGGATATTGAGGCGGCAATTGCGCTGTTGGGAGAGTCAGTGGGACGCCGCCTGCGCCGTCAGGGGCTGACGGGTGCCACGGTAACGCTCAAGCTTAAGTATTCGTATGGCAGCGGGCGTACGGCACAGCGCCGGCTGCCTCATCCGACCGACGATGAGAACATCTTCGTGGCGGTTGCACTCGAACTGCTCGACAACATCTGGCAGGAAGGCATGCATGTTCGCTTAGCGGGCATCGGCATGAGCGACTTCGACCACCAAGGCGGCATCCAGACCGACCTGTTCTGCGAGATCGATGACCGCGGAGCCCAATCCAGCGACCGCCGCGACCTCTCCGTCGCCATCGACGCCGTCCGAGACAAGTTCGGCGACACCGCCCTATCCTTCGGCCGCCAATCCCGCTTCAACGATTAGTCCCTAAGGCAAAAAGAAAGCCGGGCAGCTGCGAATGATTATTCTAGGACGGGGATTTTTTAATCATTTGGAGCGTCATTTCGCCCTTTGAATGATATTGGTCCCAATTCCCGTCAGACGCGAAATCTGGTCAATCGTAAACCCCCGATGCCTCAACACTGCCAGAAGACGATTTCGCTCTGATTTCGGCAAAGTTTTAAGCTGATAAGGCTCATGCGGAGCCAAAAGAGCCCGGGCAACTTCCAGCGCATCCATATCGGAGATATGCTTACCTTCGGGCATAAAATAGGGATTAGGCTTGCCGTCGGTACTCGAAAGATAAAACGCTTCCGTACCCCCAAACAGATTGAGAATACCTTCACAATCACAAATTTCGGGATGAGAGAAATACTCATGGAAGCTGCTCCAGCGATACAGAGGAGCAGAAGAAATACCTGCTTTTGCAGGATTGTCGTGTATGTATCGGACGCAACGGAGCAGCTGTTTGTCGTCAGAAATGATCACACTCTTGAATCGTTCCTGGAACACCGGTCCGCGGCGGCCGGTTTTTTGATTGAAGTGTTTCGCATATGCCGTATCAATCGCATGCATAGCAACGCTCATCTGATTATCGAGATCATCAAATAGCAGGTGAACATGATTGTCCATGAGGCACCAGGCAAGAAGACGAATATGAGCGGACGTAAATCGTCTGTTCAATAGATTGAGAAAATAAAGGCGATCGTCATCGTCTTCGAAGATCAGCTGGCCAGCACAGCCCTTGAGCATGACGTGATAATGGCCGAGTTCGGACAACGCACGGGCAACACGAGTCATCGAAACCCTCCCTTCCAAGGATGCAGTAGTCACAGCATACAAAAGGAAAGGAAGAAAAGGGCCGAACCGCCCAACAAAGGTGAGCGGTTCGGCAAACGGTAGCAATGATTATTTTATCCCCGTCCCAGAAAAATCATTTAGAGGAGGTCGAGGGGAAGCTGGGGGGCGTCTCCCCAGAGTTTCTCGAGGCGGTAGAAGTCGCGGGCTTCGGGAGTGAAGACGTGGACGACAACCGAACCGTAGTCCATGAGCATCCAGGTCTTCTGCTCGCGACCCTCGATGGAGAACGGGTGCTCGCCGCAAGCCTCGGCGACCTTCTCCTCGATCTCGTCGACGATAGAATCGACCTGGCGGTTATTGGTACCGGTGGCAAGCACAAAGTAGTCGCATACGTCGGAAAGCTCGGTCAGGTCGAGCACCTGAACGTCCTCGCCCTTCTTGTCGTAGGCGGCCTGCGCGGCGGCGCGGGCGACATCCTCGGCGGCGACACCGCTCGCGGACAGCGAGGCGGCAGTGCGGTCGGACGTGGCGGCGAAGCTCTTGTGCTCCACATGTTCAAGAATCTGCTCGTCGGTCATGGTCTCGTCGGCCATGGAATACCTCTTTCTAGACAGCCCGAGCTAGCGCAGCTGGGCGTAATGGTTGTAAATCGTAATAGCCGTGGGATAAAGATAGCGCCCGGACTGGATCACATAGACCAGACCCTGCGCAAAACAGGAGAAGAACAACTCATCGAGCGTCGACTCCCCCACCATCTTGCGCAGCGCATGGGCATAATCGCCGTGGCGGTTGGGTTCGATGGCATCAGCCACAAAGACCACCATATCGAGCGGCGTCATGTCGCAAGCGCCCACGGTGTGACGGTCGACAGCCTGAAAGACCGCCGGCGACAGCTCGGGAAAAAGCTGCGGAAGCTCATAGGCGGCAACAGGGCCATGCAAAAGCGGCGTCGCGGCGGAAGGAGAGCCGGCAATCTTAATGCCGTAATGCAGAGCGCGCGTGACCAGCTCGTCGTCGGAGAGCACTTTGTCCCAGTCATGGATCAGGCCGGCGGCAGCGGCATCAAAGCGGTCAACGCCGTAGACCTCGGCCAGATGAAGTGCGGTCTCGGCAACACCCAGCGAATGCACATAGCGCTTGCGCTTATCCTTCATGCGAACATCGAGCAGCTCTTGAATGCGCTTGAGCAGCGCGCGCTCATCGCCCTCAAACTGATCCTCTACCGACAACGTAGACCCCCATCACTCAAAATCTTCTTGGCCCAAATCGGCATATAGCCTGCGTTTGCGAATGTAGCCGAGCACGGACTCGCTCGTAAGATAGCGCACGCTCATGCCGCGGGCAACTCGCTTACGAATGTTCGTCGAGCTGATCGCCAGCGCCGGAATCTGAATATAGCGCACGTCGAACGGCAGCCCCGACTCTTTGATTCGGGCACGCGCCGTATCGATATCAAAACCCGGTCGCGTCGCCGCAATAAAGGTAGCAAGCTCAGCGATTCGTTCGGCATCATGCCAGGTCACAATATCGATAATCGCGTCGGCGCCCGTAATAAAGTAGAGCTTTACCTGCGGCGGGTAAAAGTCGCGAAGGGCATGAAGCGTATCGGCCGTGTAGGTTACGCCCGGACGGTCGATCTCGAACCGACTCGCCAAAAAGGCCGGGTTCGCGGCGGTGGCGAGGACCGTCATGGCATAACGGTCCTCAGCAGGCGTCACCGGCTTGTCAAGCTTAAAAGCAGGAGAGCCCGCCGGCATAAAGAGCACAGCGTCCAAGTCGAGCGACTCGCGCGCCTGCTCGGCAGTCACCAGGTGCCCGTAATGGATGGGATCAAAGGTGCCACCCATAATGCCGAGCCTAAACTCCTGCCCGTCCTCTAGAGGAAGCTCGGGCAGACCGATTCCACCGCGCAGCGACATGGCCTACTCGCCCTCCGAGGTCTCGGCATCGCCCGCGGCATCCGCCGCATCGACAACCTCGACGCCCTCATCCGCAGCATCAGCCACGTCAATGGCTTCAACGGCAACGTCCTCGCCAGCATCCTCGAGCTCTTCGTACTCCGAGAAGTCCTCAGCGCCCTCAAAGTCAAAGGCGCGCTGACAAATGCGGACCTCGTCGCCCGCACGGCAACCGGCCTTCTCGAGCGCGTCGTCAACACCCATACGCGCAAACTTATGCTGCAGGTAAATGACGGCTTCCTCGTTTTCCCAGTCGGTCTGGATGACCATACGCTCAATGGCACGACCGACCACGCGGAAGGCACCGGGCTCTTCCTGAACAATGCGGAAACGCTTCTCACGCTGCAGGCGACGGCGCTCCCACTCATCGTCGCGCAGAACGACCGGCTCATCCGAGACGGCCAACTCGGCGCGCAGCTTAGCCACCTGCTCGCCCACGGCAAGCATCAGCGTATTGAGGCCGGCGCCCGTCACGGCAGACACGGCAAAGAACATATGTCCATCGTCGAGCGCTGCGCGCTTGAGGTCGGCAATCTTGTCGGCCGTGCCCGGCGCATCGCACTTGTTGGCAACGACGATCTGCGGACGCTCCGAAAGCTCGGCGCCATACTGCTCGAGCTCGCGGTTGATGATGTGGTAATCCTCGACCGGATCGCGATCCTCAAAACCACCCGTCATGTCGACGACGTGCATGATCAGGGCCGTACGCTCAATGTGGCGCAAGAACTGGTGACCCAGGCCCTTACCCTCGCTCGCGCCTTCGATAAGACCGGGGACGTCAGCAACGACGTAAGAATATTCGCCGGCACGCACCATGCCGAGGTTCGGCACGAGCGTGGTAAACGGGTAGTCGGCGATCTTGGGGCGGGCGGCACTCATGCGCGCGATGAGAGATGACTTACCCACCGAGGGGAAGCCCACGAGCGCGGCATCGGCCATGAGCTTCATCTCGAGCTCAATCCAGTGCTCCTCGGCCGGCTCGCCCAGCTGGGCGAACGCGGGCGCGCGGCGCACCGACGTCACAAAGTGCGTATTGCCGAGACCACCGGCGCCACCAGGGGCCACGACAACGCGCTCGCCATCATGCACCAGATCGGCAATCTCGAACATCGGGGTCTGCGTCTCGGGGTCGAGCTCGCGCACCACGGTACCCATAGGGACCTTGAGAATCAGGTCCTCGCCGCTCTTACCGTTACGACGGGCACCCTGCCCGTGCGTGCCGCGCTCGGCGCGGAAGTGATGCTTAAAGCGGTAATCGATCAGCGAAGACAGCTGAGCATCGGCCTGGATGACGACATTGCCGCCACGACCGCCGTCGCCGCCATCGGGGCCGCCCTTGGGGACAAATGCCTCGCGCCTAAACGACATGCATCCGGCTCCGCCGTCGCCGCCGCACACGTTAATGCGGCTGATATCGGTGAACTGTGACAACAGAATCGCCTCCTACAAAAAAGAGGGAGACCCTTGAATCCTAAAACTCAAGTGCCTCCCACATATGTGCTCTATGAAGGGTGAATTACGCGTTCGCGAGCGGGCGTACGCTGACCCTGTGCTTGATACCCTTGTGGAACTCAACGGTACCGTCGACCAGCGCGAACAGCGTGTCGTCCTTACCACGGCCAACGTTCTCACCCGGGTGGATGTGCGTGCCGTGCTGACGGACGAGAATCGTGCCCGTGGTTACCGTCTGGCCGGCATAGCGCTTCGTGCCAAGGCGCTGACCGCGGGAGTCACGGCCATTACGGGAGGAACCGAGTCCTTTTTTGTGTGCCATTGTGTATACCTACTCTTTCGTTACGAGTGTAATCTACTCGGCGACGGGAGCCTCGGCAACAGCCTCAGCCTCTGCCTTGACAGCCTTCTTGGCGCGGGAGGTAGCCTGGACCTTCACGATCTTCAGCTTGGTGAGCTGCTGACGGTGACCCTTCAGACGACGATAGCGCTTACGCTTGTGGAACTTGAAGACCAGCTGCTTCTCGCCCTTGAACTGCTCAACGATCTGAGCGGTAACCTTGGCCTTGGCCAGCTTGTCGGGATCGGTGACGATCTTCTTACCATCGTTGAGGAAGATAACCGGCAGGGTGACCTTGTCGCCCTCATTGCCCTCGATCTTCTCGACGGTGATGACATCGTCGGTGGCGACCTTGTACTGCTTGCCGCCCGTGTTAACGATTGCGTACATGTTTACTTGCCCTTCATGCATCAGTTAGTGCAACAGCCGAATATAGTAGCAGGCGAAAATAACCCCGTCAACGAGTATGTGGAGCAAATCCACAAGTTCGCACAGGTATGGGGCTGACGAGTCGGCCCTCGTCGTCCTCGCATGCTTGATTCTGACGCTCGACATCGTAGGAGCAGATGGTCACGAGGTCTTGCATACCGGTGGAAACAATAGGTGCATCCACGCCCGGGGTCAAGCCCTGCAACAAAACATCAGCAGCAGAAAGCAAAATTTCCGGACGCATGGAGCCCTCGTTGTCGGCATGAGTGTCGAGCATGAGCACCAAATGGTCCGGGCGCTCCCCCGCCGTGAGCTCATAGCCCACGAGCGTGTGATCCAAATCCAAGCGCTTGCTCTTTTTTCCGCGCGCGTAGTCGATGCCATGGCCCGCGCGCAGCGTGTCGATCGCACGATGCACCTCGTCGACGCTTACGGGCGCCTCGGGGTCCAGATGCAGGTCGATGCGATACGACAGGCGCGTGAGCTGCGCCGTCAACGCCGGCGTGCGCACGTCGATGTACGCCGCCTCGATGGGCGCCAGATCGGCCGGAGACGCCGCAGCCAGGCGCCCAAACGCCTCGTCGAGCGCCACGAACTCGGTCATAAACAGGTCATACCACTCACATGTCGACGACGTACCCACCGGTAGCGCCGAAGAGAAGCCCACGCGCATGTGCGGAGAGAAGCCCTGCGTGACGGCATAGGGAAGTCCCGCACGGCGCACGATGCGCTCAATGGTATGGATCACTTCGAGATGGCCCAGGTACTTAAGGCGATCGCGCTTGCCATAGCGAACACGAAGCCTAAAGAGCGAGGGGTTGTCGGTCAGGCGCTCACTCATGCGCGATCACCCATCAATACATTCTTGGCGTGGAGCGTGGGGCAGATCCCGCAGCCGGTGCACGACGTGCGGGTGCAGTCGGGAGTCGTGACGCCCTCGAGCGAGCGACGGTACTCGCGCTCGAGAAAGCCGCGTGTGCAGCCGGGGCTCACGTGCTCCCACGGCAGGCGCCAGTCCAACTCGTAGGGCAGGTGCACGAGCTCATTGAGGTCGATGCCGTTTTTGGCAGCAGCCTCCTTCCAGTTATCGAGCGAGAAATGCTCTACCCAGGCGTCAAAGCGAGAGCCCGAGCGCCAAGCGTCGATGATGACGGGCGTCATGTCACGACCGGCGCGGGACAGTGCGGCCTCGATGAGCGAGGTCTCGGCATCGTGGTAATGCACGCGGACGGCACGGTTGCGAACGCTCGTGATAAGCAACTTCTGGCGACGTTTGACGTCGTCGTAGTCGAGCTGCGGGCACCACTGGAACGGCGTGGCAGCCTTGGGGATAAAGACCGAAACCGAGATCGACACCGAGATCGAGCCGCGACGAGCCTTGGGCACCACGGAACGACCGAGCTCCAGCACGTGATCGGCCAGATTGGCGATGGCCACGATGTCCTCGTCGCGCTCGCCGGGAAGGCCCATCATAAAGTAGAGCTTCATGCGGTTCCAGCCGGCCTCGAAGGCAGCCTTGGCCGCACGGTCCAGGTCCTCCTCGGTCACGTTCTTGTTAATGATGTCGCGCATGCGCTGGCTGCCGGCCTCGGGCGCGAACGTCAGGCCGCCCTTCTTTTCGCCGGCAACCGACTCGGCCATATCCACGCCAAACGAATCCAGGCGCTGCGACGGAATAGACACGCGAATACCCGTATCCTCCAGGCGACGGTTGAGCCTGCCGAGCACGTCGCGAATGCAGGAGTGGTCGGTCGTGGAGAGCGAGGTCAGCGACACCTCGTCATAGCCAGTCTTTTCCAGACCCTGAATCACCGACGAGACAATCTGGTCGGCCGAGCGCTCGCGCACTGGGCGATACGTCATGCCGGCCTGACAAAAACGACAGCCGCGGGCGCAGCCGCGCAGGATCTCGATAGACAGGCGGTCGTGAACCAGCTGCGCATAGGGCACGCACGACTGCGACAGCGGATTCGTGGCGCCGAAATCCTCAACGACGCGCTTGTAGACCACGGTCGGCGCATCCTTGCCTTCACGCGGCACGGTGTAGCCATGCGGCGAGCAGGGCTCGTCGTGACGAACCTCATAGAGCGACGGCACGTAGTTGCCGGCAATGGATGCAAGCTGCTCGACAATCTGCGCGCGCGGGACTCCTTCATCACGCAGGCGGCGATGCAGCTGGCAGGTCTCGAGCAGCGATTCCTCGCCCTCACCGATGAGGATGGCATCGAAGAAGGCCGCGTACGGCTCGGGGTTGTACACCGAGGGGCCGCCGGCGATGATAATGGGGTCGTCCTCGGTGCGGTCAGCCGCTAACAGCGGAATACCAGCGAGGTCGAGTGCCTCGAGGAAGTTCGTCACCGCCATCTCGTGCGGCACATGCAGGCCGACGATATCAAACGAAGCGACCGGCGCTGCACCCTCGAGCGAGAGCAGCGGAATGCCTGCCTCGCGCATGGCGTCACCCATATCGGGCCACGGCACATAGCCGCGCTCGCAGGAGATGCCCTCGGCCTGGTTAAGGATGTTGTAGAGGATGGCGATGCCCTGGTTGGGCAGACCGACCTCGTACACATCCGGGTAGATCAGGCAGCAACGGTAGTCGGCATCGGCCTTGGAAAGCGTGCCCCACTCGTGATCGATATAGCGGCTCGGTTTCTCGACCTTGGCGAGCAGCGGCTCAATTAAATGAAAACAGTCTTGGTATGCAACGCGCAACGGAAAACCCCTAAGCTGCGAGATCGGATGCGTCCTGGTAGGACGCCATAGGACGGGTAGCGCCCGCGACCGTGGTCACCAGATCGCGAACGCGGGAGAACGTGGCAGTGACCACCTCGTTGGCACGACTGTAGTCGACATCGCGCTCGTAGAGCGAAACGAGCGCACGGCCCATGCCATAGGTGCCCGCGGCAGCAGTGAGCGCCTTGACGGCAAACCCAATATGCGGCGTCTGTTTGACGAGCGCGCGGGTGACCGCGCGGATCACAAGACCGCCGGCAAGCACGCCCGCGACCTCGTAGCCGCGCTCAGGCTTAATGCCGCGTCCAAAGACGGCAGCGAGCTCAAAGAGCATGCCCACCTGCGCCAGCGCCATAACGGGATAATCGGCGCCAGGCAAAAACACCAGCGCACCGGTCGCCATATTGGTGAGCGCGCACGAGGTGATGATACGATTGGCCGCCGCGATGCGCATGAAGGCAAAGTTCGCCGCAAAAGCCGTTTCCTTGTCGGTGCGATCGAGAATCCAGCGGGCAAGCGTCTCGAGCAGATACGTCTTATCGGTTGCCGCTACCACGCCGAGCATGGGCGTGGACTCCTCGATAAACGGCACCTCCACAGCAGACTCGGCAAGCACGCACACGGGCGCGCCGGCGATCACGAGCTCCTGCACGGCACTCTCCAAGCGGTCGGAACCACACGAGAGCACGAGCACCACATCGGTATCGGTCTTTGGAGCAATTCGCTCCTCCCCCAGACGCTCGACGCGCACAATACCCGAGGTCGTCTGCGGCACAAAGGCGTCACGCACCGTCTCGGCCAGAAAGCGCGAGGCGGACGAATCCAGATAGACCGAGACGCGCACCGGCGTATCGGAATCCTTCTTAACGGACGCGCCCATCTTAAAAGCGCGGGTCAGCTTATCTACGGGAATTTTCATAGCAAACCCCTCCAGCGGTTACGCGGCGCCCGAACGATGCCGCCATATGGATTGTACGATACCCACCGTCAGCAGCTGAATCATCATCGAAGACGAACCGAAGCTAATAAACGGTAGCGGAATACCGGTAATCGGCATCATGCCGATGCACATGCCGATGTTTTCGAAGGTCTGGAACGCCCACATGCCGACGATACCTACGCATGATAAGCGTAGGAACAGAGACTCGCACTTAAAGGCAACGCGGATCGTCGAGAAGATGAGCAGTACGTACAAGCACAGCAGCAAAAAGGAGCCGCAGAAGCCAAAGGTCTCGGACAGGAAGGCGAAGACGAAGTCGGTGTGGAACTCAGGCAGAAAGCCGCCGGCCGACTGCGTCGCATGCCCCAGGCCCTTACCAAAGAAACCGCCCGAGCCGACCGCGATCAACGACTGCTGCAGGTTGTAGGCATCGTCCGAATCGGCATTATCGGGGTCGATAAAGACCGTCAGACGGTTCATCTGATACTGCTTGATGAGCACATCGTGGCCGAGCAACGAATCAAAGACCGAATCGAGCGCCAGGACGAGGGCCACCAGGCCCACAAGCAGGGCCAGTGTCGACAGCACCCATTCGCGACGTGCACCGCTCATACAAATGACGATAGCGCCAGAAACCAGCACGACCAGGCCCGATCCCAGGTCGCCCATGGCAACGACGGCCAAAAACGGAATGGACAGCATGCCGCAGAGCTTGACGTAGTCGCGAACGGTATCGATGCGACCGTTATACTGCGAGCCAAGCGTAGCAATAAAGAAGATGGTGATGAGCTTGGCAAGCTCAACCGGCTGGAATGTCAAGCCAATACCGGGAATCTTGATCCAGCCCGTCATGCCCAGACCGCCCGTATAGGACAGACCCGGAATCTTGGGCGAGAGGATCACGATCAGGTCGATGACGAGCAACGCCGTCGAGAAATTGGAAATACCGCGCAGGTCGGAGCGCCAGACCAGCACCGCCAGCACCGTGCCGATGCCAATTCCCAGCAGATGGCGTGAGAACGAAGCATCGGCCTTAAACTGCGAAGCCGACCAGATAATGATGGCACCGTAGGCGACGAGCGCCACGGTAGCCACGAGCACACCGACATGGACCTTTTGGCGAAACGTGCCGCGCGAGGCCGAAAGTTGCTTGTTGACGCGGTCCAGGCTGCTGCGAGAGCCGGTCTTGGTTGAACGGAACAGATCCGCCGGAGAAAAATCCATCGCAACCTCCTATCGAACCGAAGAATCGCCCGAGGCCGAAGAGGTATCGGGCTCGTCATAAATCACACCGAGCACGTCGCGCACGACATGCATCGCGGTATCTGAGCCGCCGCCGCCCTGCTCCAGGACAGTAGCGATGACATACTTGGGATCATCGGCCGGTGCATAGGCGCAGAACCACGCGTATTCATCCTCGCCACTTTTCTCGCCCGTGCCCGACTTGCCGTATACCTGCGGCGTCAGGGTGCCAAAGTGAGCCGCCAGGGACGTCGATGCCGTGTAAATCACGTCGTGCATGCCGTTGCGAACAAGAGCCAAATCCGAATCGCTGTTGATCTTGGCCTCCAGGCGCTTCTTCTTGCCCTTGCCGTTGTACTTATAGGCATCGCCGTCGCCATCGCGCGACACGGCAGACAAAAACACGTGAGGCACGTACTGTTTGCCGCCGTTGGCAAGACCCATATAGGCGCACGCCATCTGCAGGGGCGTCACCAGGATGTCGCCCTGGCCGATAGCAATGTTAGTCATATCGCCGGCATTCCACTTGCGGTCCTCGGCAGATGCGTCGGTGAAGTATGACTCTTTCCACTCGGCATCGGGAATACGGCCCGCGCCCTCACTCGGCAGATCGATACCGCAGGTCTTGCCTAGGCCCCAGCGACGAAAGACCTCCTGCAGGCCCTCGGAATGTTGCTCGTCATAAAAGAACGCCTTGCCCATGTCATAGAAGACGGGGTCGCACGAGTTGGCGATACCCGACTGCAGCGTCATGGTGCCGTGGCCAGACGTCAGCCAGCAGCGCTTGCCCCAAGCCTTGCCCAGGCCCGTCCAATAGCCCGTGCAGTTGGTTGTCTGCGTTGAAGTGTAGGTTCCAAACTCAAGACCGGCCAGTGCCGAGAGCGGCTTGATGGTCGAGGCCGACATGTACTGTCCGCTAATGGCGCGGTTGAGCAGCGGGTGCGAACCCTTGTCATCATTGAGCTCGGTCCACACGTCATTTGAGACACCACCGATAAAGACAGACGGATCGAACTTGGGCTGGCTCGCCATGCCCAGGATCTCGCCATTGTTGGGATCGAGACACACCACAGCGCCGTTGCCGGCATTACTGTAACCAGTGGTCTTGGCAAGCTCGATAGCGCTCGCCAGCGCCGTCTCACAGGCCTGTTGGATCTTAAGGTCGAGCGTGAGCTTAATGTCGGAGCCGGCCTTCGCGGGCACGGCACCGGCCTGACCGGTCACATTGCCCGAGGCATCGACCTTGACGGTCTGCTCGCCACGAATACCCTGCAGCAGGTTTTCGTAGTAGCTCTCAACGCCCGCCTGGCCCACGATATCACCCGACTGGTACGTAATCTTGCCAGCAGAAGCATCATCATCGCCAGAGGTTTTCTTATTCTGAGCCTCGAGCTGCTCGGAGGTAATGGTGCCGGTATAGCCCAAGATATGGCATGCCGTCTCGCCATACGGATACTGGCGCTCGGTACGCTCGGCAATCTTGACGCCCGGGAACTCGCCGGCGTGCTCCTGAATATAGGCAACCGTGGAGCGGCGGACGTCCGTCGCAATGGTATGCAGGCTCTGGGCGCCCTCTGTATTGTCCTGGATATTGCGCAGAACCGCCACGTAGGGCATACCGAGCACGTTGGCAAGATGGCGAACTAAAACCTCATCCTCGGCAAGGTCGCGGTAGGCCACGACAGCAAGTGAGGGACGATTCTGGACAAGCGCCACGCCATTGCGGTCGAGGATGCGGCCGCGCACAGCGGGTGTGGTAACGGTACGAGTCTGATTACTATTGGCCTGCTTCTCGTAATAGTCCGACGAGACCATCTGCATGCCCCACAGCTTGATGGCAAGCGCCGCAAACATCGCGCCTACGCCCGTGGTGAGGATGGAAAAGCGGCCCTTAAAGGCGGTCGCCGCGGTATTGCCCTCGCCCTCGGTGGCGCGCGGGGCCGTTCCATGCTGCGTATCGTAGGTAAAACGGGAATCGCCACGACGCATGATGACCAGCGCGACCACGATGGCCACAACCAGCACGATACCGGCGATAATAACCGTCAACTGGGAAGACATCTACGGGCCTCCCCTATTTGAGCTTGCGGGTCTTGGGCTTAAAGCGCATACCCGTCTGGCGTCCGCCACGTGCGGAGAATCCATAGCCGGACTGCGGCACGACACCGGACATCAAAAACGGAATGGCAACCAGACCCGTCAGGATCGAGGACGGCAGCGCATGGCCGAAGATCGCCACAACAAAGCTCGTCTCCAAACCCATAAACAGCAAGATGATGCTGTAGATCACATTAATGACGAGCGCGAAGGCTCCCACAGTGACGCCGCGCGCACTCGGGGTACCGCCCGTCTGACCGACGGCGCTGTGCACCAGGGCAAAAGAACCCACGGTCAGCAGGAGCGACATAACGCCCACCGGCACGGCAGCGGACAGGTCATAAAACAAGCCGCTGCAAAAACCGCACACGACGGCACGGGTCGGGTCGCCAGAGAACACGCTTAGGCACACCAAGATAATCATGAAGTTGACGCGACCGCCCGCAATGGAGATCTGCGGTGCCAGGCCTGCCTGCAGCAGCACGCACACGATGGCGGCGATTACAAACGTGCGGGAGCTCATCCCCTGCTCGTGTAGATCCATGGACATGCCCCCTATTCGCTCGAGCCGGAATCGGTCGTCTCGGACGCGTCGGAACTGTCATCCGAGCTCTCGTCCTTCGTCTTGGTTGCAGCATCGCGCGACGTTCCCTGCGGCGTGCTGTTGGCCGTGCTCACGTCCTCATCCGAGGCCGACTGTTCATCGGTCAGCGAGGTAATGACCAGCACTTCCTCGTTGTTCTCGGCCGTTGTCTGAGCGCGCACCACAATGGTGTAGTACACGTCGTTTGCCGATTTCTCAACCGACGAGACGGTGCCAAGCGGAAGGCCCTTGGGGAACACACCACCGATGCCCGAGGTCACGATGATGTCGCCGACTTTAACGTCGGAGTCGACGCTCACGTACTCAAGACGCAGCGTGCCGTCAGCCTGACCCTGCAGCATGCCCTGAGCGCGCGTGTCCTGCACCATAGCGGACACGCCCGAGTTCTCGTCGCCAATCAGGCGCACGGTCGACGTTTTGGCCGATACCTCGATAATCTGGCCGATAACACCGGCAGAACTCGTCACGGGCATGTTGATGGTAAGGCCGTCGGCAGAGCCCTTGTCGATGGTAACGGTCGAGGTCCAGGCATCGCCGGAGGCACCGACAATACGAGCTGCGGTCGATTTAAGGTTGTAGGTCGACTGCAGGCCGACCAGCCCCTCCAGACGCTCAGCGGTCTTTTGAGCCTCGGAGAGCTCAGCAACCTTAGAGGTCAGTTCCTCGTTTTGCTTCTTGAGTTTGTCGAGCGTGTCCTGCGACGCCGTAAGGTTAGAGAACACGTTGCCGATGGCATTGAAAGGAGCCGCCACAGCCGAGCCCACAAAACGCACCGGCGAGGTAATCGTCGTTACGCCCGAACGCACGGCATGAATCGGCCCTGCCTCGCCCTCGCGGATGTAAAACGTGAGCAGCAACACCGAAATCAGGCTGAAAACAATCAACGGGCGCATACCCGTTGATTGTCGCTTGGTATTCAGATTTGTGGAGAAACCCGAAGATCGTGCCAAATGGAATCCACCTTTTGGAAATTAAGCATTGGTCTGGACGAAGCCGCCATCAAACGCATTGGCCTCGAGCACGCGGGCACAGCCGTTAACGACGTTATCGAGCGCCGTGGGGCTGACGTTGACCGAAACGCCGGTCTCATCGCGCAGACGCACGTCGAGTCCGCGTAGCAAAGCGCCACCACCGGTCAGCAAAATGCCGTAGTACATAAGGTCAGAGGCAAGATCGGGCGGCGTGGCATCGAGGGCGTCCTTGACGGCCTTGGCCATCTCGTCGAGCGGCTTGTTGAGCGCGCGACGAATCTCCTCGCTCTCGATGCGCACGGTCTTGGGCAGACCGGTGATCACGTCGCGACCGTTGACCTCGACGTCGAGCTCGTCCTTGAGCGGCACAGCGGAGCCGACCTTGATCTTGATGTCCTCTGCCGTACGCTCGCCGATGGCAAGGTTGTAGGCATCACGAACGTGCGTGAGGATGGCCTGATCGAACTCGTCGCCTGCAATACGGATGGACTGCGAGACGACGATGCCGCCCATGGCGATAACAGCGACCTCGGTGGTACCGCCACCGATGTCGATGACCATGGAGCCGGTGGGTTCCTCGACGGGCAGGTCGGCGCCGATAGCGGCGGCCATAGGCTCTTCGATCAGATAGGCCTGGCGGGCACCGGCCTGGATCGTGGCCTCAAAGACAGCTCGCTTCTCGACCGACGTGACGCCGGAAGGAACGCAGACGACAACGCGCGGACGCGGGGTCCACGGATAGCGCTTCTCGGACGCCTTGTCGATAAAGTAGCGAAGCATGGCCTCGGTAACATCGAAGTCGGCGATGACGCCGTCCTTCAGGGGACGAACGGCCACGATGTTGCCGGGCGTACGGCCGAGCATGCGCTTTGCCTCGATACCGACCGCCAGGATGCGCTCGTCGTTCTTGTCGATGGCGACAACAGAGGGCTCGCGAATGACGATGCCCTTGCCGCGCACGGAGACAAGCGTATTTGCGGTGCCGAGGTCGATGGCAAGATCGCCCGCATAGCTACCGAAGAACATATCCATCAAAGAAAACAACGCAACTCCTGATGTGTTGGATGATTGCTGGAAAACTACTAGCTCATCATACTAGCGCAAGCCCGGCACCTCACTTGCGGTGAAGCGCCGGGCAAAGCTAAATCCCATAAGGTCACTACTGGTTGTCAGCAGCCGAGAAATCCATATCGAGCGAGGAAACGGCCCAGCCGATATGGTTATCGGAGCGCACGAATTTGACGGTGTACTCCTGCTCGCCGCCCTTGGACAGCGATGCCTTAACCTTAGCGGTCGTCTCGGTCATGGACTGATCCATGCCCTCGACGGACACGGTGGCACCCTGCGGAATCGAGGAGATGATCATCGACTTGGCGTCCTCGGACAGGCTCGAGGCCAGGCAAGACTCGGCCTTTGCGGTGTCACCGTCGCCGGCAGCCTGGAACAGATCGGTAACGACAAACTCCTGGGACGGGAAGCCAAAGCCGCGCGTGTAGGCAAAGCCCAGACCGCCCGCGGCGATCAAAATGAGCAGAAGCAGCACGATGAAGACTTTGAGACCCGTGTGGCGATGGCGGCGACGAACCTTGGCCTGCTTACGATCCTGACGGTCCTGCTGGACCATCTCGGACTCGGACAGCGTAAAGAAGCCGGTGTCCGAGGGATCGGGCATAAACTGACCGGTCGCGCCCGTAGGATCGAGCGGATCGACGGCAGGAGCGTCCATCGCGGGCGCCGGAGCCGTGGCCATAGCCGTCTGGGCAGACAGCGCGGCAAGCGAATCGTGCACGCGGGCAAGCTCATCGGCCTGCTCGGAGGTGAGCTGGTAGATGCCATCGGCAGTAGCGGCGTTAAAGGCGTCGAGTGCGTCGGAGGGGCGGCCGGCGGCAGAAAGTGCCTGACCCATGCCGGCGTTGAGCGCACGCGTGTCGTCGCGGGGGCCGGCAAAGTCGATAGCCGTGCGGTAGGTCTCCACGGCATCCGCCGGACGGCCGAGCTTAATGAAGCAACGACCAAGCTCGCCGAGTGCGGCGGCAGGAGCCGGATTGGCGCCGTCGATGGCAGCCTGACGGAAGGCAGTACCCGCGTTGGCATAGTCGCCCGACTGGAACAGCGCGTTACCCAGGCCCAGATAGGCCTTGAACGGCGTGGCATAGGAAGCATCCTGCGTAGCAGCAGAGAACGCCTGAGCGGCCGTCGTGTAGTCGCCCACGGCGGCGAGTGCCTTGCCGCGGTTGGTGAGCAGCGCGCCGCGCTTGCCGTAGGTGCCGTCATTGAGGGCAGCGGCGTAGGCCTCGGCGGCCTCGGCATACATGCCCAGGTGCATCAAGGCGTTGCCACGAAGGTGATCGGCCTCGCCCATAATCTCATCGGGAGTTTTTGCCGCCCCAAGCATCTGGGCTGCAGCGGAAAAATCACCCGCGCGGTAAGCGGCGCGGCCCTGTTGGATCAGCTGGCTATTCAAGGAAGTCCCCTTTACTCGTGAACGATCTCGACATGGACGATCTCGTCGCCGGCACGCAGCTGCGAAATCACATCGAGACCCTCGACCGTGGTACCAAAGACGGTGTAACCGGAATCGAGGTTATGCTGGGCGCCCAGGCAGAAGTAGAACTGCGAACCCGCGGAATCGGGGTCCATGGAGCGTGCCATGGCAAGGGCACCATCGACATGGCTGTTGCGCGGATTGGTGGCAAACTCGCCCTTGATGCAGTAGCCGGGACCACCGGTACCGGGCATGCCGTCGGGGCCCTCAAGACCGGCAGCGACGTCGGCGCCGGACATATCGCGGGTATTGGGGTCGCCGCCCTGGATGACAAAACCGGGCACATAGCGATGGAACTTAAGGCCATCATAGAAGCCCATCGTAGAAAGCTCGCAGAAGTTCGCGACATGAATGGGAGCGCCCTCGCCGTCAAACTTGACCTTGATGGTACCCTTCGACGTCTCGATAACGGCGCACTCGTCGCCGGCAAGCTGATACTCGGGCGTGTAGAGCTCTTTCTTAAAACCAAACATGTGGTTCCTTCCTCGTGCGTTTAAAGCATATTTGTACGAATTGTAGCAATAAGCATGCGCTTACATCAATTGCGCACGTAGGTTATGCCGACTATGGCGAACTAATTTTAGGAACGCTGCTGCGGCTTCCAGGAGCCCACGTTGGCGTCGTACTGATTAAGCGCGCTGTTGCCACCCTGAGCGATGGGCGCCAGGATCTCGCTTTGGTGAGAACTCATCGACTCGCCATCGGGAATGGCCAGCGAGATGTCCCAACTCTGGCAGATCACGTCGACGCGCTCATACATCCACTCGGCAAGCTGCTTTAAGTGGGCAATGTCGTCCGCATAGACCGTATCGTCCTGGTACTTAAGGTTGCTGAGCTCATCTTGCGTCTTTTTAATCTGGTCGCGCAGGGCGTAAGCACTCTGCGACAGCTCCTGACGGGTGGACAGCGGCGTTCGGAGATAGCCGTTGTTAAAGGAATCGATGACCTCGCCGATCTGGTCCTCGTCACCGTAGGACACGATGGTCTGATACAGACCGTCGAGCCTGGTATAGAGCTGATCATCGGTCAGCACGGTTTCTTCCTGGACCACCTCGGCAGAATCGTCTTGCTTGGTATCGTCCTCAGTCGCCTCGCCCTTTTGGCGCGTGGGGAAGGTGGTTTGTGCAGCTTGGCCAAACTGGTCGTAGAAGCCAGGCATGACACCCATGGGATCGGTCGTCACGAACCAATAGGCACCGCCGCAAACGACGGCAAGTACCGCGATGACGATGAGCGGCTTGGGGATATGACGCTTGTGCTTGTGATAGGCGTCCTCGTCGGGATGCACTTTGCGCTTGGGTTTTTGAGCATCGTCGTGCAGGGAAACGGGCGTGGGAATATCGACCTTGGGGATACCGAAATCCTTATCGAAAGCCGGCAGCACGCAGGTCTCGTTAGGATCGGCGGCGTCCGAAAGAACCGCGGCAGCCGAGGCGGGCGCATGAGGCACCTCGGTATCGATCTGCTCTTGCGTTAGGCGCGGAAAGCCCGCCGTGTGGCCCGCTGCCAGGTCGGATGCGGCCGCGTCCTCGGAGAGGATACCCGGAGCGGGGCGTCCGCATTTGGGACACGTACGATCGTGCGGAGAAAGACGGGCACCGCAGCCCTCGCAGAACACGAACTCGGTGTGCTCGGGGCCATCGCCCGGACCCACATAGGCGTTGCAGTAGGGGCAGAACGAGGCGCCGTCCTCGATAGTCTTAAGGCAATGCGGGCAGATCACGGCATCCTCTTTTCGAAGCAATTCAAACAATCGAGGTTAGAGCATAACATCGCCACGGCCCCACAGGAGCAAGGCACCAATTCAACATCGCCAGGGCGCGTAGTTACTTCTTCTTTTTGCTTGGCATCGAGACTTTGATGCCTTGGGCGGACTTGGTCACGCGAGAGCGCTTGGCTCCGGTACTCCTCTTTTTCTTGGGCTGGGCCTGGGCCACGCCCTCGAGTGCACGGGCCTCGGCCTCGCGAGCGGTGCGATCTTCGCGGCGCTGCGCCATGTCGGCGGCGACGCGCTTGGCAAAACGCTCGGCCGTCGAACCCGTCGAGCTCACCTTGCCGCCACCGCGACCCAGGTGGACGCGCACACCACGGCCAAAACCAGTTGCGGCATGACGACGACGCGGCTTGAGCGAATCCATCATCGTGGCGAGCTTAAAGAACACCGAGCAGGTAAAGACCACGATAACAGCCAAGATAACCATCTGGCCCATCGACAGGTTGGCAATAGACAGCAGCTCCGGGAATCCGATAACGCCCACCAGGATGCCGGCGACTACAAACACAAAGAGCACCACACGTAAGGGCGTGAGAGGCTGCGAGATGCGCCAGATTAGGCTGACGCTCGCCGCGAACGACGTAAGCAGGCACATCGTAGACAGCGTGAGCTGGCTAAAGCCAAACACGCGCGCCACAAAGATATCGAGCGCCGCAGCCAAAATGACCGCAATCGACGCCGGCAGTGCACGCTTGAGTACGTTGCTCAAAAACGCACCCTTCACACGAGCATTGTTGGGCTCCAGGCCCAACACAAAGCCCGGCGCGCCGATGCAGAAGAAGTTAATGAGCGTCATCTGGATAGGCTCGAAGGGGTACGGCGGCAGCGCGATACACAGCGCCGCCAGGCCCATCGAGAACAGCGTCTTGGTCAGGAACAGTGAGGCCGAACGCTGCAGGTTGTTGATGGAGCGACGGCCCTCGGCCACCACGGCGGGCATCGAGGCAAAATCGTTGTCGACGAGTACGATCTCGGCCACGTTGCGCGCGGCATCGGAGCCGGCCGCCATGGCGACGGAGCAGTCGGCCTCCTTGAGCGCCAGCACGTCGTTGACGCCGTCGCCCGTCATGGCCACGGTGTGCTCGCGGCGCTTGAGCGCCTGCACGAGCTCGCGCTTCTGCTGCGGGGTCACACGACCAAAGACATGGTAGCGGTCCACTGCGGCATCGAGCTTGGCCGGCGTATCGAGCGTCGTGGCGTCCACATAAGCGTCCGCCCCCGGCACGCCCACCACGCGCGCGATCGACGACACCGTACGTGGGTCGTCGCCGCTGATCACGTTGAGGGTCACGCCCTGCTCGTTAAAGTAGCCGATGGTCTCGGCCGCCGAGGTACGAATCTCGTCGCGGATGGTCACAAATCCCACGGGCTCGGCCTCGCCCACCATATCCCCATCGGGCGTAAAGCCGTCCACGCGCGCCACCACGAGCACGCGGCAGGTATCGGCAAGCTCGGCGACACGGTTCTCGACCTGCGAAAACACACGCTCCGAAAGCACAAACTGCGCGGCGCCCATCACATAGGAGCCCTGCGCAAACGAAGCGCCGCTCCATTTTTTAGACGACGAGAATGGAATGACCGACAGCGGCTCGGACACCTCGACCGGGCGATCGGCGTAATAGTTGAGCAGCGCCTGGCATGTCTCGTTGGCATCGGCCGAGGTCGCACGTGCCACGTTAGCCAGCGCAAAATCGAGCACTGTGGTATCGACGGGAACAGCCGCCTCGTCCGAGTCCACGCCAAAGCCAACACCCTCAACAGGCAGCGGGTAGGTGCCCTCGACCTCCATACGACCCGAGGTAATGGTGCCCGTCTTGTCCAGGCACAGTACGTCGACGCGAGCGAGCGTCTCGATGCAGTAGAGCTGCTGCGCCAGCACCTTGCGGCGGGCCAGGCGCACCGTGGCGATGGCGAGCACCGACGAGGTCAGCAGCACCAGGCCTTGCGGGATCATGCCCAGCAGGGCGCCCACCGTGGACAGCAGCGCCGACGAAGGCACATGACCAGCCAACAGCTCGGAGAAGCACCATGAAAGCGCACTATCGCCCGGGGTTCCCGCGGCATCCCACAGCTCGCTCACACTCGAGGCAAACAACGCCAAACCGAGCGGGATCATGATGATGCTCGCAAAGCGCACGATGGCGTTAAGCGCGTTCATGATCTCGGAATTGACCTTTTTGACGTACTTCGCCTCGTTATTAATTTTAGCCACGTAGTTGTCGGCGCCGACATGGATCACGCGGGCGCGCAGCAGGCCCGAGTCGATAAAGCTGCCGCTCATGAGCTCGGAACCGGGCTGTTTCTTAATAAGGTCGCTCTCGCCCGTCAGCAAGCTCTCGTTCACGAACGCCTCGCCCGAAACCACCACGGCGTCAGCGGGAATCTGGTCGCCGCGCCCCAGGCGGATGATGTCGTCGAGCACGATCTGGTCCAAGTCGAGCTCCACCTCGGCACCGTCGCGCACCGCGATGGCCTTCTTAGAGGTCAGCAGCGTGAGCTTATCGACCATCTTCTCGGACCGCATGGATTGAATGACGCCAATAGCGGTATTGAGGAACACCACAAACAGGAACGTCAGGTTCTTAAATGAACCGGTCAAAATGACCAGGAAAGCCAAGATCACGTTGATCAAATTGAACAGCGTGCAGAGGTTCTCGATGATGAGCTCTTTGACCGACTTGGTCTTGAGCTCCATGTTGCGGTTGATCTTACCGGCGGCGATGCGCTCCTCGACCTCGGCGGTCGAGAGTCCGCGCTCGATATCCGTTGCTGCCATACCACGTCCCATCACGTCGCGTCGGTATAAGAGAAACCGCCCGGACCATGCGAGGTTCGGACGGTCTTACGTTCGATGGTGCCCCATGTTGGATTCGAACCAACGGCCTTCTGCTCCGGAGGCAGACGCTCTAATCCCCTGAGCTAATAGGGCCAACGTTTGCCATTATACCCAAGTGCACCACAGGCTATCAAAATAAAAGAAAAAGCTTTGCAATTCCGAGGAAGACGAGGCGCAACGGCCCACTTTAGAAGGCAAAAGCGAGTCAGATAGTATAAACTCACATGCACCATATATACACGGCTCGCGATGCGGGCCGTTTTTGCAAAAGTTATCCATCGAGGTGAGAGGCACACCATGATTGCAATTTTAAAGCAGAGCGCCAGCGACGATGCCGTAAGCCATATCGTCAGCTGGATTGAGAAAAAGGGGCTGAAGACCGATGTCTCGCGCGGCGAGAACGAGACGATCATCGGCCTGGTGGGCGATACGACCAAGATCGACCCGTTCCTGCTCGAGTCCATGGATGTCGTCGAGCGCGTGCAGCGCGTCTCCGAGCCGTTCAAGCGCGCAAATCGCAAGTTCCACCCCGAGGACTCCGTCATCGACTGCGGCCACGGCGTCAAAATCGGCGGCGACCAGTTCCAAGTCATCGCCGGCCCCTGCTCCGTCGAGGGCGAGAACCTCATCCGCATCGCACGCCGCGTAAAGGCCGCCGGCGCCACGATGCTGCGCGGCGGTGCCTACAAGCCCCGCACCTCCCCCTACGCCTACCAGGGCATGGGCCCCGCCGGCCTCGACCTGCTGTGCGAGGCGTCTGCCGAGCTCGACATGCCGATCGTCACCGAGATCATGGACCCACGCGACGTGCAGGTCTTCTTGGACAAGAAGATCGACGTCATGCAGATCGGCGCCCGCAACGCCCAGAACTTCCCCCTGCTCAAGGAGGTCGGCAAGACCCAGACCCCGATCCTGCTCAAGCGCGGCATGTCCGGCACGATCGATGAGCTGCTCATGGCCGCCGAGTACATCATGAGCGAGGGCAACGACAACGTCATCCTGTGCGAGCGCGGCATCCGCACCTTCGAAACCCGCACCCGTAACACCTTCGATCTCAACGCCGTGCCGGTGCTGCACCACCTGTCGCACCTGCCTGTCGTTGCCGACCCCAGCCACGCCACCGGCTACACCCGCTACGTTGAGCCCATGGCGCTCGCCGCGACCGCCTGCGGCGCCAACGGCCTGGAGATCGAGGTCCACGACGAGCCCAGCCGCGCATGGTCCGACGGCGCTCAGGCCCTCACCCCCGACCAGTTCGACGACACCATGCGCCGCATTCGCGCCATCCGCGAGGTCGTCTGCCAAGAGACCATGGAGTAGCCCATGGGTACGGTGAGAAACGCGCGCGTTAACCAGGGCGGTCCCAAATGCGCGGGCATCGTTGGCCTGGGCCTCATCGGCGGCAGCTTTGCCCGCGGCTATGCGCAGGCGGGCGTTCGCGTGCTGGCCTGGGACCCCGATGATGATGTCATGACGGCCGCCAGCATGGGCACTGTCGCCGGAGAGCTCAACGACGAGACACTCGGCGAATGCGACATCATCGTCCTTGCCTGCTACCCCGAGGCCTGCATCGAGTGGCTCGAGGCGCATGCCCGGGCACTCGCCGACGCCACCGACACCGAGGCCATCATGGGCCCCGTGGTGATCGACACGGTGGGCGTCAAGGGCATCGTGTGCGAGCGCGCCTTTGAGCTTGCCCGCGAGCACGGCTTTTACTTTGTGGGTGCGCACCCCATGGCAGGCACCCAGTTCTCGGGCTACGCGCACTCCCGCGCCGACCTGTTCCAGGGCGCCCCGCTCGTGCTCGTGCCACCCGCGGTGGACGATGCGCTCAAACTGGAGCTCTTGGGGCAGGTGCGCGAGATGGTGCGCCCCTTGGGCTTTGGCAAGTTCAGCGTGACCAGCGCCGCCGAGCACGACCGCGTCATCGCCTTCACGAGCCAGCTTGCGCACGTGGTGTCCAACGCCTACGTAAAGAGCCCGACCGCCCAGGTCCACCACGGCTTTTCGGCCGGTAGCTACCGCGATCTCACCCGCGTGGCGCACCTCAACCCGCAAATGTGGTCCGAGCTCATGATCGACGACGCCGACGCGCTTGCCTTCGAGATCGACCACCTGATCGACTCGCTCGGCGCCTACAGCCGTGCGCTCAAGGACCGCGACCAGCGCTATCTGGAGAATCTCCTTGCCGAGGGCGACCGCATTAAGCGCGCACTCGACGACGAGGCCTCCCACTAGACCACCTATCACGCCAGGTCGAAAGGACCATAGCTTATGGCGATTACCATCGATATCGACACCGCACGCCCCTACCAGGTGCATGTTGGCACGTTTTTGCTGGAGCAGGCGGGACCGCTCGTGCGCGCCACTGCCGGCGGCACCAAGGCCGTCATCGTGACGGACACCAACGTAGGCCCGCTCTACCAGATGCCCGTTAAGCAGAGCCTGGAGGCATCAGGCTACGAAGTGAGTATCTGCACCTTCGAGGCCGGTGAGGCACACAAGCGCGCCGAGACCTACGTTGCCATTTTGGAGTTTGTGGCCGAGCACGAGCTTTCGCGCTCCGACGTGATCGTGGCACTCGGCGGCGGCGTCGTGGGCGACGTGGCGGGCTTTGTGGCCGCCACCTACATGCGTGGCTGCAAGTTTGTGCAGATCCCCACGAGTCTGCTCGCCATGGTGGATTCGTCGGTGGGCGGCAAGACCGCCATCGACCTGGCTGCCGGCAAGAACCTGGCCGGCGCCTTTTGGCAGCCGAATGTGGTTATCGCCGACGTGGGGTGCCTGGCCACCCTTACGCCCGAGCAGTTCGCCGACGGCTGCGGCGAGGTCGTCAAGCACGCCGTGATCGCCGACCCAGAGCTTTTCGCCGAGCTGGAGAAGACCCCGCTCACGCTGGAGCTGCTCAACCGCGATGTAGCCCGCGTAGCGCTCATCATCGCCCGCAATATCGACATCAAGCGCGCCGTGGTCGTCGCCGACGAGCGCGAAACAAACCAGCGCAAGCTGCTCAACTTTGGACACAGCGCCGGACACGCCGTCGAGGCCTGCGAGCACTTTGAGCTCGGACACGGCAACTGCGTGTCGATCGGCATGGGCATCATCACGCGCGCCGCGGCCCTGCACGGCGTTTGCGATGCTGCACTGCCCGGTCGTATTGAGGAGCTCTGCGCCCGCCATGGCCTCAAGACCCGCTGCGACCTAGATGCCGACGCCGTCTTTGCCGAGGCGCTGCACGACAAAAAACGCGTGGGCGACACCATCGACCTGGTAATTCCGCACGGCATTGGCCGCTGCAGCATCGACCGCACGCCGCTTTCCACTTTCCACGAACTCATTGCCGAGGGCCTCGGCCAGAAGGGAGACGCATCCGCATGCTAGCCCGCATCACCCCGTCCCCGCTCAAGGGCACCGTTCCCGCCATCGCGTCCAAGTCGATGGCGCATCGCCTCATCATCTGCGCTGCGCTTGCCAACGGCGAGACGCACGTTACCTGCAACACCACCTGCGCCGACATCGAGGCTACGGTGCGTTGCCTTACGGCCCTGGGCGCTCGCATCGAGACCGTCGAGGACGGCTTCCAGGTCCACCCCACCATGAAGAGTGTTGAGTTTGGCCTGCTCAAGGCACTTGCGGGCGGCACGCTCGACTGCGGCGAAAGCGGCTCCACGCTCCGCTTTATGTTGCCCGTCGCCTGCGCGCTGGGCGCAGAAGCAACTTTTGTGGGTCAGGGACGCTTGGGCGCCCGCCCGCTGTCCCCGCTCTCGGACGAGATCATCGCCGCCGGATGCGACCTACAGGGTCTGGGCGGTTTTCCGCTCAAGACGAGCGGCCGCATGCGCCCGGGCACCTTTGTGCTTCCGGGCAACGTGAGCTCGCAGTATATCTCCGGCCTGCTGCTGGCGGCCCCGCTACTGGCCCAGCCCTCCTGTGTGCAGGTGACCGGCCTCATCGAGAGCCGCCCCTATATCAACCTGACCATCCAGGCCATGAAGGCCTTTGGCGTCGAGGTCAACGTCGAACGTATTCCGGCCAAGGACGGCCAGCCCGAGGTCACGAACTTCCGCGTGAGCAGCGGCTCGTACCGCACGCCCGGCAACGTGGCCGTCGAGGGTGACTGGTCCAACGCTGCCTTTTGGCTGTGTGCCGGCGCCATCGGCACCGACCCCATCACCGTCGAGGGCGTGTCGCTGAGCTCTGCGCAGGGCGACCGCAACGTGCTTGCGGCGCTTTCGCGCTTTGGTGCCCGCATCGTGCGCTCCACCAACGCCGCCACCGTGCAGTCCGACAAGCTCGCCGGCTTTGAGATGAGCGCGCACGACATCCCCGACCTGGTGCCCGTAATCTCGGCCGTGGCATCGTTGGCGCAGGGTCGCACGTTCATCCGCGATTGCGCCCGCCTGCGCATCAAGGAATCCGATCGCTTGGCCACCACCACCCGCGAGCTCACCGCGCTGGGCGCACAGGTGCGCATTGCCGGCGACGACCTCATCATCAAGGGTGTCGACGCCTTTACCGGCGGCGAGGTCGATTCGCACAACGACCACCGCATCGCCATGATGGCTGCTATTGCTGCAAGCCGTGCCACCGGCGAGGTCGTAATCCACGGCGCCGAGGCCGTCAACAAGTCCTATCCCGATTTCTTTGACCACTACCGCCTACTGGGCGGCAAGGTCACGCTCGAGGAGGAATAGCATGTCCTCGACCTTTGGTAACGTTTTGCACTTAAGCATCTTCGGCCAGTCGCACTCCCCCGCCATCGGCTGCTCGCTCGATGGTGTCCCCGCGGGCATCGCTGTGGACCAGGAGACGCTGCAGGCCTTTTTGGACCGTCGTGCCCCCGGTCGCGACGAGACCGCAACCAAGCGCCGCGAGGCCGACGCCGCGCATATCATTGCCGGTGTAGTCGATGGACACACCACTGGCGCACCCATCGCAGCAATTATCGAGAACACCAACACGCGCTCCAAAGACTATTCCGAGCTGCGCCGCAAACCACGCCCCGGGCACGCAGACTTTCCCGCGCGCGTGAAGTACCACAACATGCACGACGTCGCCGGCGGCGGGCACTTCTCCGGCCGTCTGACGGCCCCCCTATGCATCGCCGGCGGCATCGCACTGCAGGCGCTCGAGGCCCGTGGCATCAAGGTCATGGCGCACGTCGCGCAGATCGGTGGCATCTCCGACCTGCCCATGGACGACATGGTCTATCGCGAGGCCGATCGCAAGGCGATCCTTACGAACGACCTGCCCTGCATCGACGCAGCCGCAGCCGGTCGCATGCGCGAGGAAATTCTGGCCGCGCGCGACGAACTCGACAGCATCGGCGGCATTGTGGAGTGCGGCATCTACGGGCTTCCCGCGGGCATCGGCGACCCCATGTTCGATGGCATCGAAAACCGCATCGCGCAAATCGCCTTTGGTATTCCCGCCGTAAAGGGCGTGGAGTTTGGCATGGGCTTTGCGGTGGCAGCCATGCGCGGCAGCGAGAACAACGATCCGTACCGCGTAGATGCCGAGACCGGCGAGATTGCAGTCGAGTCCAATAACGCCGGCGGCATCCTGGGCGGCATCTCCACCGGCGCACCCGTCATGTGGCGTATGGCCGTGAAGCCGACGCCCTCTATCGGTCGCGAGCAGCAGACCGTGGACATGGACGCCATGGAAAACGCCGAGCTCTCGGTCCACGGCCGTCACGACCCCTGCATCGTCCCCCGAGCCGTCCCCGTAGCCGAAGCGGCCGCCGCCCTCGCCATCTGGGACGCCCTCCTCGAGGACGCCGCCCAGCTCTAACCCGCACACCCGGTGATTTTTCTGGGACGGGGATTAAAAAATCATTGCGTACCTAGTGATTTTTTAATCCCCGTCCCAGAAAAATCACCGCAGCCCCCTACACGTGAAAGGGGTCCCTATGGACCTTGCTGACATCCGCCAGACCATCGATGGCATCGACACCACGCTCCTCAACAGCTTTATCGAGCGCATGGACATTGCCACCGAGGTCGCCAAGTCAAAAATCGAGATGGGCAAGGCCGTCTTCGACCCCGCCCGCGAGCGCTCCAAACTCAACAACCTCGCCGGCCGCGCACCCGAGCGCTACGAGGCCCAGACCATCGCCCTGTTCCGTCTCCTCATGAGCATGAGCAAGGCCGAGCAGCAGCGCTACATCAACGAGCTCAAGGGCATCACCGTCTCGCAAAAGGCCCACGCCACGGCTGCAGCGTCCGACACGCCCTTCCCTCAAACGGCCACCGTCGCCTGCCAGGGCGTGGAAGGTGCCTATAGCCAGATAGCCGCGTGCAAGCTCTTCGACGTACCCGACATCGCGTTCTTCGAGACCTTCGAAGGCGTCATGCGCGCCGTGCGCGACGGGTTCTGCGAGTTTGGCGTGCTGCCCATCGAGAACTCCACCGCCGGCTCGGTCAACGCCGTCTACGACCTGCTCGCCCAGTTCGATTTCCACATCGTGCGCTCGCTGCGACTCAAGATCGATCACAACCTGCTCGTCAAACCCGACACCAAGCTCGCCGACGTGCGCGAGGTCTACAGCCATGGCCAAGCCATTGCCCAGTGCGCCGGCTTTATCGAGGGCCACGGCCTGCACGCCACCAAGTACCCCAACACTGCCATGTCGGCCGAGATGGTCGCCAACTCCGAACGCACCGACGTCGCCGCCATCGCCTCGCGCAGTTGCGCGGCGCTCTACGGCCTGGAGGTGCTGGAGTCCAACATCCAGGACTCGGACAACAACTACACGCGCTTTGTCGTCATCAGCCGCGAGCCGCGCGTCTACCCCGGCGCTAATCGCACCTCGCTCATGATCACCACGGCCAACGAGCCGGGCGCCCTCTATCGCGTGCTCGAGCGCTTCTACGCACTCAACATCAACCTGATCAAGCTCGAGAGCCGCCCCATCCCCGGCCGCGACTTTGAGTTTATGTTCTACTTTGACCTGGACTGCCCCTTTGGCAGCAAGGCCCTCGACGACCTGCTCGATTCCATCGACGACGTGTGCGAGAGCTTCACCTACTTTGGCAGCTACACGGAGGTGCTCTAGATGACCGATACCGCTGCATCCCGCCCCTACGGCGTACTGGGCCGCGTACTGGGCCACAGCTACACCCCAACCATCTACAAAGAGCTCGCTGGGCTCGAGTACGTGCGTTTTGAGCGCGAGCCCGAGGACCTCGCGGCCTTTATGACGGGCGACGAGTGGGAGGGCACCAACGTGACCATCCCCTACAAGCGCGCCGTCATGGAGTATCTGGACGAGCTGAGTCCGCTGGCCGAGCGCATGGGCAACGTCAACACCATCACACGCCTACCCGACGGTCGCCTGCGCGGCGACAACACCGACTACTTCGGTTTTCAGTGCCTGGTCGAGGAGCTGGGGGTTGAGGTTGCCGGCAAGAAGGCTCTCGTACTCGGCGCCACTGGCGGCGCCGGTACCACGGCAAGTATGGTGCTGGGAGACCTAGGCGCCATCGTCGTACCCGTGGGTCGCACGAGCGAGGTCAACTACGGCAACATCGCGCAGCAGTCCGACGCCGCCCTGCTCGTCAACTGCACGCCTGCCGGCATGTTCCCCCACTGCCCCGACGCGCCCTGCACACTCGAAGGGCTCGATGCGCTCGAGGGCGTCATCGACATTGTCTACAACCCCGCCCGCACGGGCCTGATGCTCGAGGCCGAGCGCCGCGGCATCCCCTGCATCGGTGGCCTGCTTATGCTTATTGCCCAGGCGGCACAAGCTGTCGAGCGCTATACCGGCAAAGCCACCCCGCGCGAGCGCATCCTGGATGTGACTGAGCGCCTGTCCCGCCGCGAGCAGAACATCGCGCTGATCGGCATGCCGGGCTCGGGCAAGACCCGCGTGGGCGAGCGGATCGCAATGCTGACGGGACGCGAGCATATCGACCTCGATCGCGCCCTTGACGAGCGTCTGGGCATGCCCTGCGCCGACTTTATCGTCGAGCGCGGCGAGACGGCGTTCCGCGAACAGGAGACGGCGGCGCTGGCCGACATCTCCAAGCGCAGCGGCCTGGTGCTTTCCACCGGCGGCGGCGTGGTCACGCGCGACGAGAACTACCCGCTGCTGCACCAGAATAGCCAGATCGTGATGCTCAACCGCAAGCTCGACGAGCTCGCCCACAAGGGCCGCCCCATCACCGCGCGCGACGGCATCGATAAGCTGGCTGAACAGCGCATGCCACGCTACCGCGCCTGGGCCGACTACATCATCGACTCACGAGACTGCGCCGCCAACACCGCCCGTGCCATCCTCGACACCCTCCCACCCGCTCTCTAACAAAAACCACCACAAAGGGGACAGGCACCTTTGTGGTGGTTTCTCGACTGCAAAGGAAGCAACCATGAAAGCACTCGTCATCAACGGCCCCAACCTCAACATGCTCGGCATTCGCGAGCCGGGCATCTATGGCAGCGACAACTACGACCGCTTAGTGCAGATCTGCCAGGAGGCAGGCGCCGCACAGGGCTTCGACGAGGTCGAGGTCTTCCAGTCCAACCACGAGGGCAACATCGTCGACAAGATCCAGGAGGCCTACGGCAAGGTCGACGGCATCGTCATCAACCCGGCCGCCTACACGCACACAAGCGTGGCCATCCTGGACGCGCTCAAAGCCGTCGCCATCCCGGCTGTGGAGGTCCACATTAGCGCAGTCGAGACCCGCGAAGACTTCCGCCAGGTGAGCTACGCCCGTCTGGCCTGCTTCGCCACCATCACCGGAGAGGGCCTGAAGGGCTACGCCCACGCGTTGGAGCTGCTGAAAGAGCATCTCGAAAAGTAAAATGCCAACCCCAACAAACAGCAGCGGCTTGCTCGCGCTCGGCTCCAGCAACACACAAGATGAAAAAAGCCCAGACCACCAAGCGGTCTGGGCTTAATAAACGATGGTGCTCCATGGCGGATTCGAACCGTCGACCTTGGGATTAGAAGTCCCCTGCTCTATCCAACTGAGCTAATGGAGCAAATAACCGCACGCCCAAGCAAGCACAAGCCTGTCAGGCGCAAGTAATTATAACCTAGTTGAACTGCTCGCGGTACGCCTTGCAGACCTCATCGACCGGGCCGTCCATGCGAAGGTCACCCTTCTCAATCCAAACGGCACGCTGGCAGATGCGCTCAACCTGCTCCATAGAGTGCGAAACGAACAGAACCGTCACGTCGCCGCTCTGGATAAAGTGCTGGATGCGGGCCTCACACTTTTGCTGGAAGAACACATCACCGACGGACAGCGTCTCGTCAACGATCAGAATATCGGGCTCGGTAATCGTCGCGATTGCAAAGGCGATACGCGCCACCATGCCCGAAGAGAAGTTCTTAAGCGGCATATCGACAAAGTTCTGCAGCTCAGCGAACTCGATAATGCCGTCAAAGTTGGCGTCGATGAACTCCTTGGTATAGCCGAGCAGGGCGCCGTTCAGATAGATGTTCTCGCGGGCGGTCAGCTCGGGGTCAAAGCCGGCGCCAAGCTCAATCAGCGGCGCGATGTTACCGTGCACCTTAACGCTGCCCTCGCTAGGCTCAAGAACGCCAGCGATAATCTTGAGCATCGTAGACTTGCCGGAGCCATTGGTGCCGACCAGACCCACAACCTCGCCGCGATGAATATCAAACGAGATGTGCTTAAGCGCCCTAAACTCCTCAAAGAACAGCTCGTGCTTGGCAAGCTTAATGAAGTACTCCTTGAGGTTGGTCAGCGACTCGGACGCCATGTTAAAGATCATGGTGACGTCGTCGACCTCGACAGCCAGAGGCTGCTCGCTGTAATCAACAACAGATTCAGTCATCACAGCACTCCTTAGATGTAGAGGATAAATTTGCGCTCGGACTTATGGAACACGGTATAGCCAATAATAAGCGCAAGAACCGCCCAAGCGACGCACATACCAAACGTCATAAGCGAGGGCGTAGTCTGGAACAGGAAGATATCGCGCATAAACTGCAGGTAGTTGAACATGGGGTTCGCATACATCAAGATACGCACGAGATGCGGCATTTGCGCAATATAGTCAGTCGTCCAGAAGATGGGCGTAATGTAAGTCCACGCCGTAATGACGACGCTCCACAGATGCATAACGTCGCGGAAGAAGACCGTAAGGGCAGAGAGCATCATGCCCAGGCCCATGCAGAAGCACATAAGCAGCAGCAGGCAAACCGGCAACAGAATCAGGTGCCAAGAAGGCATAACGCGGAACCACAGCATGACGATGGCGACGGCGACCAGCGAGAAGGCAAAGTTGACCAGCGAGAAGAGCACCTTCTGCACCGGGAAAACCCAGCGGTGCACCTTAACCTTCTTGAGCAGAGGGGCAGCGCCCACGATCGACGTCAGGGCCTGGTTAGTAGACTCAGACATGACGGCAAAGGTGATGTTACCCACGATCAAGTACAGCGGGTACATCTCGGGCGTCATTGAGCCATTGCGGCCCTGGCCAAAAATCGTCGAGAACACGATGGCCATGACGATCATCATCAGCAGCGGGTTGAGCACCGACCATGCGACGCCCAGAACGCTACGGCGATACTTGATCTTAAAATCCTTGGTAACCAGCTGACGAAGGATAAACGCGTCCTTCTCAAATTCGTTCTTAGCAAACGTCGCAGGCAGACTGCGAGTTTCTTGTTGCTTTGTCTGATCCGACACGGATGCAACTCCTTTACTCGTAATCGTTGACAAACGAACAGTATAGACCCGACGGCCATGCAAACGATTCGCGCAACAAAACTGGAGAACTAACCCACATCTTAGGATGCCAGGCCCAAACGGCTATACTTTCTAGGATTGAATGTATAAGGAGCATTAAGTGAATTCTGAATCCATCGCCGTCATCATCCCTTGCTACAACGAAGCGCTCACGATCGGCAAAGTCATCGACGACTTTCACCGCGAGCTTCCGCAGGCGACGGTCTATGTCTATGACAACAACTCGTCGGACGATACCTCACGCATTGCCACCGAGCACGGCGCCACAGTCCGCTTTGAGCCCCGTCAGGGAAAGGGCAACGTGTGCCGCCAGATGTTTCGCGATATCGACGCCGATTGCTACCTGATGGTCGACGGAGACGACACCTACCCCGCCGAGGCGGCCAAGGCCCTCTGCGAGCCCATCCTTAACGGCACGGCCGACATGACCGTAGGCGATCGCCTTTCCAACGGCACCTACGCCGAGGAGAACAAGCGTGCCTTCCACGGCTTTGGCAATAATCTGGTCCGCGCCATGATCAAGTGGATCTATGGCTACAGCTTCGATGACGTCATGACAGGCTACCGCGCCATGAGCCGCCCGTTCGTTAAAACCTTCCCAGTGCTTTCCGAGGGCTTTCAGATCGAAACCGAGCTCTCGATCCACGCCGTCGACCACCGCTGGCGCATCAAAGATGTGCCCATCGAGTACCGCGACCGTCCCGAGGGTTCCGAGTCCAAACTCAACACCGTGAGCGACGGCATTAAAGTCGTTGCGATGATCGGCACGCTGTTCAAGGACTACCGCCCGCTGAAGTTCTTCAGCCTCGTTGCGCTTCTGTTCGCGGTATTCGGCCTCGCCCTGGGCATGCCCATCGTTGTCGAATATTTCCAGACCGGCCTCGTCCCGCGCTTCCCCACCGCTATGCTCGCCGCCTCGTTTATGTTCCTGTGCGGCCTGAGCCTTGCGACCGGCTTCATCCTAGATTCTGTAGCAAAGGTCGAAAAAAAGCAGTGGGAGGTCAACGTGTACAGCAAATACGCCTACGACGACCAGCCCGGCCACCCTACTTCCATGCCAAGCGAGAGGTAGATCTTCCGCAAAATACTATTGGCACCACTGCGCAGATAGCCACCAACAAGAAAAGCCGCCGTTAAAGAACGGCGG
>UQIT01000006.1 GCA_900541175.1 uncultured Collinsella sp.
TGTCCCCAACGACTAGTCACTGGGGACGTTCCTAAATGACTAGGTATGGCTGCCAGGTTTAGGCTGTTAGGTCGAGTTCGTAGAGGAAGCTTTCGCGCGGCATGTCGTGACGGCGCTCTTCGCGGTTAGCGCGGTGCGTGGCCGTGCGCTTAAAGCCGTGCAGCTCGTAGAACTTCCACGAGCAGTTGGAGTCGGTGTACAGGTGCGCCCTCGTCGCTCCAAGTGAGGACAGGTGCGAGACCGCGGCATCGAGCAGAACCGTGCCAACGCCCAGGCCATGGACATCGCGATCCACGGCAAGCAGCGTGACCTCGTTGTCGTGCGGCAACGGGCTGCTCTCGAGCAGGCGGTTGTTGGTCCGGATGGTTGCGCGCACAAACGAGAGGTACTCGGCGCAGGCATCGGGCTCCAGCTCACGCATCTGCGATAGCAGCGCGCGTTCGGTATCCATCCAATGTTCCTTAACGGTGGCGCCGGAGCTCTGTCCTGCGCGTGCAAGCGCAATGCCGCGTGCCTGGCCGTCGATTACGGCAACCTGCGAAAACGTCGACGACGAAAGGCAATAGGCGAGGTCGCACGCGGCCTCAAGGCGGTTGTACTCATCGTTATCCGAATTGTTATGCCAAAGCTGTTGCAGAATCAGCGCGATGGCGTCGAAGTCTTCGGTATCAAACGGTCGGTAGAGAACCCGCGAGACCATGGTGCCTCTTTCTTTTGCGGATGCATATCGAGCACAGTTCTACCACGCTATTGGCATCTAATTATGGTGCCCCTGTGTTCCATGAACTCACCGTGCCCGGTGCCATGCCCATCCCCTCCGCTCGCAAACTTTTTCTGCACATGCGCCCGTTGCGGGGTGCATCGATGCGCTCGATGCGCTACATTAAATCAGTATTTTCAATGCCGCTGCGCGAGCGCTGCAGATCGACGTATCACCGACTCACAGAGCACGGCGGCGTACCAGACAGGAGGACTGCATGGGATCTGATGTGAAGATCGCACGCGCGTTGATCTCGGTTACCGATAAGACGGGCGTCGTCGATTTCGCACGGACGCTGGTTGACGACTTTGGCGTCGAGATCATCTCTACGGGCGGCACGGCTCGTGCCATCGAGGACGCGGGCATTCCCGTGACCCCCATCGAGGAGTTCACGGGCTATCCCGAGATGATGGACGGCCGCGTTAAGACCCTGCACCCCAAGGTTCATGGCGCGCTGCTGGCCCGCCGCGATTCCG
This sequence comes from uncultured Collinsella sp., assembly GCA_900541175.1. Classification (GTDB taxonomy): domain Bacteria; phylum Actinomycetota; class Coriobacteriia; order Coriobacteriales; family Coriobacteriaceae; genus Collinsella. The sequence goes on from UQIT01000006.1 coordinate 1,237, forward strand.
AGCAGCACATGCAGGAGGCGGCTCAGCACGGCATTAAGCTGATCGACCTGGTCGTCGTCAACCTGTACGAGTTCGAGAAGACCGTCGCCAACCCCGAGGTCACCTTCGCGGACGCCATCGAGCACATCGACATCGGTGGCCCCTCCATGCTGCGCTCTGCCGCCAAGAACGCCGCGAGCGTTACCGTCATTTCCGACCCGGCCGACTATGATGCCGTCCTGGCCGAGATGCACGAGACCGGTGGCTGCACCACGCTTTCCACCCGTCGTCGCCTGCAGGTGAAGGTCTACCAGACCACCGCCGCCTACGATACGGCTATCTCCCGTTGGCTTGCCGCCCAGGCAAGCGACGTGGCGGACACCTCTGCCAAGCTCGAGATTTCGCTGGAGAAGGTCGACGACCTGCGCTATGGCGAGAATCCTCAGCAGAAGGCTACGGTCTACCGCTTTGCCGAGGGCTGCGAGAACACCGCGAGCTCGCAGTTCCCGCTCGTTGGCTCCGAGCAGATCCAGGGCAAGCCGCTCAGCTACAACAACTATCTGGATGCCGATGCCGCTTGGAACCTGGTCCGCGAGTTCGACGAGCCGGCCTGCGTGATCCTCAAGCACCAGAACCCTTGCGGTTCTGCTGTTGCCGAGGACATCACGGCTGCCTACGACCGCGCCTTCGCCTGCGATCCCAAGAGCGCCTTTGGCGGCATCATCGCCTGCAACCGCGAGGTTCCCTATGAGCTGGTCGAGCACTTTGCCGATCAGAACAAGCAGTTCGTCGAGGTTATCATCGCCCCGAGCTACACTGCCGAGGCGCTCGAGCGCATGGCCAAGCGCCCCAACTTGCGCGTGCTGGCCACCGGCGGCGTGGACCACGGCGCCCAGGTGGAGCTGCGCTCCGTCGACGGCGGCATGCTGGTGCAGGAGGTCGACCACGTGACCGAGGATCCCGCGACCTTTACGTTCCCCACCGACCGCAAGCCCACCGACGCCGAGATGGCCGAGCTCGAGTTTGCCTGGAAGGTCTGCAAGGGCGTCAAGTCCAACGCCATCCTGGTTTCCAAGGGCAAGGCCGGCATTGGCATGGGCCCGGGTCAGCCTAACCGCGTTGACTCCGCACTGCTTGCCTGCGAGCGTGCCGAGGACTTCTGCGAGCGTGAGGGCGTGGAGAAGGGCGGCTTTGCCTGCGCAAGCGACGCATTCTTCCCGTTCCGCGACAACGTCGACGTGCTTGCCGCGCACGGCGTGACCTGCATCATCCAGCCCGGCGGCTCCAAGCGCGATGACGAGAGCATTCAGGCCTGCAACGAGCACAATATTGCTATGGTCTTTACCGGCGCCCGCCACTTCCGCCACTAAGTTCCGCCTTGGGACAAAATAATCTCCGCAAAAGACGGCTGCTCCGTTTGGAGGGCCGTCTTTTTGGTATAAGAGGACGGAATGACTAACACGAAAGGTATGACCATGCCCCAGATTGATGATGCCGAGCTGTTTGGCAATGCCGAGGATCAGCGTGCGTACGAGGACTTTTGCGCTAATCAGGAGGCGGTCGAGAAGTTTACGCTCGACAAGCCCGCGCTTATCTGCCGCTGGCGCATGTCCAACAAAAAGGTGCCCATGCTCAACCGCCACATCCGTGCGCTATCCGAGCGCCTGGTGCAGGGTGAGCCGCTTACCCACAACATGCTCAGCTGGGCCAAACAGCACGTTGAGTGGTCGCTTGCCGAGGGCGATTACACCGCGCACGACGGCGTGCTCATGCTGGTGATCGACGTCAACGGCAATGCCGCCATGACGGTGGGGGAGTACGAGCCGCTGGCCGATACTTCGGCCAAGGCGCTGCGTGCCCGCTCCGCCGAGGCCCGCTCCGAGGCCGACGAGACCGGCGTGGCGCCCGAGCTGCTCGCTGCCGTCAACGACGGCGAGCTGGCCTTTGTGGCGCCGGCGGACGAGCACCTGTGTGGCACAGCGACGCTCATCGAGCAGTTGGCTCAGACCAAGAACATCCCGGTCACGCGCGTGGACATTCCCGCGCAGCTCAAGGGCGCGCTGTTCCTGGTGAGTGACGAGCACGGCGTGGTTCCCGCCACCGACGCCGATGCCGCCGAACCCGACGCCGCTACGGTCGCCTTTTTCGCCGACGGCTACGAAAAGCTCCGTGCCCGCCGCTAAATGATTTTTCTGGGACGGGGATTAAAGAATCATTTTGGTCCCCGCCACCGCTGCGAGTGCGAGGCGGACAAAACGCCCCCGTTCGCGAACAGTTCTGTCACCTGGCACCGCGCGCGGTGCACTTCTGCAGCTTCGCAGCCATAATGGTGGTAAGACAACCAAGAGGGGAGCGGAATCCATGGCGCTGATCTATATCGTTGAGGACGATGAGCCCATTCGTCGCGAGCTCGCCGATATCCTTGCCCGTGCCGGTTTTGAGGTCGAGGCCTGCGAGTCGTTCGAGCATGTCTCGCGCGATATTCTTGCCGCCGCGCCCGACCTGGTGCTGCTCGACCTGACGCTTCCTGTCAAAGACGGCCAGCACATCTGCCACGAGGTCCGTCGCGAATCTGAGGTTCCCATCATCGTGCTTACCTCGCGCTCGACTGAGATCGACGAGGTCATGGCCATGACACTCGGCGCGGACGACTTTGTGCCCAAGCCCTACAGCGCCCGTGTGCTCGTGGCGCGCATCAATGCCTTGCTGCGTCGCACCATGGCTACCGGTGAGCGCAGCACGCTCGTCCACAAGGGACTGGAGCTCGACCTCGCCCGCTCCATGGTCACCAACACGCAAACCGGCGCTAGCACCGAGCTCACCAAAAACGAGCTGCGTATCCTCTCGCTGCTTCTGAGCCGCGCGGGCAAGATCGTTTCGCGCTCGGCCATCATGCAGGACCTGTGGGACTCCGATGCCTTCGTGGACGACAACACGCTCACCGTCAACATCAACCGTCTGCGCACCACGCTCGAAGAAATCGGCGTCAAGGGGTATTTGACCACGCATCGCGGCCAAGGCTATTCGGTCTAGGTGCCGGTTATGTCGTTTGCCAAGTTCTTTAAAGATGCGCTGCTTCCCGTCGCCGTGTGGACGTGCGGCGTGCTGCTGAGCTGCTTTGTGCTGACGGTCGCCGGTGCTCCCGTCTCCATCGTGGTCGTGGCAGTCGGCGTGTCCTTTGTCTTTGGCATGCTCGGCATTGTGATCGAGTATGCGCGCCGTCGTCGTTTTCTGCGTCAGCTGAAACGCGCGGCCGAGGAGCTGGAAAGCCCCGCATGGGTGCAGGAGATGGTCCAGTGCCCGACGTATGCCGAGGGCGAACTCGAGTACGAGGTTTTGCGCCGGGTGGGCAAAGCCGCCTGCGACGAGGTGGCAGAAGGCCGCCGTCAGACCGATGACTACCGCGACTATATCGAGAGCTGGGTCCACGAGGCCAAACTGCCCTTGGCGGCGGCCCACCTGATCTTGGAAAACCTGGACGGCAGCGAAGACGACCTGTCGCGTGTGGATGACCTGGCACGCGAGCTTGCCCGCGTGGAGCGCTATATCGACCAGGCGCTGTACTACGCGCGCTCGGAAGTCGTAGAGCGCGACTACCTGATTCGTCGCTGGGATCTCAAGACCTTGGTGACGGGTGCCATTAAGGCCAACGCGCGTGAGCTCATCGCGGCACACGTGGCGCCGGTGTGCGAGAACCTCGACTTCGAGGTGTTCACCGACGAGAAATGGCTCGAGTTTATTCTGGGCCAGCTCATTCAGAACAGCATTAAATATGCGCGTGAGGACGGCGCAAAGATCGAGTTTTCGGGTGCGCTGCTGGACGAGGGCCTGGCAAGCGAGCGCATCGAACTCACCGTCGCGGACAACGGCTGCGGCGTGAGCGCGGCCGACCTGCCGCGCGTGTTCGAGAAGGGCTTTACCGGCGATAACGGCCGTGCCACCAAGCGCGCAACGGGCATCGGCCTCTACCTGGTGGCGCGCCTGTGCTCCAAGATGGGCATCGACGTCACCGCGGCATCGGAGCCGGGCGAAGGCTTCGTCGTAACATTCGCCTTCTCGACCAACAAGTTCCAATATTTCGAGTAGCGCACGCGGCAGACGTCCGCCCAAACAAAAACGTGCCGCCCATGAAAAACGTGCCGCCCCAAACGGGGCGGCACGCCATTTTTCTATCAGCCAACTCGTTGAAGTAAGGCTGCGAAGGCCGCGGGGCCGGGAGGGGTTTCCTAAGGGCGCATCCCGCAGCCGCAACGCGGCGAGGACGTGCCCGTGGAAACCCCGCAGGCCCCGCGGCCGGTGGGAGCAACGCTACTTCACGACCAAGATGTCGCAGTCCGTATTGCGTAGCAGGAACGTCGAAATCGAACCCAGCAGCGCATACTTGATCGAGGACAGGCCGCGTGCGCCGCAGAGCACCAGGTCGGGCTTGACTACGTCGAGCATCTCGTCTTTGAGCGTCTCGCGAATACGGCCAGCACGAATCATGACCTCGACCTCGGGAATGTCAGGATTGGCCTTGGCCTCCTCGAGCTGCTTGGCGATGGAGTTCTTAAATGCCTCCTCTAGGCCGTTGACCAGATCGACCGGATAGGAACCGGCGCTCTCGAGCGCCGTGGAATCGATAACGTGGCCGATTATCAGCTTGGCGCCGTTGTTCGCGGCGACCTTGATGGCGCGTGCGAGCACAAAATCCTGCTGCTCAGTACCGTCGAGTGAAACAAATACCTTGGTGTAGCCCTCGTTCATGGTTTCCTCCTTGGTCTATCGCACGGGCGCGGGGCTCGTGCGTCGGGCGGGCGCGGGCGCGTTGGCCGCCGGACACTTTATCTTGTTGCAGTTATACCCAAGGATTTCGGTTTGACTGCTCGCAATTCTGTGAACGGGCGAGTTTTTTGGTAAGGGTAGGCGCGGTCGCACCGCCAACGGTTGATAATGGGACATCGCCCGCATCGTCCTCAGAACATCTACCGGCGGGTGTCTAACGAGGGGGTCCCTTTGGATATTATCGAGCTTCTAAAATCTGCCTTCATGGGCCTGGTCGAGGGCATCACCGAATGGCTGCCTGTTTCGTCGACCGGTCACATGATCTTGGTGGACGAGTTCGTCAAGATGAACGTGAGCGAGACGTTCTGGAATATGTTCCTGGTCGTGATTCAGCTTGGCGCCATTTTGGCCGTCTGCGTCCTGTTCTTCCATGAGCTCAATCCGTTCTCGCCCAGCAAGGGCAAGGAGGGCCGTCGCGACACCTGGGTACTGTGGGGCAAGATTGTGCTCGGCTGCATTCCCGCTGCGGCGATCGGTCTGCCGCTTAACGACTGGATGGAGGAGCATTTCTACAATGCTCCCGTCGTGGCGCTGGCGCTCATTGTGTACGGCGTGCTGTTTATCGTGATCGAGAACTGGCGCGCGAGCAAGCGCGAGGAAATGGCCGTTGCCGGTTCGTTTGGTTCGCGTGCTGTGGTGTCGGGTGGACGTCCCGCCGGTGCGCACTTTGCGGCGCCCGCCGCGGCTACCGCTGAGGATGAGGGCGATGACGAGAATCTGGACTTTGGCTCCATCGCCACGCTCGAGGACCTGAGCTGGAAGACTGCGCTGGGTATCGGCTGCTTCCAGGTGCTTTCGTTGGTGCCTGGTACGTCTCGCTCCGGTTCTACCATCATCGGCGGCCTGCTTTTGGGCTGTACGCGTTCGGTGGCGTCCAAGTTTACGTTCTTCCTGGCCATCCCTGTCATGTTTGGCGCGAGTGCGCTCAAGCTGGTCAAGTATTTCATCAAGGGCGGTACGTTCGGCGCCAACGAGGTCGCTATCCTGGGCGTGGGTTGCGTTGTGGCCTTTGTGGTGTCGCTCATCGCCATCAAGTGGCTCATGGGCTTCGTCCGCCGTCACGACTTCAAGTGCTTCGGTGTTTACCGCATCATCCTGGGCATCGTAGTGCTCGCATACTTCTTCGTTCTGGAGCCGATGCTCGGCCTCTAACTTAGTCGACGCTGCGCGGCGGCCGGGGCGACAACTTGTCATTCAAAGGGGGTGGCATGACCAAAAGGTCTATGCCGCCCCCTTTTCATGCCAATTTGTTCGCCCCGGCCGCCGCTCGCTGCTGCTGCCATGACATCGGCGGTTTCGTGATTGCCAATAGATTGGTGCAAAGTAACCTGACCCCATTGCGCCAAATCCGCTGGGCGGGCCTGACGGTGGCGCACGGAGTCGTGGTGTGATTTGCGTCGGTGTCCGCGCGGCTCGGTATACTGGTACGGCTCAAACTATGGCGCCGCCCGCAGGCGCGCCGTCCGTCAGATGAGGAGTCGCCCATGACCCAGCCCTTGCCCTGGGAAAAGAACGCCGCGGTACCCGTTCCGCCCACGCCGGAACCCGTGCCGCTCGATGCATACACCGCCCCCGCTGCGCCGGAGCCCGAGCTCGTCCCGCTCGACATCTACGACGCTCCCGCGCCGGCACCCAAACCCGCCAAGCCGCTCGTCGACCTCGACAGCCTTAATCCCGCCCAGCGCGAGGCGGTCCTGACCACCGAGGGCCCGCTGCTGGTGCTCGCCGGCGCCGGCTCGGGCAAGACCCGCGTCTTGACCTTCCGCATCGCCCATATGCTCGGCGACCTGGGCGTTAAGCCCTGGCAGATTCTTGCCATCACGTTTACCAACAAGGCCGCGGCCGAGATGCGTGAGCGTCTGGCGGCACTCATCCCCAGCGGTACCCGCGGCATGTGGGTGTGCACCTTCCATGCCATGTGCGTTCGCATGCTGCGCGAGGACGCCGACCTGCTGGGCTACACCGGTCAGTTCACCATCTACGATGACGATGACTCAAAGCGCATGGTGCGCGATATTATGCAGGCGCTCGGTATCGAGCAAAAGCAATTCCCCATCAATATGATCCGCAGCAAGATCAGTTCGGCCAAAAACGCCATGATCGGCCCCGAGGACATGCTCAAATCCGCCGACAGCCCCAACGACAAAAAGGCCGCGCAGGTCTACCTGGAGCTGGAACGCCGCCTGCGCGCCGCCAACGCGATGGACTTCGACGACCTGCTCGTGCGCACGCTTGAGCTGCTGCGCACCCGCCCCGAGGTGCTCGATAAGTACCAAGAGCGTTTCCGCTACATTAGCGTCGACGAGTATCAGGACACCAACCACGTCCAGTACGAGATCGCCAACCTGCTGGCCGCCAAGTACCAAAACCTCATGGTCGTAGGCGACGATGACCAGTCCATTTATAGCTGGCGCGGCGCCGACATCACCAACATCCTGGACTTTGAGAAGGACTTTAAAAACTGCAAGACCGTCAAGCTGGAGCAGAACTACCGCTCCACGGGTCACATCTTGAGCGCCGCCAATGCCGTTGTTCGCCATAACTCGCAGCGCAAGGACAAGCGCCTGTTTACGGCGGAGGGCGATGGCGAGAAAATCCAGGCCTTCCAGGCGAGCGACGAGCGCGACGAGGGTCGCTGGATTGCCGGTGAGATCGAAAAGTTGCACTCCAAGGGCACGAGCTACGACGACATCGCTGTGTTCTATCGCACCAACGCCCAGTCGCGTATCCTCGAAGATATGTTTCTGCGCGCGGGCGTGCCCTACAAGATCGTGGGCGGCACGCGATTCTTCGACCGCGCCGAGATCCGCGACGTCATGGCCTACCTCAAGATGATCGTGAACCCGGCCGACGAGATGAGCGTCAAGCGCGTCATCAACACGCCGCGCCGCGGCATCGGCTCCACTTCGATTCAAAAGATTGAGCAGCTGGCACGCGACAACCGTTGCTCGTTCTTCCAAGCCTGTGAGATTGCGACGGCCGAGACGGGCATGTTTAGCGCCAAGGTGCGCAACGGCCTGTCGAGCTTTGTCTCGCTAGTGCGCGAGGGTCGCCGCATGGACGGCGAGCTCAAGGACGTCGTCGAGATGATTGTCGACAAGACGGGCCTTCTGCAGGCCTTCCGCGCCGAGGGCACCATGGAGTCCGAGAGCCGTGCCGAGAACATCCAGGAATTCCTGGGCGTCGCTGCCGAATTTGAGGAAACGCACGAGGATATCGAGGGTACGCTCGAGAGTTTGGAAGAGCTGCGCGCTGCCGGTGTTGCCGACGTGCCTGCCGACGCTGAGCCCGAGCCCGTTGTGGTGAGCGCGCCTGCGCCCGACCCCGGTCCGTCTGCGCCCGCGTCTTCGTTTGAGGCGCTCGTTGGCGCGCGTGATGCCGCGGGTTCCAATCCGCTCGACAGCCTGGCGGCCCCGGCGCTCTCGCCGCAGGATGCCCTGGCTGCCGCTATCGCGGGTAACGCCTATGCCGCGCCGACGGAGCTGCCGGCGGGTGCCGTGCATGCCGACGAGATTGAGCGCACCTACGGTCCGCTCACCTGCAAGGCGCTGCCGGCACTCATGGAGTGGCTGGCCCTGCGCTCCGACTTGGATTCCCTGGCCGGCGAGACGCATGCCATCACCATGATGACCATTCACTCTGCCAAGGGCCTGGAGTTCCCCGTGGTGTTCGTGGCCGGCATGGAGGAAGGCATCTTCCCACACGTGCACGACTTTGGCGGTAGTGACGATCCGGGCAAGCTCGAGGAGGAGCGTCGCTTGGCCTACGTCGCCATCACGCGCGCTCGTAAGCGCCTGTTCTTGACTTACGCCGCTACGCGCCGCACCTACGGCTCGACCTCTGCCAACCCGCGCTCGCGCTTCCTCAACGAGATTCCGTTTGAGGACATCGAGTTTAGCGGTATCGGTTCTGCCGGTTTTGAGGGCACGGGCTGGGAGAAGCGCGGCGACCGTCGCGGCACGTTTGGCTCGGGTATGGGCTCGGACATGTATGGCGGCAAGGTGTTTGGTTCGCATACGCGCTCGACCGGCGGTTCTGGTTCACGTGGTGGATCGAGCTTCGACGATTTCTTTGGCGGCAGCAGCTACGGGACCGAGCGCCATCGTGGGGTCTCGCCCGACGCCGGCCGTGTTGCCTCGACTTTTGGCTCGGGCGCGCCGCGAGCCAAAAAGCCGTCATCTAAGGTGTCGCCAACGGTGGAACGCAAGGTCGATCGCGCCAGCGCATCGCAGGACTTTGCCGCGGGCGATACCGTGAGCCACAAGACCTTTGGTACGGGTACCGTGATCTCGGTCGCCGGAGACATGATCGAGGTTCAATTCGAAAAGACCGGCCAGACCAAAAAGCTGATGAAGGGTTTTGCACCGATCGTCAAGCTGTCGTGATCCCGGCGGACCTGGGCGGGCGTATGGGGCAACATCGCCTGCTCGGGCAGTCCTGCGCAAGACGGAGAGCACATTAAGTGCTCTCCTTTGCGTGCGGAACTCGCGATCGATGTTGCCCCATACGCCCGCCCAGGTCCTTGGGTAACGTTGCTTGCGAACGCCGCTCCGCTCGTCCGCTTTTTGATTTGGAGAACCGGGTGGGCTGATATGTAGATACGAGTAGGGGCTCCCCCGTTGATGAACGGGGGAGCCCCTTGTTTCGTTTTGGTTGTTGGTGCGAACTAGAGGTGGCTGATGATCAGTTCCATCTTGCCTTCGAGGTCGATGGAGCTGACGATGCTGGGGGCCAGCAGATGGCTTCCCTTGTGGACGGGGTCGCCGCAGACGGTGCCTTCGCCGTCGATGACCGACAGGCACATGAAGGGCCAGCGCTGGTCGAGGGTCTTGCTGCCGTCGACACGCACGCGATCGACGGTGTAGCAGGGGTTGGACTCGAGCTCGGTCACGCCGTCGACCTCAGGCGCGTTCACCATGCCGTCGGTCGGAGCCTGAGCATCAAAGTCGATGCAGTCGAGGCTCTGCTCAATGTGCAGCGGGCGCAGCTTGCCGTCGGTGCCGGGACGGTCGTAGTCGTACAGGCGATACGTCACGTCGCTCGACTGCTGCGTCTCCAAAATGAGCGTGCCGGTCTTGATGGCGTGCACGGTACCGGAATCAATCTGGAAAAAGTCGCCCTTGTGGATCGGCAGTACGTTGAGCATATCGTCCCAGCGGCCGTCCTTGATCATCTGTGCGGCCTCGGCGCGGTCATGCGCGCGCTGGCCGACGATGATCGTGGCGCCAGGCTCGCAATCCAGCACATACCAGCACTCGGTTTTGCCCAGGCTACCGTTCTCGTGCTCAGCGGCGTACTCGTCGTTGGGATGAATCTGGATCGAAAGGTCGTCCTTGGCGTCCAGAATCTTAATGAGCAGCGGGAACTCCTTGCCTTCGCAATTGCCAAAGAGCTCGCGGTGCTCGGCCCACAGCCACGAAAGCGTGTGGCCTGCGTACGGGCCCTCCGCAATCTGGCAGTCGCCGTTAGGATGGGCCGAGATGGCCCAGCACTCACCGATGGGACCCTCGGGAATGTCGTAGCCAAAGACAGTTTCGAGCTGGCGCCCGCCCCAGATCTTCTCGTGGAAGATCGGCGTGAGTTTAATCAAATCGGACATGTGCATACTCCCATAAGGTTGTGCGGGTGCCCCGTAAGACAGCTCAAAACGAGCACCCACCGGATTACAAAACTAGGCCAGCGTTACGTTGTGCAGCTCAAAGCGGTCGCCTACGTTGTGCGAGATAGAATATTCAAACGCGGTGCCGCTATCCAAGAAGCCAATCTGGTTGAGTTCGAGCAGGGGAGAGCCGGGTTTGGTATCCAGGCGCTCGGCTTCTTCCTCGGTTGCCGCCACGGCGCGGATGGTGCGATGGAAGCTCGAAATCTTCAGCCCGCATTGCTCGCGGATAAAGCCGTAGACCGATCCGTACAGGTCCTTCTTTTTAAGGCCCGGGATCAGTTCGAGCGGCATATAGGTGTACTCGATGACGATGGGCATCTCGTCGACCTGGCGCACGCGCACGATGTGATAGGCGAAGTCATCCTCGGCCATTCCCAGCTGGGTCGCAACCTCTGCCGGTGGATTGACGATCGAGAAATCGTAGACCACCGAGGTCACTTTCTCCCCGCGATGCTCGTACGAAAAGCCTTGGGCACGGTCGTTCTTGCCTTGAAAAAACACCTGGCCGGGAAGCCCCGCCGTGTCCTTGACGTAGGTGCCCGATCCGCGCCGGCTGGTAATAAGGCCTTCCTCGGTGATCTGCTCAATCGCTCGTTTGACGGTGATTTTGGAAACGCTATAGAGCTCACAGAACTCAACGACGGTGGGCAACTTATCGCCCGGCTTAAGGGCGCCGTCCTCGATGCTTCGACGGATATCTGCAGCTATCGCCTCGTATTTGGGAATCATGCAATCCTCCCTTCATATTTGCGTTGAATATTAAGAAAGTATACCTACTTAAAAAGCATCCATATGGCTTTCATGAAAGAAGTTCGATAAAGAAAAGTTAAAAAGACGCTTTACATAGAAAATTAGAGCGCTATAGCTATAGACAACAAGCGAGATGCATTGGCGTTTGCTTGTACTGTTTGGGGACGGTTTTGTTTTGGCGGGCTGGATATCGGTATGACCGGTGCGCGCCCGCGCCGGATAACCTGCCAAAGCAAACCCGTCTCCAACCGGAAGCTCTAGAACACGAAAGCGAGGACTTTGATGGCACAGTATCAGCTGCCCAACGACTTCTTCTTTGGCGCTGCTATGTCCGGCCCGCAGACTGAGGGTCAGTGGAACCAGGGCGGCAAGCTCGAGAACCTGTGGGACACCTGGTCCATCCAGGATCTGGGTTCGTTCTACAACCGCGTTGGCTCTTATGCCGGCAATGACTTTATGGCCAAGTACCAGGAAGACTTTCGCATCTTGAAGGACTTGGGCCTGAATACCTATCGCACTTCCATCCAGTGGAGCCGTCTGCTCGATGCCGACGGCAACCTTAATGAGGAGGGCGCTGCGTGGTATCACGAGCTGTTCCGCGCTTCTCGCGAGGCCGGCCTGGAGCCGTTTGTCAACCTGTACCACTTTGACATGCCCACCTACCTCTTTAACCGTGGCGGCTGGGAGAGCCGTGAGGTCGTCGAGGCTTACGCACATTACGCCGACGTCGCCTTCCACGAGTTTGGCCAGGAGATTAAGTACTGGTTCACCTTTAACGAACCCATCGTCGAGCCCGAACAGCGCTATCAGGAGGGCGTGTGGTTCCCGCAGCTCCACGACTTTAGCCGCGCTCGCACCGTGCAGTATCACATCTCGCTGGCGCACGCGCTGGCCGTGGCCAACTACCGTCGCGCCTATGACGAGGGCGCCGTTCGCAGCGATGCCAAGATCGGCATGATCAACTGCTTTACCCCGGTCTACACCAAGGAGAACCCCAGCGAGGCAGACCTCGAGGCCGTGCGTATGACCAGCGGCATCAACAATCGCTGGTGGCTCGACCTTATTACCAAGGGTGAGCTTCCTGCCGACGTGCTCGACAGCCTGGCCGAGGGCGGCGTTAAGCTCCCGTTCCGTGCCGGCGACCAAGAGATTCTCAAGCAGGGTGTTGTCGACTGGCTCGGCTGCAACTACTACCACCCCACGCGTGTTCAGGCACCGGCGAGCAAGGTCGACCAGTACGGCCTGCCGCATTTTGCCGACGAGTACGTATGGCCCGACGCCGTTATGAACGAGAGCCGCGGCTGGGAGATCTACCCGCAGGGCCTCTATGACTTTGGCATGGACTGCGCTAAGAACTACCCCGATCTTGAGTGGTTCGTTTCCGAGAACGGCATCGGCATCATGGACGAATACAAGAACCGTGACGCCGAAGGAACCATCCAGGATGACTACCGCGTCGACTTTGTACGTCAGCACCTGGAGTGGGTGGCCAAGGCGATCGCCGAGGGCGCCAAGTGCCGCGGATACCATTATTGGGCCGTTATCGATAATTGGTCTTGGGCGAATGCCTTTAAGAACCGTTACGGTTTTGTCGAGGTCGACCTTATGGACGGCTACAAGCGCCGCCTTAAGAAGTCGGCAGCTTGGCTCAAGCAGGTCGCCACGACCCACGTGGTTGACTAGCGACTGGGCGAACGCCCGGACCGCGCGCCCGCCGCGCGCAACACATGGCACATCTGGTGGCAGAGGGCGACAGACCACCGTGCGCATAGGAAAAGGCCGGATTTGATAGTTAGGAGCAATCATGGCCAGTGACAACGGAAAGAGCTTCCTCGACAAGTTTGCCGAGGTCTCTGCGAAGGTGGGAAACCAGGTTCACCTGCGTTCCCTGCGTGACGCCTTCGCGACCATCACGCCGCTCTATATCCTTGCGGGTATCGCGGTTCTTATTAATAACGTCGTGTTCCCTCTGTTCCCGCTCGATGCGGCGGGCCTTGCCAACCTTCAGACGTGGGGTTCGGCAATTACGCTGGGCACCCTCAACGTCTCTGCCATTATCTTGGCCGGATTGATTGGCTACAGCCTCGCTAAGAACAAGCGTTTCGATAACCCGCTCGCTTGCGTGGTCGTCGCTATCTCTGCTTTCGTCATCATGATGCCGCAGCAGATCACCGCCTCGCTTGCCGCCACGAGCCCGCTGCTCACCGACAAGATCACCTCTGCCGAGGTCACGGGCGCCCTTTCGACCGCCAACACCGGCACCAACGGTCTGTTCTCGGCTATTATCATCGCTCTGCTTTCCGTCTCGCTCTTCATCAAGATTTCTGGCGTCGAGAAGCTCAAGGTTAAGCTGGGCGAGGGCGTGCCCCCCGCGGTCTCCAACTCCTTCAACGTCATGATCCCGATGCTGCTCAACCTCGCAATCTTCGCTCTTGCCGCAGCCTTGCTCGCCGTGTGCGCTGGCACCGATCTGTGCACCATCATCTCCACGTGCATCTCCAACCCGCTCAAGAACATCATGAACGCCGGTCCGTGGGCTGTTATCCTCATCTACACCCTTGCCAACCTGCTGTTCTGCGTCGGTATTCACCAGTCCACCATCTCTGGCGCTACCGTCGAGCCGATCCTGACCATGCTCATCGTCGACAACATGGCTACCTTTGCCGCCGGTGGCACCATCCAGCCCGATCACTACATGAACATGCAGATTGTTAACAGCTTCGCCCTCATCGGCGGCTCGGGCTGCACCTTCATGCTTCTGCTCGACACGCTCCTGTTCTCCAAGAACAAGGCTTCCGAGACCGTTTCCAAGATGGCTATCCTGCCTGGTCTGTTCAATATCAACGAGCCGGTTATCTACGGTTACCCCATCGTGTACAACCTGCCGCTCATGATCCCGTTCGTTCTTCTTCCCGATCTGTTCATCGGCATCACCTATGGCCTTACCTGCGCAGGCATCATCAGCCCCTGCATCGCCCAGGTGCCTTGGACCATGCCTCCCGTCATCAATGCCCTGCTCGCTACAGGCTTTGACTGGCGCGCCGGCGTGTGGCAGGCTCTCGAGATTGTCATTGGCATGGCCGTCTACCTGCCCTTTATGAAGATTTCCGAGAAGGCAATCGCCAAGCAGGAGGCTCTCGCCGAGTAGAACGCCTAACGTTCGTCCCTTTCACCTTTGCGGGCGCCGGTGCGCGGTGCCGGTGCCCGCGGCTCTCTCCCTTGCGTAAAGATACAGGGGAGTGGGCACAATAACCGCAAGGAATACAACCAGTCGTCGTCTGCGCGCCGCGCAGTTATAAGGAGGAAACCATGAAGAAGATCATGCTCTGCTGCAATGCCGGTATGTCCACGAGCCTGCTGGTCCAGAAGATGCAGGCCGAGGTTGCAAACCGTGGTCTGGATATCGAGGTCGAGGCTCGTCCCATGAACGAGGCCCACGATCACCTGGACGAGTGCGACATGTTGCTGCTTGGCCCGCAGATTGGCTACACCAAGGGTGACTTTGAGAAGGAGGCCGCCGGTCGTTTCCCGGTCGAGGTCATCAACATGGTCGACTACGGCCGCATGAACGCTGCCGGCATCATCGACCACTGCGTCAGCGTGATGGGCTAGGTGCTCCGCATGGAGGATATGAACGAACTGCAGATGACCTGCTTTGAGATCATCAGCTACGTCGGTACTGCCAAGAGCATGTACATCAATGCCGTGCAAAAGGCCAAGGAGGGCGATTTTGACGCCGCCGAGGAGCTTATCAAGCAGGGCGACGAGGCCTATAACGGTGGCCACGATGTTCACATGGGGCTTCTAAAGAAAGAGGCCAACGGCGAGCGTAACGGCGAGGCCCCGTTAATTCTGCTGCATGCCGAGGACCAGATGGCCGGTACCGAGACCATGCGCGTCATGGCGACGGAGCTCATCGAGGTTCACAAGCAGCTGCAGGCACTTCAGGCCTAGTCGGCGTTATCGCCACGAAGGACCGTGCGGTCCAACAGACAACATAGTCCCTTTGACGGGCGCCGGGAGTCTCCGCCTCCCGGCGCCTTTATATTTGGGGAAGGTCTTGCGCAGCCTGTTGAGCAGCCAATTGCGCTTCCCCAGATAAAACCTGCCAAAACAAACCTGTCCCTTTTTGGTAGGTTTTTGCCTTGGGAGCGGTACCATACAGGCAATGTTTAAACGAGAAAGGTGGGCTCTCATGGAACCTAAGCAGTACTACATCGGCATTGACGTCGGCGGCACTTCGGTTAAGGAGGGCCTGTTCGACGAGGACGGCAACCTGCTGGCCAAGGCCAGCGTGCCCACGCCTCCCATCGTTGACGCTGCGGGCTTTGCCGCGGTGACCGAGGCTATCGACCAGGTGGTCGCCAAGGCACGGATTCCGCGCGCCTTTGTGGCGGGCATTGGCCTGGCCGTTCCGTGCCCCATCCCGGCATCGGGCGATGCCAAGGTTAAGGCCAACATTGCCATTAACCTGCCCGAGCTAAGAATCGCCATTCAGCAGCACTGCCCCGACGCGGTCGTTAAGTACGAGAACGATGCCAACGCCGCCGCCATGGGCGAGGCCTGGCTCGGCTCTGCCAAGGGTGTACAGAACGTGGTGATGGTCACTATCGGCACCGGCGTGGGCGGCGGCGTTATCGTTAACGGCGACGTGGTGTCGGGCGTTGTGGGCGCCGGCGGCGAGATCGGCCACATGTGCCTGAATCCGGCTGAGGAGCGCACTTGCGGCTGTGGCGGTCATGGCCACCTGGAGCAGTATTCCAGCGCCACCGGCGTGGTGAGCAACTACCTTGCCGAGTGCAAGAAGGCGGGCGTCGAGCCCATCGAGCTCACCGGCCCCTCAGATTCCAAGGACGTGTTCCAGGCCTGCCGCGAGGGCGACAAGCTCGCGCTGGCCGCGGCCGACACCATGGCCGACTATCTCGGTCGTGCCCTGGCGCTTATTGCCAACGTGGTCGACCCCGAGATGTTCCTGATCGGCGGCGGCGCGTCCGCTTCGGCCGATGTCTACCTCGACAAGGTTTGCGAGCACTTTAAGCAGTACGCGCTTTCCGCCTCGCGCGAGACGCCCATTAAGGTCGCTTCGCTCGGAAACGACGCCGGCATCATCGGTGCCGCCTACGTAGCCCTGCGCGCTGCCGGTAAATAGCTGGTGCAAGGGGGACAGGTTACATTGCACCAACATGGTGCAAAAGGGACAGCCTTGGCCCCCGTGCCTGCGCCCCAAAATATGCCGTGGCCCTTCCGTCTGCGAAGGCTCGGCATCGGCGTGCTACCATAGCTACGTCCAAGTACACATATCAAGTGGAGGATATCCATGGCAAACGTTCTTGTCTTTGGTCACCAGAACCCCGATAACGACGCCATCATGAGCGCCGTCGTCCTGTCTCAGCTGCTCAACCAGGTTGAGTATGCCGGCAACACCTACGAGGCCTGCGCCCTTGGTCAGCTTCCGGCCGAGTCCGCCAAGCTGCTCGCCGACGCCGGCATTGCCGAGCCCCGCGTGATCGAGTCCGTCGAGGCCGGTCAGCTCGTCGTCCTCACCGACCACAACGAGTCTGCCCAGTCCGTCGCCGGTCTTAAGGACGCCACGGTCTTTGGCGTCGTCGACCACCACCGCATCGGCGACTTCGAGACCGCCGGCCCGCTGCACTACATCTGCCTGCCCTGGGGCTCCAGCTGCACCATCGTCACCAAGCTCGCCGGCGTGCTCGGCGTTGAGCTTTCCGACGTTCAGGCCAAGCTGCTGCTCTCGGCCATGATGACCGACACGCTCATGCTCAAGAGCCCCACTACCACCGATGTCGACCGCGCCGTCGCCGCCAAGCTCGGCGAGCAGGTGGGCGTCGACCCGGTCAAGTTTGGCATGGAGGTCTTCCTCACCCGCCCGTCCGGCTCCTTCACCGCAGCCGAGATGGTCGGCAACGACATCAAGATGTTCGAGCCTGCCGGCAAGAAGCTGCTCATCGGCCAGTACGAGACTGTCGACAAGACTCGCGCACTCGGCATGATCGACGAGATTCGCGAGGCCATGCGCGCCTACGCCGCCGAGAAGGGTGCCGACGGCATCGTCCTGTGCATCACTGACATCATGGAGGAGGGCTCGCAGGTCCTGCTCGAGGGCGAGACCGAGGCTGCTCAGAAGGGCCTGGGCATTGCCGACGAGCACGACGGCGTCTGGATGCCGGGCGTCCTCTCCCGTAAGAAGCAGGTCGCTGCCCCCATCATGGCCGCCTGCTAGGTTTAGTTGACCAAACGCCACGACCGGATCGCGGAAGCCCCGCGCTCCGGTCGTTTTTTGTGCACGGCGCCGCGTCGTCTCTTGGATAGGCGCGCCCGTGCCGTTGAGCAAATAATGTTCAACCTGTGGTTCCGCTTTTCGGCCACGCCTGCGTGCCTGTCGTGCAGGGTAGGCTAGATGCAAGCGTAATACGTTAGAGCGCGGCACCGCCACTTGGGCGGGCCGTGCTTTTTTAAGACGGGAGCTTTCCCGTGAAAGGAGCCGCCCATGGCAGCACCCGAGCAGCTGTTTAACGTTCGTGAGCGCAAGCGTTTTGAGCGCCATGACATTTGGGAGCGCATCACCGAGAACGGCACGATTTCCGCCGCCGTCATGGTCTTCGCCGCCATCGCCGCCGTCATTTGCGCCAACACCGATGCCTACGAGGCCATCCATCACTTTTTGGAGACCCCGCTGTATGTGGGTCTGGGCAACCTTACGGCCGGTCTCACCGTTGAGCTTTTCGTCAACGACTTCCTCATGGCGATTTTCTTTTTGCTGGTGGGCATTGAGCTCAAATATGAAATGACGGTCGGCGAGCTCAAAAACCCGCGCCAGGCTATGCTTCCCATGCTGGCGGCCGTGGGCGGCGTCGTCGTTCCCGCCTGCATCTATCTGATCTTTAACCATGCCGGCGCGCACAACGGCTGGGCCATTCCCATGGCAACCGATATTGCCTTTGCGCTGGGCGTGCTGTCGCTTTTGGGCAATCGCGTGCCCAACGGCGTGCGTGTGTTCTTCTCGACGCTCGCCATCGCCGACGACCTCATCTCCATCGCCGCCATCGCCATCTTCTACGGTCAGAGCCCCAATCCGTTTTGGTTGGGCGCCGCCGCGCTTGTGACGTGCGCGCTCGTGTGGCTCAACAAGACGCAGCACTACCGCCTTGCCCCGTATTCGGTGCTGGGCCTGCTGCTGTGGTTCTGCATGTTCAAGAGCGGCGTGCACGCTACGCTTGCCGGCGTCATCCTGGCCTTCACCATCCCGGCCAAGTGCGGCGTCAAGCTCGATAGCCTCACCGATTGGTTGGGCGAGTGCCTGCCGCTGCTCGATGACCGCTACGACGACGAGGCGCACATCCTGGGCCAGCATGACTTTACCGTCTCGACCACCAAGGTCGAGCGCGTCATGCACCGCGTGACCCCGCCGCTCATCCGCATGGAGCGTCTGATCTCCACACCGGTCAACTTTGTGATCCTGCCGATCTTTGCGTTCGTCAACGCACAGGTTCGCCTAGTGGGCGTGGACATGAGCACGCTGCTCACCGACCCGGTGACGCTCGGCGTGTACTTTGGCATGCTGCTGGGTAAGCCGATCGGTATCTTTGGCATGACGTTCGCCTTGGTCAAGCTCAAGGCCTGCGAGCTGCCGCACAATGTCAACTGGCATATGATTGCCGGCGTGGGCATTCTGGGCGGTATCGGCTTTACCATGTCGATTCTCATCAGCGGCCTCGCCTTCCCGACGGCCCAGTTTGAGGTTCTGGCTGCCAAGGCCGCTATTCTCGCCGGCTCTGTCACCGCGGCCGTACTTGGCATGATCTACATGAGTGTGATCTGCAAGCACCCCGCGCCCAAAGACGAGTAAAAGCGCATACAAGTTTGAAAACGCCGCCCGTGAACACCATCACGGGCGGCGTTTTAGTCATTCGGGACGTTCTTAAATGACTAGGTTTATTCCACGGTGCCGTAGATGGCGCCCCAGCCGTGGGCGGCCAAGGCGGAGTTGAGCTGGTCGCAAAGTGACTGGCGGTCGTAATAGCCGGGCGGTAGCAGGTTGACGATTTCCATGAGATCGGGCGCCAGGTCCAAGATTTCGGCCTGTACGATCAGATCCAGGCGGTCGATGGCGTGACGGTCGTAAAATAGTCCGTCGACCAGGCGCTGCAGGTCGCCGAATTCCTCGGCCTGGAATGATCCGTACTCCATAGTGCCTCCTTGGGCGCTTCACGCCGGCATGCGCGGCGATTCGTAATTCATTGCGATGGACTTAATCTATCACGGCTTCATAACGTTGCGACGGTGGCGGTCTATACTTAGAAGAATTGCAACGTACCGCTTCGTGAAAGGTCGCACCCATGCAGACGATCTACCAGAAGATGGAAACCACCGAACTCGATGCCGCCATCGAGGCGCTCAAGGCCGAGGTCGCCGAGGTCAAGGCCAAGGGCCTGGCGCTCGACATGGCCCGCGGCAAGCCGTCGCCCTCCCAGGTGGACATCTCTCGACCCATGCTCGATATCCTCAATGCCGATGCCGATCTGCACGACGGCAATGTCGACTGCTCCAACTACGGCTGCTTTGAGGGCATTCCCTCGGCACGCAAGCTGGCGGGGGAGTTCCTGGGTTGCCCCGCCGAGCAGACGCTCGTGCTGGGTTCGTCGAGCTTGCTGATCGAGCACGATATCGCCGGTATGTTCTGGCGTTGCGGCTCGTGTGGTAGCGATCCTTGGGAGGCTTACGAGGCAGCGCACGACGGCAAGAAGGTCAAGTTCCTGTGCCCGGTTCCCGGCTACGATCGCCACTTTGGCATTACCGTCGACTTGGGTATCGAGAACGTTCCCGTCGCGATGACCGACAACGGCCCCGATATGGACGAGATCGAGCGCCTCGTTGCCGCCGACGATTCCATCAAGGGCATCTGGTGCGTGCCCAAGTATTCCAACCCCACGGGTATCACCTTTAGCGAGGACACCGTGCGCCGCCTGGTCGAGATGCACACGGCCGCGCCCGATTTCCGCATCTTCTGGGACAACGCCTACTGCGTGCACGACCTGTACGACGAGACCGACGAGCTCGCCAACATCTTTGATCTTGCCCGCGCGGCGGGCACCGAGGACCGCGTGGTGGCATTCGCCTCGACGTCCAAGATCACCTTCCCGGGTGCCGGTATCGGCTTTATCGGTGCGAGCCCCGCGGTTATCGCGGAGTTCTCCAAGCGCCTGAAGGCCGGCCTCATCAGTGCCGACAAGCTCAACCAGCTGCGCCACGTGCGTTTCCTTCCCACCATCGAGGCGGTCAAGGAGCACATGAAAAAGCATGCCGAGTTCTTGCGCCCGCGCTTTGAGGCTGTCGAGCGCAAGCTCACCGAGGGCTTGGGCGACACGGGCTGCGCCACCTGGACGCACCCCCGCGGCGGCTACTTTGTAAGCTTCGATGGTCCCGAGGGTTCAGCCCAGAAGGTCGCCGCGCTCTGCGCCGACCTGGGCGTCAAGCTCACGCCGGCTGGTGCCACCTGGCCTTATGGCAAGGACCCGCGCGACACCAACATCCGCATCGCGCCGAGCTATCCCACGGTCGAGGACCTGGAGGCCGCGCTCGATGTGCTGGTGCTGGCCGTCAAGCTTGTCGCTGCCGAGCTTGCGCGTGTCGAGCGCGCCTAACGCGCGGCTTCCCGTACTATCCGCACTTTCGATACGTAAAGGAGCGTATACATGGATTTGGGTATTTCCACCAACCCCACGCCAGAGCTCTACACCATTAAGGTAACCGGCGAGATCGATATCTCTAACGCCGATAGCCTGCGCAATGCCATCGACCTGGCGCTCGAGCAGCCCACTGAGGCCGTTGAGCTCGATTTTGCCCAGGTGAGCTACATCGATTCGACGGGCATTGGCGTGCTCGTGGGCGCCGCACACCACGCGGTCGACCACGGCAAACTCTTTAGCTGCACCAATGTGCAGCCCCCGGTGATGCGCGTGGTTCAGCTGTTGGGTGTCGACCAGGAGATTTCGATCACCGCTGCATAACCTTTGCCCCCAAAAGGGCGTGCCATTTGGCATATGTTTGTGATGCGCTCGGACGTTTTGGTGTCCGGGCGCTATACTTGACCGAATGAATAGACGAGTTCCGGCCGAATGGCGCGGTGCGGGCTCGACTCACATCGAGCCTTGGAGGTATGTGTGTTTGGTATTGGAGAGGGTGAGCTCGCGATCATCGTGGTCTTCGGCTTTTTGCTGTTTGGCCCGGATAAGCTCCCACAGATGGGCCGCACGATCGGCCGTGCCATTCGTCAGTTCCGCGAGACGCAGGAAAAGATGACGGCCGTTGTTCAGTCCGAGATAATCGATCCGGTGAGCGAGGCCGCGTCGGCCCCGGTCAAGCCCAAGAAGGCTGCTGCGACCGACGACGATTCCGATGCGGACGAGGATGCCGCCGAGACGGCAGCGCCCGCCAAGAAGGAGACCTTTGCCGAGCGTCGCGCCCGTCTTGCTGCCGAGAAGGCCGCGAGCGAGGCTGCCGCCGAGGGCGAGGGTACTGCTGAGGAGTCCGAGGCCGAGGGTGCCGAGCCTGCCGCTGCCGCCGAGCCTGTCGTCGAGCCCGAGCCTGCTGCAGAGCCGGAGTCCGAGCCCGAGCCGGCAGAGCCCACGACGGCTGACCTCTACGCCCGTCGTCCCCGCAAGCGCAAGGCCGTCGTCGACCAGCTCGCTCGCGAGCTCGAGGCCGAGGACGAGGCCGTTGCCGAGGCTGCCACCGCCGATGCCCCGAAGGGAGGCGATGAGTAATGCCTATCGGACCTGCGCGCATGCCGCTCTTCGATCACCTGGGCGAGCTCCGTCGCCGCCTGACCATCGTGGTCGTGTCGGTGTTTGCCGCCGCCATCGTGCTGTATTTCGCCACGCCCGTGGTGCTCGACATCCTGGAAGACCCCATCCGCTCCTTTGTGCCGGACGGTAAGTTCTACATCACCACCACGCTCGGCGGCTTTGGCCTGCGCTTCTCGCTGGCCATCAAGATGGCCGTGGTCATGTGCACGCCCATGATCATCTGGCAGATTCTGGCATTTTTCCTGCCGGCACTGCGTCCCAACGAGCGCAAATGGGTCGTGCCCACGGTGCTCGCCTCGACGGTGCTGTTCTTCCTGGGTGCCATCTTCTGCTATTTCATCATCATCCCGGCGGGCTTTGAGTGGCTTATCGGCGAGACCTCGGCCGTCGCCACGGCGCTGCCCGACCTGGAGAACTACGTCAACATGGAGCTGCTCTTTATGATCGGCTTTGGCGTGGCGTTTGAGCTGCCGCTCATCATCTTCTACCTGTCCGTCTTCCACATCGTGTCCTACGCGGCCTTCCGCGGCGCCTGGCGCTACGTGTACGTGGGCCTGCTTGTGGGCTCGGCTGTGATTACGCCCGACGGCTCGCCCGTTACGCTGGGCCTCATGTATGGTGCCCTGCTCTCGCTCTACGAGATTTCGCTCGCCATTGCCCGCGTGGTCATTACCGCGCGCGAGGGCAAGGAGGGCTTGTTTGTGAGCCGTCTGGACCTGTTCTCGGACGATGAGGACGACGAGGAGTAAATCGGTATGCACGAGGTTGGCATTGTCAACGGCATACTCGATACAGTGATTCGCGCGGCGCGTGGGGCGGGGGCCTCGCGCGCCGTTTTGGTAACGCTGCGTATCGGGGATATGACCGAAGTTGTGCGCGAGGCGCTGGACTTTGCGTGGGAGACATTTCGCGATGAGGACCCGCTCACGCGGGGCTGCGAGCTCGCGGTTGAGGAGATTCACCCACAAAGTGAATGCCTGGACTGCGGCGAGGTCTTCGACCACGATCGCTTCCACTGTCGCTGTCCCCAGTGTGGTGGTGCCAACGTGCGCCTACTGCACGGCCGCGAGCTCGATATCGCGAGTATCGAAATCGAAACCCCCGACGATTAGCCCGCTAGCCATCTGGTGATGGGGTATAAAGGGGCCAAAGTAAGGAGCGCTAAGTATGGCTGAGAAAACGATTGATATCGCGTCGCCGATTCTGTCGCGCAACGAGCGCCTGGCAGATCAGCTGCGTCAGCGATTTAATGAGACAAACACCTATGTGATCAACGTCTTGTCGAGCCCCGGTTCGGGCAAGACCACCACGATCCTGGGCACCAACGAGCGCCTGCGTGACAAGGCCGGCCTGCGCTGTGCCGTCATCGAGGGCGATATCGCCTCGGATGTCGACGCCATCACCATGAAGGAAGCCGGCATGCCCGCCATCCAGATCAACACGGGCGGCCTGTGCCACCTCGAGGGCAACATGATCATGGAGGCCGTTGACGCGTTTGACCAGGCTGTGGGTCTGGAAAACATCGACGTCATCTTTATCGAAAACGTGGGTAACCTGGTCTGCCCAGTCGACTTTGACTTGGGCGAGAACCTGTCCATCATGATTCTCTCGGTGCCCGAGGGCGACGACAAGCCCATCAAGTACCCGGGCATCTTCCAGCACGCTGGCGCGCAGCTGCTCAATAAGGTCGACGTGGCCCCGGCTTTCGATTTTGACATGGATAGGTATACTAAGACACTCGATGACCTCAATCCGCAGGCGCCGCGGTTTGCCGTGAGCGCGCGCAAGGGCGAGGGCATGGACGCCTGGTGCGATTGGCTCATCGGGCAGATCGAGCAAGCAAGGGCGTAAATCGGCCGCCATACGGGCGGGCGTAGCCGTAGAGATACGAGATAGGAGCCTCTTTTGAAGCTCATCATCGCCGAGAAAAACGACGCCGCGCGTCAGATCGCCGAGCGGCTGTCCACGGGTAAGCCTAAAAAGGACAAGGTGTACAACACCGCCATCTACCGTTTTGAGTGGAAGGGCGAGGAGTGCGTGACGATCGGTCTTGCCGGTCACATCCTTGCGCCCGATTTTTGCGACAGCGTGCTGTTCGATAAAAAGCTGGGCTGGTATTCGGTCACCGAGGACGGCGAGATGCTGCCGGCCGACATGCCCGATGGCCTGGCTCGTCCGCCTTACGACACCAAGCGTAAGCCGTTCCTTGCCGATGGCATCTCCATCAAGGGCTGGAAGCTCGAGAGTCTGCCCTATCTCACCTGGGCACCCGTCATTAAGCTGCCGGCCGAGAAAGAGCTCATTCGCTCGCTCAAGAACCTTGCCAAGAAGTCCGACAGCGTCATCATCGCTACGGACTTCGATCGCGAGGGCGAGCTGATCGGTTCGGACGCCCTCAACAAGGTGCGCGAGGTGGCGCCGGACTTGCCGGTTGCCCGCGCCCAGTATTCTTCGTTTACCAAGGCCGAGATCACGCAGGCCTTCGATAATCTCGTCTCGCTCGACCAGAACCTGGCCGACGCAGGCGAGAGCCGTCAGCACATCGACCTCATTTGGGGTGCGGTGCTGACGCGCTACCTGACGCTCGCCAAGTTTGGCGGCTTTGGTAACGTGCGCTCCGCCGGCCGCGTGCAGACGCCGACGCTTGCCCTGGTGGTCGAGCGCGAGCGCGAGCGCATGGCGTTTGTGCCCGAGGACTATTGGCAGATTCGCGGCATGGGTGCCGCGCAGGGCGCTGCCGAGGACGATCGCTTTAAGATCGCGCACAAGACGGCGCGCTTTACCGACAAGGATGCTGCTGAGACGGCGTACGGCCATGTTGACGGCGTCGCGACGGCAACCGTCGCCGCGGTGACCAAGCGCTCGCGCAAGCAGCAGCCGCCCACGCCGTTTGCGACCACCTCGCTGCAGGCTGCCGCCGCGGCCGAGGGCATCTCGCCTGCGCGTACCATGCGCATCGCTGAGTCCCTCTACATGGCCGGTCTCATCAGCTACCCGCGTGTCGACAATACCGTGTACCCCGCGACGCTCGATCTGGGCGCCGTGGTGAGCGACCTGGCAAAGATCAACCCGGCGCTGGCGCCCGTATGCAAAAAGGTGCTTGCCGGCCCCATGAAGCCTACGCGCGGCAAAGTCGAGACCACCGACCACCCGCCTATCTATCCCACGGGCGAGGGCGATCCGTCCACGCTCGACGGCGGCCAGCGCAAGCTCTACGACCTCATCGCCCGCCGCTTCCTGGCGACGCTCATGGGTCCCGCGACCATCGAGAACACCAAGCTCGAGCTCGATGTGAACGGTGAGCCGTTCGTGGCTTCGGGCGATGTGCTCGTGACCCCGGGTTTCCGCGAGGCCTACCCGTATGGCCTTAAACGCGACGAGCAGATGCCGCCGCTTGAGCAGGGCGATACGGTCGACGTATTCGACATTAAGCTCGAGGCCAAGCAGACCGAGCCGCGCGCGCGCTACAGCCAGGGCAAGCTCGTGCAGGAGATGGAGAAGCGCGGCCTGGGCACCAAGTCCACGCGCGCGAGCATCATCGAGCGCCTGTACGCCGTGCGCTATCTCAAAAATGATCCCGTTGAGCCGAGCCAGCTGGGTATCGCCATCATCGATGCGCTGTCGCAGTTTGCCCCGCGCATCACGAGCCCCGATATGACCAGCGAGCTCGACGGCGACATGACCCGTGTGGAGCGCGGCGAGGATACCGAAGAGCATGTCGTGATGCACTCGCGCGCGCTGCTGGCTGGCGTGCTCGACGAGCTGCTCAAGCACACGCAGGAGCTGGGCGACGCCATCAGCGACGCCGTCACGGCCGATGCGCGCGTGGGAGCTTGCCCCAAGTGCGGCAAGGACCTGGTTATGAAGACGAGCGCCAAGACCCGTGGCAGCTTCATTGGCTGCATGGGCTGGCCCGACTGCGATGTGACCTATCCGGTGCCGAGCGGCGTCAAGGTGAGTCCGCTCGAGGGCGAGGCGGCCGTGTGCCCCGAGTGCGGCGCGCCGCGCATTAAATGCCAGCCGTTCCGTCAGAAGGCTTTCGAGATCTGCGTGAACCCCACGTGCCCCACCAACTACGAGCCCGACCTTAAGGTGGGCGAGTGCAAGGTGTGTGCCGAGGCCGGACGTCATGGCGACCTGATCGCGCACAAGAGTGAGAAGAGCGGCAAGCGCTTTATCCGCTGCACCAACTACGATGACTGCGGCGTGAGCTATCCTCTGCCGGCGCGCGGTAAGCTCGAGGCGACGGGTGAGACCTGCCCCGAGTGCGGCGCCCCCATCGTGGTGGTCAACACGGCGCGCGGCCCGTGGCGTATCTGCGTCAACATGGACTGCCCGACCAAGGAGAAGAAGCCCGCCCGCGGCCGCAAGACCACGACTAAGGCGAGCACGGCCAAGAAGACGACGGCGGCCAAGAAGACGACGGCTAAGAAAGCCACTGCCGCCAAGAAGACGACCGCGAAGAAGTCGACTACCAAGAAAGTAGCCTCCGACAAGTAACGGCGCGGTCGAAACATTGCCTAAAAAACGAGCGAGGACCCCACGATCCTCGCTCGTTTTTTTGACCGGCAGTTAGGGACGTTCCTTTTCTGCCGGCAGTTTAGGAACGTCCCTAACTGCCGGCTCGGGAACGACAAAGCGCTAGTTCACTTCGACGGGTTTGGCGCCGGGATAGCGCTCCTCAAAGTCTAGGCGATACTTATTGTCATTGGTGCCCGCCACGTTGTCGCGCGACAGCGGCGCCACGATCTCATTCTTGTGGTCCGCAGGCTTGGCGTATTTCAGGCTGATCTCCCAGGCATCACAGATTGCGTCAATGCGGTGATCCAGGTCGTCGTACAGGGCGATGATGTCCTTCCAGGAGCTATAGTTCTTGGAGCTCGTCGGGACGTCTAGGTCCTCGACGATGTCGTAATACTGCTCGATGGTGTCCTCTGTGCGCTCGGCGACGTCGGCGAGATTTTGACGGGTGGTCCGATCCTCTTCCAGATAGCTGCCGTTGAAGTTCTGCGCGCAGCCACGGACGTAGTTGTCGAGGTCTTCGAGCAAGTCGTAGTATTCGCTCAGGCGACGGTAGAGGTTCTGCTCGGAGAGCGTTGCTTCGCCGCCATCCTCGTCGTCATCGTCATCATCGTCGTACAGGCTGTTGGGATCGCCGAGAGGCTTTAGGTCATTGTCGTCGACGTCATGGTGCAGCTTAGCTACCTCGGCAGTCGTCTGCGTGGCGGCGCTGTCGAAAGGCTTGATCACAAAGAAAACGACCAGGGCGATGATGATCGCCACCAGCACAACGATAACGGCGATAAGCGGCCCGGCGCCGCTCTTTTTGGGAGCGGGGGTCTGTGGCGAAGCGGGCGCGTATGCGGGAGCCGGCTGCTG
This sequence comes from uncultured Collinsella sp., assembly GCA_900541175.1. Lineage (GTDB taxonomy): Bacteria > Actinomycetota > Coriobacteriia > Coriobacteriales > Coriobacteriaceae > Collinsella. Next base: position 28,657 of record UQIT01000006.1, read on the forward strand.
TTGGGGCGAGCCGCTCGCGATGGGTATGCGCTGCGTGGTCTCGACGGCCGCGGGGCTTGCGGCGGGGTCGGGGCGATAGGCGAGGGGGTCGTCCGCCTTGGCTTGCGGCGCATCAAGGGAGCCGGTCTGCTCAAAAGCGGGCTGGCTATCGCTCGCGGTTGTTTGCTCAACGGGTGCACCGCACGAGGTGCAGAACTTGGCATTATCTGCAAGAAGCTTGCCGCACGAGGCGCAATACCGAGACATTGCCACTCCTTTCGCCACATTTCAATGCAATACGACGATTATACCCAGCGTCCAAAATTCCCCATCATAAGTTGCGGTGAAATAGGGACTGTTTGGCGGTCTCGGAGCTTCAATCAGTCCCTATTTCACCGCAACTTTGGAAAGGCACCTTTAGCCATTGGGGACGCGCCTGCCCCTGGGGTATCATGGCTTGGTTGATATATCTGCATTTACGCGCCTTGTAGGAAGGGGCTGCGCCCATGGCTTTTGAGCCCGCTCAACATAGCTTTATCACGCTCGAGGGCGTCGATGGCGCCGGTAAATCTACGCAGGCGCGCCTGCTTGCCCGCGCGCTCGACCTTGCCGGCTACCAGGTTGTGAGCCTGCGCGAGCCGGGCGGTACCGCCATCAGCGAAAAGATCCGTGCTCTGCTGCTCGACCCCGCCAATACGGCGATGGGCGACACCTGCGAGCTGCTGCTCTACGAGGCCGCGCGCGCCCAGCTAGTGCACGAGGTTATCGCGCCCGCCCTTGCGGCCGGCAAGGTGGTCCTGTGCGACCGCTTCTACGATTCCACGACCTGCTACCAGGCGTTTGCCGACGGCCTCGACCGTCAGATGGTGCGCGATGCCAACAACCTGGCTGTCGCCGGTACGCATCCGGCGCTCACGCTCGTCTATCACATCACGCCCGAGCAGGCGGCGCTGCGCATGGCCGCCCGTGGTGCGGCCGACCGCATGGAGGCCAAGGGCATGGCCTTCCAGGAGCGCGTCTATCAGGGATTTTGTGCCATTGCTGCCGAGGAGCCAGACCGCGTAAAGCTCATCGACGCCACTGCGTCGATCGCAGACGTCTTCGCGCAGACGGTCGAGCTGGTTCGTGCGCACGGTCTCGACATCCCCCAGGATGCCGTCGCCGCCGCGCTTGCCCAGGAGGCTGAGTAACATGGCCCCCGCTCAGGCAAGCCTGCTCGCCAAGCTCGACACCCAGGAACGCGTGCGCGACTTCTTGACCAACGCCATCGCAAGCGGTCGCGCATCGCACGCCTACCTGTTTTTGGGCGCGCCCGGCGCCGGTAAGCTCGACGCCGCATGGGCGCTCGCCCAAGCATTCCTGTGCGAGCAGGACGGCTGTGGTTCGTGCGACAGCTGCGTGCGCGTCGCGCGCCATACGCACCCCGACGTGCACTATTACACCCCCGAAAGCGCTACGGGCTACCTCATCGCGCAGACCCGCGAGCTGCTCGACGACGTGCCCCTGGCGCCTATCCGCGCCAAGGCAAAGGTCTACATCATCGACCGTGCCGAGCAGCTGCGCGCCAACACCGCCAATGCGCTGCTCAAAACGCTCGAGGAACCGCCCGAGGGCGTCATGTTCATCCTGTTGGGCACCTCGGCAGATGTGATGCTGCCCACCATCGTGAGCCGCTGCCAGTGCGTGCCGTTTCGACTGGTGTCGCCCGCCGTGGCCGCGCAGGCCGTGAGCCGCGCCACCGGTCAGGATATTGCGCGTTGTCGCATGGCCGTCGCCGTGGCGGGGAGTCCCACGCGTGGCATCGAGTTCCTCAAGAGCGCCGAGCGCCAGGACGCCCGCCGTCAGATGGTTCGCGCCATCGACTCGCTCATCGCCGCCGACGAGGCCGACGTGCTCAGCCGCGCCAAGTCGCTCATCGTCGCCGTTAAGGCGCCGCTCGCCGAGGTCAAGTCCACGCAGGAAAAGGTGCTCGAGCAAAACGCCGACTACCTGTCGCGTGGAGCATTGAAGCAGCTTGAGGACCGCAACAAGCGCGAACTCAACGCGCGCGAGCGTTCGGGTATCATGGAAGCGCTGGCGAGCGCGCGGACGCTCATGCGCGACGTGCTACTGACGCTTCAGGACGAGGCAGCCGACGTGGTGAACGAAGACGTGCGCGACTCGATCGGTCGGCTTGCCGCCGCGACCAATGTTGCGGGTGCCACCCGGGCGCTCGAGGCAGTCGCGACCGCCGAGCGCAACATCGCCAGAAACGTTACTCCCCAGCTGGCCATCGAGGTCATGCTGTTCGATATCAGGAAGGCACTGAAATGCCGTTAGTCGTACCCGTTAAGTTTACCTACGCCTCGCGCGACCTGTGGTTCGATCCGCAGGATTTGGATATCCTCGAGGCCGATTATGCCATTTGCTCCACCGAGCGCGGAACCGAGATCGGCCTGGTCACGGCCGATCCCTTTGAGGTGCCGCAAGACGAGATCGGTCAGCCGCTCAAGCCCGTGCTGCGCGTGGCGAGCGACATCGACCTGCAGCTTGCCGACGACCTGGCCATCCAAGGCGACGAGGCGATGGTCGATTTCCGCCGTCTCGTCAAGGAGCTCGACCTCGAGATGAAGCCGGTGGGCGTCGAATACCTGTTTGGCGGCGAGAAGGCCGTGTTCTACTTTGCGGCCGAGGAGCGCGTCGATTTTCGCCAGCTCGTCAAGGATCTGTCCTCGACGCTGCACATTCGCGTCGACATGCGCCAGATCGGCGTGCGCGACGAGACCCGCCTGGTGGGTGGCTATGCCCAATGCGGGCAGGAGCTCTGCTGCACGCGCTTTGGCGGACAGTTTGAGCCCGTCTCGATTCGCATGGCAAAAGAGCAAGACCTGCCGCTCAATTCCTCCAAGATCAGCGGCGTGTGCGGTCGTCTGATGTGCTGTCTGCGCTACGAGTTCGAGGCCTACAAGGACTTTAAGAGCCGTGCGCCCAAAAAGAAGACGCTCATCGATACGCCGCTTGGCAAGGCGCGTATCCAGGAATATGACACGCCGCGTGAGCAGCTGGTGCTGCGCCTGGAGAACGGCAAAGTCTTTAAGGTCAACCTGGCCGATATGACGTGCTCGGAGGGCTGCAAAAAGAAGGCCGCCGAGCAGGGCTGCAACTGTCGCCCCGACTGCGTGACGCGTGATGTGCTCGAGCGCATCGAGTCGCCCGAGATGCGCCTGGCGCTCATGGAGCTCGATCGCGAGAATGGCGTCGACGTGGGCGATGGCCTGTCGAGTGCCGACCGTCTGGCCGGCACGTCGATGCCCAAGCGCCGTCGTCGCGATGTCGAATCCGATGCCCGCGCTGCTCAGAGCCAGGGCGAGGGCCGTGGCCGCGGAAAGGGCCGTGGTAAGGCCGAGACACCCGAGGCCGAGGAGGCCGCCGGTGGCCGTCGTCGTCGCAAGCGCGCGGGCTCGGGCGATGCCGGTGAGACCGCTCCCGCAGGCAAGAATTCCCCCCGCGAGCGCGAGGTTCAGCAACCCCAGCAGCAGAATCGCGGCGGTGGCATGAATCCCACGCGCCGTCGTCGCCGTCATCTGTCGAGCGGGGAGCGCGAGGACGCCTTCCGTGCCGCAGCCGCTCGCGAGGCCGGCGCTGCCCCCAAGGGTGCCTCGGCCTCCGATGCGTCTGCCGACAAGGGCGGCAAGTCACGTGGCGAGGAGGAGCGCGCGCCGCGTCCGCGCCGTCGCCATTCCTCGGGCGCGCAACAGAAGCCCTCAGTGCCCTCCGTGGCCGATCAGGTCTCGGATGGCGAGGTCAAGGTCACGCGCCGTCGTCCCGGAGATGGCGGGGGAGCGGCTGGCCAGGCTTCGCGTGGCGCCCCTCCCTTACGTTCGGCTCGCGACGAGCGCGAGCCGCACGAGGATCGCGGTGGCGAGGGCTCGGCCGACCAGGGCCAAAAGCGCCGTCGCCGTCGCCGTTCCCGCAAGCCGCGCCAGGATGGTGGCGAGGGCTCGACCCCGTCTTCGTCCGCACCACAACCGCCCGCCGGCGAATAACGCCCGCGAGCGGATTTAGCCCGCCTTGCCCCGAGCGCATCGGGGTATCATAGCGCCGAATCAACAACCCTCCCTGCGACCGAACGTAGGGAGGGTTGTGTCTTGAAGAGCCGTCTGAACATATTGAGCCGTCTGCAGGGTGCCGGTGCCCTACCGTTTGCGGACGAATTGCTACCGTTTGCCGAGTGGGCGGCACGCGAGGCGCTCGAGGCATTGTCGCCAACACGATGTGCCGGCTGCGAGCGCGCCGGTGCGCTTATTTGCCAAGACTGCCTGGCCGCGCTCACGCTCATCGACCCACGTCATAGCTGCACCCGATGCGGCGCCCCGTTTGGGGATTTGCTGTGCACTGAGTGTTCGGTCGAGGGCACGTCCTCGGCAATGGCGGAGGCGCTCGACCGCTGCCTGGCGTGCGCCGTCTATGCGCATCCGCTGCCGCGCATCATTAAAGCGTACAAGGATGCGGGTGAGCGACGCCTGGCGCCGTATCTGGCAGAGCTGCTCTACGACACCGCCCTGCATGCCCAGGTCGTAGCGCCCGACCGCTATGGAGGTGTGCTGTCCGGCGCGGATGCGGTGGTGTTTGTGCCTGCGACGGCGGCAGCGTTTCGGCGGCGTGGTTTTGATCATATGGAGGCTATTGCGCGCCCATTTTGCGAGCTGTCGGGTGTTCCCCTGCTCGATGCCCTCGTCAAGTACGGGCATGGCGACCAACGCGAACTCGGTCGTGAGGAGCGCCGCGAGCGTGCCCAAGGCATGTACGAGACGGTTGAAGATGTGCGCGGCCGCCGCCTGCTGCTTATCGATGATGTCATTACCACGGGCGCGACGATGGCCGCGGCTTCGGCGGAACTCAAGCGCGCCGGCGCCGCGGCAGTCGATGGCGTTGCTATCGCACGTGTTTGGTAGGGGTGGTTTTGTGGCAGTAAAGATTGAGCGGTACAACGAGCCGACAGGCGAACAGCTAGCGGCTTCCGTAATCCTAACAGGCGCCTCGGCGCTACGCATGATGCGCGCCGAGCGCCGACAAATGGGTTACATCAGCTGGAGGGACCTCGATCCCGATGAAGAGCGCCGTGTGCTGTGCACGTCGTCGCCCTCGACCGAGGACATCTATCTTCCCGACTTGGTGCGGATTGGGGCCGCAAGCGGCGAGGTGCAAGAAGATCTTTGCTTGCTGGTGGGATCTGCGGCGCGGCGCCGCCGCATTCTTGGCGTGAGCTGGTCCGTATGCTCCGGGTTGCCCGCCGGCTCGATTCTAGAGGTGGAACCGGGGGTGTACAGTCTATCTCCCGAGGCCCTTTGTGTTGCCGTTGCGCGCGAGGTCGGCTGCATCCAGGCATTTGCCCTGGCTCAGGAGCTGTGCTCTAAGATTTCGCTGAGTGACCGCGGGAAGTATCTGCCTCCCTACACCTCGCCTGTTACGAATAAACTTGCAAAGGACAAGGACCAGCCAGCAGATGTGGGCTACTTTGAGGTTGAGCCGGTGCTGACGCCCGATCGTCTGGCAGATTACCTCGCGGTATGCAAGGGGAACGCGGCCAAGCAGCTGCAGCGTCTGTGTCCCTATCTTTCGGAAAACCTGCGCTCACCCATGGAGTGCATCATGCTCGCCCTGTTTTCGCTTCCGTTTTCCTATGGCGGATTTGCCTGCGGTCCTTTTAAGACCGACTACAAGATCGAGTTCGATGACCGTGCGCAGGCAATCTCGGGGATGCCGCATGCAGTTTGCGATGCGTATCAGGAAGCAGCTCGGTTTGACCTGGAATACAACGGCGAGCTGGGCCATTCATCCCGTAGGGGACGTATCCATGATGAAAAGCGCAACACGGGCTTGATTACTATGGGAATCGAGGTCGCGACGGTCAACAACGAAATGCTCTGTGACATGGAAGCGATGGAAGCGCTCGCATGGCGCATGCACCAGCGTATGCGAAAGCGGTACCGGAATCGTGTCGATGCCCGCAGGAAGAAGCAAGAGGCGTTGCTTAACACGCTGCGGGCGTGTTTTGGGCTTAAGCCGGTCTAATTCGCGTCGAAAATAGAGGGCTAATCATATGCCCTGGCCAAAATATGGCAAATATGAGTACTGTCACTAAATCAGTAACAGCAAAATCAAGGAATTTTGGACTCGGAGGCGGCGTAAAGTAAGAAGATAATAAACAAATGTAGAAAAACTAAGCATCAAGTTGGCGGCACTGAGCGCAAAATCTGTCCGAGAGGCCAAAATTACCTGTTACTAAATTGGTAACAGTACTCATATTTGCCATTTTTTGGCCACGGCACCCTAAGACGGGTGTGTTGGGGCTTTCCATAGGGGAGCGACGGGTTCAATCAGAGCGCGTGCGGCCCGTCCTGACCTGCGAAATCTGTACTCGCGATGCGAATAACGCCCCTAACCTTAAACTTTAGCTTGAACTTAGCTATAATGCGCTACGTTCCTGCCAGGCTGTGGTTGCGGGCGGACGAAATGCCCGTCCTAGTCCAAGACAGACGCGGTCAAAGGGATCCACGTAAGCGACCGCGTGCGCGCGGCGCGATCATGGCGCGTCCTAGATGTAAGCCGCACCGTCCGTTCTACTTTCTTTGGGGCAATACCGCCTCGCGGGCGAGCGGGCCAGTCGTGAAGGTGGCTGCGGCCTCCCGAGCAAACACCCCGGTGCGCAAGTGTGGGGTCAAATACCAGGTCAGCTGGTGGGAACAACCTGATATTCCGCGCAACGCACGGATCGTATACGACACAGAAGGCAGGGTAGTGGACATGGTGAGGGGCAGCTTGATGCACGCGGCTCGGTTAGGTGCTGGGACCGCAGCGGTCATCGCCGTTTTGGGCCTGAGCGGATGCGCGTTCAACCCGCTGTCTACGTTCACGACTCCCACGATCGACCAGATCGAGTACGAGACCGTCACGCCGGCGGTGTCGGACGATGCCCTGGTCACTCCCGGAACCCTGACGGTCGCCCTCGATACTTCCGATGCGCCGCAGGCCATGCAGGACGCCGACGGCGAGCTCACGGGGTATGCGGTTGACGCCGCCCGCGCCCTCGCAAGCCGCATGGGCCTTAAGGTCGCCTTTGTCGATGCGTCCTCGGCAGGTTCCGCGCTCGGCGACAAAAAGGCTGATATCTTTATCGGCGAGATCAACTCCACGGACGGGGACGTTAGTTCGCTCGGCACCTGCCTGTACGATGCCGCTTCCGTGTTCGGTAAAACCAGCGATGGTGAGTCGCTAAGCGTTTCCACCGATACCCTTAACACGTCTACTCTGGGTATCCAGATGTCCTCGGCCTCGCAGGAGGCGCTTGCTAAGCAGAACATCACCGCCAACCAAAAGACCTACTCCAACATCAACGAGTGCTTTGAGGCGCTCGAGTCCGGCGAGGTCGACTATGTGATCTGCGACTCCACGGCCGGCGGCTACCTTGCACGCCTGATGAGCGAGATCTCCTATGTCGGTGCGCTCGAGGCGCCCTCGACGCTTGGTGTTGCGGGCCTCTCGTCCAATGACGAACTGTGCCGCGCCGTGAGTGATGCCCTCGACGACATCACGGTCGACGGTACGCTCGAGGCAGTCCACTGCGTCTGGTATGGCAGGACGCCCTACGACCTCACCACTAAGACGGTTTCGGGCGCTAACGTGCAGCCGGGCGACTCTGAGTCCAGTGAGACCACGTCCTCCGGCAGCGAGTCCTCCGATTCCAACAATGAGGCCGCATCCTCCGAGGACAAATCGTCCAGCCAGGAAGGCACCATCACTGACGATGACATCAACAAGCTCAATAGCTAGTTATTGCTAGGGGTGGTGTCTCCTATACGTTGGAAAGGACACCTCTTCACGGTTTCAACACGCGCTGCCGGGCTTCCCCAATAGGGGAGCCCGGCTTTTTCATTCCTATAAAACCAGCAGGTCAAAGCCAATTTTCGGGACCAAATACAAAATCGCCGGCTCCCTCCTATAGCGCACTTTGCCACAGAAAAGTGCGAGACTTCGGTATGCGGTATCAAGCAATCGTTATTCGGGTCTTTGGGAATCCGCGTGATTAAATGCACGGCAATGGGTACATAGCCAGTACAGTAAGTCCCCGAGGCAGATTGGAGCCACGTATGGATATCAAGGTTTCTGGACGCAAGACGACGGTAACCGATGCTCTGCGTGCGCATGTGGATGAGAAGATCGGCGAGGCGCTCAAGGTTTTCGATATCGAGCCCATGACGGTCGACGTTGTACTTCGCTATGAGAAGAACCCCTCGAACCCCAACCCGGCAATCGTCGAGGTCACGGTTCGTGCCCGCGGTTCGGTGATTCGCGTTGCCGAGCACGGTGCAGATATGTACGCCGCCATCGACCTCTCCGCCGATAAGGTCACCCGCCAGCTGCGCAAGTTCAAGACCAAGGTCGTGGACAACCGCCAGGGCGGTGCCAGCGCCGCGGATGTCGCGCCGGTCGAGCGCGTCGAGGATCTGGCCGACCTGCTGCTGCCCGAGGAGGAGGACGACCTGCTCGTCCGCGAGAAGGTCATCGACGTCACCCCGATGACTGAGGAGCAGGCGCTGGTGCAGACCGATCTGCTCGGCCACGACTTCTACGTGTTCGAGAACGCGACGACCGGCCTTATCAATGTGGTGTATCACCGTAAGAATGGTGGATATGGCATCATCAAGCCCCGCATCGAAACACTTGACGAGTAAAATACGTTAACTTGCATGAGTTAACGGTTGGCGGCCATCCCATGCGGGTGGCCGCCTTTTTACGTAAGGAGTCGCTTTGATGGACAAGGCCGCATCCGCCGGTCATTCGGACCGTTGCCGCATCGTCGTCGATACCTGCTGCGACTTTAGCCCCGAGGTCGCCGCGAACCTCGATGTCGATATCCTGGGTTTCCCCTTCATTATCGATGGCGAGGAGCGCACGGACGATATCTGGTCGAGCATGAGCCCTAAGGAGTTCTACGACCGCATGCGCGCCGGTGCCCGCGTGTCCACCTCGGCTGTGTCGCTCGGTCGCTATATCGAGTTCTTTACCGAGTGCGCCAAAGAGGGCACGCCCACGGTCTACCTGTGCTTTACCTCGGCGCTGTCGTCGAGCTACAACTCCGCGTGCCAGGCGGCGGACGCCGTGCGTGCCGAGTATCCCGATTTTGAGCTGTACGTGGTCGACAACGCTCTACCCTGTGCGACCGGCGCGCTCTTGGCGCTCGAGGCCGTGCGCCAGCGTTCGGCGGGACTGACCGCCAAGCAGCTGGTCGATTGGGCAAACGAGGCAAAGACCTACGTCCACGGCTACTTTACGCTCGAGAGCTTCGACGCACTGGCTGCCGGCGGCCGCATTCCGCCCGCGGCGGCGCAGCTCACGGCAAAGCTCGATGTCAAGCCCGAGCTCTCCTACGACCTTGCCGGCTCGCTGTCGCTGATCGGCGTCAACCGCGGCCGCAAGAAGGCGCTCAAGTCCATCCTCAAATCGTTCCGCGAGAACTACGTGCCCGACCGCACCATGCCCATCGCCATCATGACGGCCGATGCCGAAAAGGACGGCGACTGGCTCGAAGCCGCCATCCGCAAGGAGGAAGGCTGCGCCGACGTCACCATCATCCGTAGTTCCGTTGGTCCTACCATCGGCTCGCACGTGGGCCCCGGCATGGTGGCCTGCGCGTTTTGGGGTAAGAACCGTGCCGAGAAAGCCTCGCTTTCCGACCGTATCGCCCGCCGCGTGCGCGGTCAGTAGGCAAGCGCTGCGTCCGTAATCGCCCTCGACTCACAGCCCAAACGCTGGCACCGAGTATTCAACCTGGTAATAACACCCAACCCAAAAGGAAAGGTTTCATGGCAAACAAGCTCTCTGTCGCATTTATCGGCACCGGAATTATGGGTGCCCCCATCGCCGGCCACATTCTGGACGCCGGCTATCCCGTCACGGTCAACAACCGCACCAAGTCCAAGGCTGCAGCGCTCGTTGAGCGCGGCGCCGTCTGGGCCGATACGCCGGCAGATGCTGTGGCGAACGCCGACGTTGTCTTTACCATGGTGGGTTATCCCTCCGAGGTCGAGGAGCTCTACCTGGCGGGCGACGGTCTGCTCGCGTGCACTAAGCCCGGCGCGGTCCTGATCGACCTCACCACGAGCTCGCCCGAGCTGGCGCGCGACATTGCCGAGGCCGCCCAGGTTTCCGGTCGCATGGCGTTTGACTGCCCCGTCACCGGCGGCGAGTCGGGAGCTATCGCCGGCACGCTCACGGCTATCGTGGGCGCTACCGAGAACGACATCGCCCCGGTCCGCGATATCCTTTCCACCTTTGCGGCAACCATCTGCTGCTTCGATGGCGCCGGCAAGGGTCAGGCTGCCAAGCTCGCCAACCAGGTGTCGCTGGGCGCCTGCATGGTCGGCATGGCAGACGCCATGGCATTTGCCGAGCTGAGCGGCCTTGACCTGGAGAAGACCCGCCAGATGATCCTGGGCGGCACCGGCAAGTCCGGCGCTATGGAGAGCCTGGCGCCCAAGGCGCTCGACGGCGATTACAAGCCCGGCTTTATGGTCGAGCACTTCATTAAGGACCTGCGCTTGGCGCTCGCCTATGCCGACGACCGCGAGCTTGCGCTGCCCGGCGCCGACGTGGCCTTTACGCTCTACGACATGCTCGACGCCATCGGTGGCGCCAAGCTGGGTACCCAGGCCATCACGGTCCTCTATAAGGAGGAGGCCGACGCCATCGCCGCTGGTCTGGACTGGTCGCAGTATCGTCCCGAGGAGCATGGTGCTCACGAGGAAGGCTGCGGTTGCGGCGAGCATGGCGACGATCACGAATGCGGTTGTGGCCACCACCATGGCGAGGACCACGAGTGCTGCGGCGGCCACGGCCATGACGACGGCCACGAGTGCTGCTGCGGCCACCATCACGGGGAGTAGCGCCCATGAGCTGGACGTTCGTGGTGCTTGCGCTGGTGCTCTTTATCTTTGCGATCTACATTGGCTTTTTGTGCGGCCAGTGGGCGTGCGAAAAGCGCGTCATCACCAAGCGCGACTACTGGATTGCCAACTTTGCGGGTGCGGCGGCAGTCGTCCTGTTGACCTGGGTGTTCTCGCTGTTCCCGCTGGTGCAGTTTGCGCCGATCGGCTGGCTCGGCGGCTTTATCGCCGGCCTTAAGATGAGCTTTGGCGAGTCCGTCGGTCCGTGGCGCAAGCACGACGAGGTCTTTAACGTCAACAAAGCACACCGCGCCGCCGCCGACGCGGGCGATGCCGAGGAACGCCGCCGTGCGCGTCGCAATGGCGCTGCCGACCGACAGCTCATCTTGGTCACCGATGACAGCAAGGGTGCTGGCAAGCACGCTAAGAAATAGTAAAAAGAGGTAACTATGGCAGAAAACAAAGACGAACAGCTCACCGACGAGGAGCTGGCACAGCTCCAGCTGGCAGAGGAGAACGAGAACGCCGTCGACCGCCTGGTCAAGGAGCTCGGCTGCCCCACGCGCCGTATCCGCCAGTTTGCCGCCCGCGTGCTGCACCTGCTTGCCGAGCGCGATCCGCAGCGCGTCGTGCCCTGCGTGCCCGCGCTGATCGAGGCGCTCGACCGTCCCGAGGCTCAGACCCGCTGGGAGGCCCTCGATGCCCTGACGGCGCTCGCCACCACCTGCCCCGAGCAGCTGGGCGATGCCTTTGAGGGCGCCGAGACTGCACTGTTCGATGAGATTTCCTCCACGCTGCGCTATGCCGCCTTCCGCCTGCTGTGCGTGTGGGGCGCCACGAGTGTCGAGCGTTCGCGCGAGGCTTGGTCCATCCTGGACGAGGCCATCCAGTGCTACCACGGCGATCTCGAGTATCGCGACATGCTCGGTTGCCTGTACGAGTTTGGTCAGGGCGAGATTGACGCCGAGGTCGCCGAGAAGCTCGCGCTGCGCCTTAAGTTCGATGCCGAGAACGGCAAGGGCAGCTATCTCAAGGCTCGTTCGAGCGAGATTTGCGAAATGCTTGTTAAACGTTTTGGCCTGGATCTCTCCAAAAAGAAGAAGCGTGCTAGCGTTAAAAAATCTGACGACGCCGAAAACGAGGAGTAACAGATTATGGCGCACGATGTAGTCCTGATTCCCGGTGACGGTATCGGTCCCGAGATTACGCAGGCCATGCGCCGCGTGGTCGAGGCCACCGGTGTCCAGATCAACTGGAACGTCCAGGAGGCAGGTGCCGGCGTTATGGACGAGTTTGGCACGCCGCTGCCCCAGCACGTGCTCGATGCGGTCGCCGAGACCAAGGTTGCCATCAAGGGCCCCATCACCACGCCGGTCGGCACGGGCTTCCGCAGCGTCAACGTGGCCCTGCGCAAGCACTTCGACCTGTACGCCTGCGTGCGCCCCTGCCTGTCGCAGCCGGGCGACGGCTCGCGCTTCCGCGACGTCGATCTGGTTATCGTGCGTGAGAACACCGAGGATCTCTACGCCGGGATCGAGTTCGACGAGGGCGCTGCCGAGGTCGAGGAGCTCTCACGGCTTGTCGAGCGCTCGGGTCAGAAGACCTTCGCCACCGATTCCGCCATCTCAATTAAGCCCATCTCCATCGCCAAGAGCCGCCGCATTGTGGAGTACGCCTTTGAGTACGCCCGCCGCTGCGGCCGCAAAAAGGTTACGGCCGTGCACAAGGCCAACATTATGAAGGCGACCGATGGCCTGTTCCTGCGCGTTGCGCGCGAGGTGGCCGCCAACTATCCCGATATCGAGTTCAACGACAAGATCGTCGACGCCACCTGCATGGGCCTGGTCCAAAACCCCAACGACTTCGATGTCTTGGTGCTGCCCAACCTGTACGGTGACATCGTGAGCGACCTGTGCGCCGGCCTGGTAGGTGGCCTGGGTATGGCCCCCGGCTCCAACATCGGTGCCGACTGCGCCATCTTCGAGGCAACGCATGGCTCCGCGCCCGATATCGCTGGCCAGGATATCGCCAACCCCACGGCCGAGATTCTCTCTGCTGCGATGATGCTCGATCACCTGGGCGAGAACGATGCTGCCAATCGCATTCGTGCCGCCGTATCTGCCACGCTCGACGAGGGCGAGCAGGTTACCGGTGACGTGCGTCGTGCCCAGACCGGTTCCGTCGAGGGCGCGGTGGGCACGCAGGCCTTTGCCGATGCCGTTATCGCGCACCTGGTCTAAGGTATGCACGCTGCAAACGCCTAAATAGTACTTAAGTGTTTGCGTATAACCTAAGAATCAATACGCCCGGCGCTCTGCCGGGCGTATTCTATTGGGGACTATGTTTCCTAACAAGGAGTAACTGATATGGGTCTGATTCAAAAGAAGGACGAGAAGGACGAGATCGACGGCATCCAGATCATCGAGCGCGGCGAAGGCCCCGACGGTGATGAGGACGAGAAGATCGACCTGGTCGCCGGCACGTCTGCCGAACATATTGCCGCCGGTACGACCGCCGAGGAGGAAGACGCTCGCCTGGAGGCAAAGATCGCCGCGGACGCCGCCGACGAGAACCTCATGCCCCAGGAGCAGGACGAGGACGACGACTCCGACGTGGACGACCACGCTTGCAAGCACAAGAAGACGATGATTGCCGCCTTTGTAGTTGCAGTCGTGATCGCTGCCGTGGTCGGCTTCTTTATTGGCAATGGCGGCTTTGGCGGCAAGGGTGTCGGCTCGTCGACCCTGACCGAGGACCAGCTCGATTCGACCGTGGCAAGCTATAGCTACAACGGCAAGAAGAGCGACATCACCGCGCGCGAGGCCATCGAGAGCCAGTACAGCCTCGACACCGTCAAGGATAGCGATGGCAACTACACCGCTCCTTCTGCCGACGTCATCCTGTCCTACGTGCGTAACAAGATCCTGCTCGACGCTGCCGAGGACGAGGGCATCACCGTCTCTTCTAAGGAGATGAAGCAGTACGCCGAGGAATCCATCGGCACTTCGGACTACAAGACCATGGCCACGCAGTATGGCGTATCCAAGGACCAGGCCAAGCAGATCGTTCGTCAGTCCGCGACGCTGCAGAAGCTCTACAGGAAGAAGGTGGGCGATAGCTCCGCAAGCATGCCGACCGCTCCGACCGAGCCTTCTGACGGCAATGAGGACACCGCGAGCAAGGACTACGCCGATTACATCATCAACCTTGCCGGTGACGAGTGGGATAGCGAGAAGGGAACCTGGAAGGACGCCGATGGCACCTACGCTAAGGCCTTTGCCGACGATGCTTTTACGGCCGATAGCGCTACCTATAAGCAGGCCATGACCGCCTATTACACTGCCTACCAGCAGTACTCTTCGCAGGCCTCGAGCGCCAGCTCCAAGTGGACTGAGTATGCTAACGGCCTCTACGCCAAGGCCAACATCAGCATCTACGGCCTGTTTGCGTAAAGATTGCCTGAGCTTTCGAGTACGAAGCCGAAATATCTGATGGAGCCCCCTAGAACGGACATCGTTCTAGGGGGCTTGTTGCGTTGAAGGCGTGATTGGCGGCTTAATTATGGCTATTCATCTTTAAGTCCAAAAAGGCTATCGGCTTCATCGTCGGATATATATTCCAGTACATCGCCCGGTTGGCAGTCGAGTGCCCGGCATATCGCGTCAAGAGTTGAAAAACGTATGGCAGAAACCTTGCCCGTCTTAATGCGTGACATATTGACCTGGGAGATGCCCACACGTTCCGCAAGCTCTTTGGATGAGATCTTGCGTTCGGCGAGCATGCGGTCAAGCCGCAGAATAATCATGGATTCTCCCTAGAGCAACTCGTCATCTTGTTTTTGCAGGATATACCCGTAGCGGAAGACGCTGGCAATCAGGCAAATAATCAGGCCTGCAAAGAGCATGGAGGGCTCGAATAACTGGCCGGCGAACGCATCCGTAAAGCTGCCGCCAAATCCTGAGAGTATCATTCCCGTGATTACGGCGCCAAGAAGCCTCACGGCAACGCCGCCGATAAGGAATAAATGTCCTACTCGACGAAGTGTCTGGTTACATTCAAGGTCAAAGGGCCTGCCTTCCTTTTCAATGTTGAAGAAAAGCCTGCGCACGCTTAGCGCGATGGTAAGCGCGAGACATGTCATCAAGAGGCTTCCTATGGCAGTGTGACCATCGTGTGCGACGAGCATAAGTGGGGTCTGTGCATTGGCGCCGACGAGAGCGAGGCACGGTCCTTCGCCGGCTTGAAGTTCTACGGATTGGAGACAGAATCCTTGGGAGAGACTGGGCAATATGAGTAGAAGGTCGATTGCAATGACTGCGAAGAGTCCCAGAGCGAGTGCCACAGTGGCGCAGATTGTGGCCCATTTGCAGATGCGGGTGAGCCTCCTCAGCTCGGCTATTGTCTGTTCGCGACCGATGGCTTCATTCGATGCGGATACGTTCCGGCGGATCATAGCCCCTCCAACCAATCTCTTGGATGATACTTGTATCTTATATCATAATTAACGATAAACGATAAATAATTACGTATACTGAGTAAGTAATGATTGAAAACGATTAGCGTGAGCTATTAGCTCATTTTGGATGCCGGAGTTTGGCGTTCGGGGGATGAGGGCAAATGCCAAAAACTTCCCGTGATCGCGCAAGCGCTCCATCGCGCTTCCCTAATTCATCTGGGAAAACAACTGCAAACGATTGCAAGTAACCGGTGAACGGTCGAAAACTACCGTTCACCGATAATCTCAACACTGGTTCTAACTGGTATTAAGTCAAAAAGACCAATTCACATATCTTCACAATGACCTGCAATTTTTCTACATGCTATTTTTAGCCGCCCTACGTTGTTTAGACACAGGAATAGATCCGATCTTTTGCCAAAGCATTTCGAAACGGTTTCAAAACCGCAGGTAGAAGTGTTAATGACCGGTAAACGGTCGAAATATCACCGTGAGCGGTGCAAAAACGTTTTACTGTATAAATCAACGAAAGCGACCTCTTCCGTGGTGATATAGTGGCAACAACACATCACATGGTTACTACCAGTTGAGAGACCACTGGTCTTCAAAGAACGCTTTCCAAGAAGCTTTAAGGGCGATTGCTCGCTGGCTTCCGAAAATCATCGGACTCAGATCGTACACACCTTCGGAAGGGAAATTTGAATGGTTGGCTTTATTCTTACCGGTCATGGACAGTTCGCACCTGGCCTCGCAAGCGCTATCGCTATGGTTGCCGGCGATCAGCCCGCTTTTACTGTCGTTCCTTTTGAGGGCGACCAGGCTGCATCCTACGGTGAGGATCTCCGCGCCGCTATTACCGCCATGCGCGAGGAGTGCGATGGCGTGCTCGTCTTTACCGACCTGCTTGGTGGCACCCCGTTCAACCAGTCGATGATGATTGCCCAGGATGTCGACAACGTCGAGGTTCTGACTGGCACCAACCTTCCCATGGTTATTGAGCTTCTGTTCCTTCGCGGCAATGCTACGCTCGCCGAGCTTGGCGAGCAGGCCGTGACCGTTG
The DNA here is from genome assembly GCA_900541175.1 of uncultured Collinsella sp. Lineage (GTDB taxonomy): Bacteria > Actinomycetota > Coriobacteriia > Coriobacteriales > Coriobacteriaceae > Collinsella. Next base: position 45,077 of record UQIT01000006.1, read on the forward strand.
GTCAGACGGGCATCACCGCCCAGACGGTCGCATCCGTTGCCGGCTCCGACGAGGAAGATATCTTCGGCGACGAGGACGGCATCTAATGGCCGATTTCGGAGCCAACGTCCTGAGCTCTTCGGTCGCTCTTTTGGGTCTGCTTGCCATCATGGGTTTGATTTACACCATTTGGTCGCAAATCAACATGAAGAAGAAGCAGAAGTACTTCAAGGAGCTGCACACCGAGCTCAAGCCGGGTCAGGAGGTTCTTTTCGCCGGCGGTATCTACGGAACCGTCAAGGGCATCGAAGGCGAGAAGGTCCAGATTAAAGTCCGATCCGGAGCCGTCGTAGATGTTTCGCGTTACGCGATTCAGGAGATCAAGTAACTGTCGTCAGCAAATAACGAAAGGAAGCTGATCAACATGGCAGAACCCAACATTCTTCTTACCCGCATCGATAACCGACTGGTCCATGGTCAGGTTGCCACCCAGTGGAACTCCACTCTGGGCTCCAACCTCATCCTCGTCGCCAACGACGACGTGTCGACCAACACCATGCGCCAGAACCTCATGAAGATGGCCGCTCCCACCGGCGTCGCTACGCGTTTCTTCTCCCTGCAGAAGACCATCGACGTCATTGGCAAGGCGAGCCCGCGCCAGAAGATCTTCATCGTGGCCGAAACACCGGAAGACGTGCTTACGCTCGTCAAGGGCGGTGTGCCTATAAAGAAGGTAAACATCGGCAACATGCACATGTCGGAAGGAAAGCGCCAAGTCGCCACCTCCGTCGCAGTTAACGACGAGGATGTCGCTGCGTTTAAAGAGCTGCAGGAATTGGGGGTGGAGTTGGAGATCAGGCGCGTTCCGAGCACGCCTGTTGAGGACACGAGCAAGCTCTTCTCGTAATCCTCGTGATCCACGTTGTCAGGAGTGAAACCCTGACATTCTGTACGTGAAATCCAAAGTGCGTACATACATTTTGAAAGGAGGAGCAAGATGGAATACACGATCTTCCAGGTCGCTCTGGTCTTCATCGTCACGTTTGTCGCGGCAATCGACCAGTTTAACTTCCTCGAGTCTCTCTATCAGCCCATCGTCACCGGCGCCGTCATCGGTCTTATCCTTGGCGACCTCAACACCGGTCTTCTCGTGGGTGGTACTTATCAGCTCATGACGATCGGCAACATGCCGATCGGAGGTGCTCAGCCGCCTAACGCTGTTATCGGCGGCATCATGGCAGCCATTCTCGCTATTGCTACGGGCCTCGAGCCCAACGCGGCAGTCGGCCTTGCCATTCCGTTCGCTCTGCTTGGTCAGCTCGGCGTTACCCTGGTCTTCACGCTTATGTCGCCGCTCATGTCCTCCGCGGACAACATGGCTCACAACGCTGACACCAAGGGTATCGAGCGTCTGAACTACTTCGCCATGGCTCTGCTCGGCCTGATCTTCGCCGTCGTCGTCACCCTGTTCTTCATCGCTGGCGCCACTATCGGTCAGACCATCGCTTCCGCCATCCCGACTTGGCTGCAGACCGGTCTCTCCGCTGCAGGCGGCATGATGCGCTTCGTCGGCTTCGCCGTCCTGCTCAAGGTTATGATGAACCGCGATATGTGGGGCTTCTTCCTCATGGGCTTTGGCCTCGCGCTCATCACCGTTGCCAACGATTCTCTGGCAACCCCTGCTCTGCTCATTCTCGCTCTCATCGGCTTCGGCATCGCTTTCTGGGACTTCCAGCAGCAGACCGAGCTGAAGGGTGCAGCTGTTTCTGACGGAGGTGACTTCGAAGATGGCATCTAATGAGTATGTGATCCCGGAGCACTACGAGGATCTCACTCCTGCTCCGCAGCTCGACCAGAAGACCCTCAACAAGATGGCTTGGCGCTCCTGCTTCCTGCAGGCCTCGTTCAACTACGAGCGTATGCAGGCCGCTGGCTGGCTCTACTCCATCATCCCCGGTCTGGAGAAGATCCACACCAACAAGAACGACCTCGCGGCTTCCATGAGCCACAACCTGGAGTTCTTCAACACTCACCCGTTCCTCGTCACCTTTGTTATGGGTATCGTGCTTTCGCTCGAGCAGAACAAGGTTGACATCCCCACGATCCGCGCCGTCCGCGTCGCCGCAATGGGCCCGCTCGGTGGTATCGGTGACGCCCTGTTCTGGCTGACGCTCGTGCCTATCACGGCCGGCATCACCTCCAACATGGCCATCAACGGCAACGCCGCTGCGCCGATCATCTTCCTGGTGATCTTCAACGCCGTCCAGTTCGCTCTGCGCTTCTGGCTCATGAACTGGTCCTACAAGCTTGGCACCAGCGCTATTGATGCTCTGACCGCCAACATGCAGGCCTTCACGCGTGCCGCTTCCATCATGGGCGTCTTCGTCGTCGGTTGCCTGGTCGTCACCATGGGTGGCACCCAGATCAACCTGCAGATCCCCAACGGCACCACCCGTGGCCTCTCCGCCAATACCGTGATCGTCTCCGAGAAGGAGGCCGAGAACTTCACCGGTATGGAGGGCATCGATACCGAGACCGCTGAGGCCGGTACCATCGCCATGACCGATAAGGACGGCAACGCCCTTACCGCTTCCGATGCCGACGGCAACGCTGTCGAGTGCGGCGTCACCGATCTGGGCAACGGCATGGAGTCCGTGACCTACGGCACCGTTACCGAGGATCCGGTCAACTTCTCTGTTGCCGACACCCTCAACACCATCGTCCCGAAGCTCGTCCCGCTTATGCTTACGCTGCTGCTTTACTACATGTTCGCTAAGCACAGCTGGACCCCGACCAAGGGCATTCTGCTGCTCTTCGTCCTGGGCATCCTGGGCGCTGGCCCGCTTGGTCTCTGGCCGAGCATCTGGTAAGGCTCTAGCTTGAGGGGTGTGTCCCTACGCGGCTCACACCCCGACCCCTTAAGCCATGTGTATGTTAAAAGCCGCGTGCTCGAAAGAGCGCGCGGCTTTTGTTTTCTTGATGAGTCGGGTGTTGCAGACCGATAATGCTTAACACCCAAGGTAGTTAGCCGGATTCGAGCAAAAGGGAGGATAGGATGGCGATCGGAGCGCGCAAACAGCCTCTTTACGATCAGCTGGTCGATATTCTGACCGAAAAGATTGACCATGAATATCATGCCGGTGACATGATTCCTTCCGAGCGCGAACTTTCGGAGCGCTATGGTCTCTCGCGCACCACGGTGCGCCTGGCTCTGCAGGAATTGGAGCGTTTAGGACTGGTGGTTCGGCAGCACGGTCGCGGCACCTTTGTGACCGACCGTTCGGCAAAGGCAACCAATCTTATGCAGTCCTACAGCTTTACCGAGCAGATGCGCGCGATGGGTCGCGACCCCGAGACCACGATTCTCGAGTTTTGCGAGATGGAGGCCGATAAGAATCTGGCCGAGCATATGGGATTGCGTATCGGTGATCGCATTTTTAAGCTTAAGCGCCTTCGTTCTGCCGACAACATGCCCATGATGGTCGAACGCAGCTATCTACCGGTTCGTCAATTTCTGTCCCTAAAGCGACCGCTGCTGGAGCGTAAGCCGCTTTACGATGTGATTGAGCAGGACTTTCAGCAAAAGATTCGCGTGGCCGAAGAGGAGTTCTATGCGAGCATAGCCCGTCCTACCGATGCCCACCTTTTGGGAATTGTCGAGGGCTCGCCTGTGCTCGATTTGGTCAGGACTACGTATAACGAGTCAAACGAGGTTGTGGAGTATACGCTCTCGGTTGCTCGTGCCGATCAGTTTAAATACAAGGTTTATCACCAGCGTAGCAACTAGTGTCCGCATCGTTTCCATATGGTGATTCTTTGCATTTAACTGGTTACTACCAGATAACCAACCGAAGTGTATAATTGCACGTCAGAGGATTACTTCTAGAGAGAGGTATTAGAAATGTTCGAGAAGAGTGTCGAGGAGCTCACCGAGCTCGGCGCCCAGATCACCACGGCCGAGATTGCTCAGCAGCCCGAGCTTTGGCGTGATACGCTCAACATCTATCGCGAGAACAAGGAGGCCATTGAGGCCTTTCTGGCCGAGGCTCGCGCTATGGGCGAGGGCCGTCTGTCCGTTGTCTTCACCGGTGCCGGTACGTCCGACTACGTTGGCGATACCTGCGCCCCGTACCTGCGTCACGCTGGCAACACTGATCTCTACGACTTTAAGCCCATCGCCACGACCGACATCGTGAGCGCCCCGCGCGACTTCCTGCGCGCCGAGGATCCCACGCTCGTGGTTTCCTTTGCCCGCTCTGGCAACAGCCCCGAGAGCCTTGCCGCCGTTGCCGTTGCCAAGGAGCTCGTCCACAACGTCAAGTTCCTCAACATCACCTGCGCTCCCGAGGGCAAGCTCGCCGTCGAGTCTGCCGATGATCCCAACGCGCTGACGCTGCTCATCCCGCGCGCCAACGACAAGGGCTTCGCCATGACTGGTTCTTATTCCTGCATGACCCTGCTCTCCACCCTTATTTTCGACACTGCCTCTGACGAGCAGAAGGCCGAGTGGGTCGAGACCATCGCCAAGATGGGCGAGGAGGTTATCGCTCGTGAGCCCGAGGTCGCCGATTACCTGGCTGGCGACTTCAACCGCGTGACCTACTTGGGTTCTGGCTCCTTCGGTGGTCTTGCCCAGGAGAGCCAGCTCAAGATCCTTGAGCTTGCTCACGGTCTGGTCGCTACTTCCTACGACACCTCCATGGGCTATCGTCACGGACCTAAGTCCTTCGTCGACGATAAGACGCTCGTCTTCGTGTTCGTCAACAACGACGCCTACACCCGTCAGTACGACATCGACATCCTCAACGAGATCGGTGGCGACGAGATCGCTCAGCACACCATCGCCGTTCAGCAGGAAGGTGCCACCGTCTATGAGGGTGAGTCCTTCACCTTTAAGGGCTACGAGGCGCTTCCCGAGGGCTACCTTGCTCTGCCGTTCGTGATGTTTGCCCAGGCCATCAGCCTGCTCAATTCCGTGCGCGTGGGCAACACGCCCGATACGCCGAGCCCCACCGGTACGGTCAACCGCGTGGTTAAGGGCGTGACGATTCACCCCTTCACCGCTTAATCGCGTCCCCCTGTAAGGGCGCCCGTCCGCTCATAACGGCGGGCGGGCGCTTTTTGTTTTTACATGGACCGGGTATAAGTATCACCACGGTCAACTGCTTCAAGAAGCAAGGAGTGCATATGAGCACATACGCAATTAAGGCTGACAAGTTCTTCTTGCCGGCAGGCCCGCAACTGGGCGGCTATCTTATGGTCGAGGACGGCGTCTTTGGCGCCTGGCAGGCCGACGAGCCCTCTTGCGAGATTAAGGACTACACGGGATCGTGGATCGCACCGGGTATGGTCGATACTCACATCCATGGTTTCTACAACCACTCAACTACCGATAACGACGCCGAGGGTATCGATATCAGCTCGACCGAGCTCGCCCGTCGCGGTACCACCAGCTGGCTGCCCACGACGTTCACCGATGGCGTCGAGCAGATCAAGGACGCCTGCGCCGCCATCGCTCAGGCGGACGAGGGTCGCGGCCCCGACTTCTGCGGTGCTCGCATTCAGGGTATCTACCTGGAGGGCCCCTTCTTTACCATGAAGCACGTGGGTGCGCAGAACCCCGCTTATCTTATCGACCCCTCCGAGGAGGTCTTCGATCAGTGGCAGGAGGCTGCGGGTGGTCGCATCGTTAAGAGCGCCATGGCGGCCGAGCGCGACGGTGCCGCTGCTTATGCGGCTGCTCTGAACGCCAAGGGTGTGGTGACCAGCATCGGTCACTCCGACGCCACCTACGATGAGTGCATCGCCGCCATCAACGCCGGTGCCAGCTGCTTTACGCATACCTATAACGGTCAGCGCGGCCTGCATCACCGTGAGCCCGGTGTCGTGGGCGCTGCCATGTCCACGCCCGAGACCTACGCCGAGATCATCTGTGACGGCAAGCACGTAAACCCTGCCGCCATCAAGGCACTGCTGCAGGCAAAGGGCTGGCAGCACACGGTGCTTATCACCGACTGCCTGGGTTGCGGCGGCATGCCCGAGGGCAGCTACACCAGTGGTGGCATGGACGTCATCATGAAGGACAACCTGTGCTGGCTCGCTGACGGCAAGAGCATTGCCGGCTCGGTGCTCACGCTTGCCCAGGGCGTCAAGAACATCGTCGACTGGGGCATCGCCAGCGCCGATATCGCCATTCGCATGGCAACCGAGGTGCCGGCACGCTCCGCGCACATCGAGGATAAGTGCGGCAGCATCATGCCGGGTCGCGACGCCGACTTTGTCGTGTTCGACCATGAGCTCACCCTCGTCGAGACGTATGTTGGCGGCCAGAGCGTCGGCAACGCCTCTACCGAGTAACGATAGAAAAAGACGGCGGGCCCGAATCTGCTCGGACCCGCCGTATGGGTTAAACGCTCTAAAGCACCTTAACAGTTACAGCTTGTTAGCGATCTTCTTTGCCGTGCGCTTGACGCCGGCCACAAGACCTCCCGCAGGATGCTCCTTTTCGTAGGCTAGACGCTTCTCGCGCTTGGCGTACTCTTCGACGATGATGTCGCCATACTCGTCTTCGATCTTGTCGAAGAAGTCGACGGCGCCCTTAATTTCCTCGGCGGTCGGGTGTCCCTTTTGGACACCGCCGGCGAGCTTGAACGGCCCCCACGTATCAAAACCGGGGCAGCCGTAGACACCCATAAAGATGGCCTGCTTCATGCGGCAGATGCCATCGATATCCTTGCCGTACCACTTGTTTTTGCCACCGTAGGTCATAAGGCCAAACACCTTGTCCTGCGGCTGCAGCACGTTAGTGAGCACGCGTGCCATATCCTTGTCGATCTCGGAGTAATAAATGCCCGTGGCGACACCGATCAGATGGTATTCGTGCAGGTCGGGGTACTCGTTTTTACCGAGCGCCTTGACGTCGAGGGTATCGATCTCGGGGTGTGCCTCGACGATGGCGTCCACGAGCTTTTTCGTATTGCCGTGATGGCGCGAGGCGTAGAGGATGATGGTTCGCATAAGAAGGCCTTTCAGCTGTAATTGCATCAATGTCTGTATGGTACCCCGTTGCATGGCTGGGATACCGGACGTATCGATGAACGTGCGGGTTTGTCCTTTGGTCAGGGCCGAGACGGGTTCTTGCGAGTAAAAAAGCAGTTGTTCGAAAGGATGGGCAATGGAATACGCTCTCTCCAACGATTCGATTTCTATTAAGGTGTCCACGGCTGGCGGTTCGTTTACCTCGATTGAGGCCGGAGGTCGCGAGTATCTGTGGCAGGGCGATCCCGCCGTGTGGTCTGGCCAGGCACCGATTTGCTTCCCGATTTGCGGAGGCTTGCGCGACAACAGCGCCATGACGTTTGCCGGGCATCATGTAAAGCTCGCTCGCCACGGGTTTGCGCGCAAACAGGAGTGGAAGCTACTGAGCCAAGGCGAGAACGAGCTGGCGATGTGCCTGGCTTCGGAGGATAACGCCGCACTGCTGAGCGATTATCCGTATCCGTTTAAGCTTGTCGCTCGTTATACGCTCGAGGGGGATACCGTGCGCGTCTCCTATGAGGTGACCAACGAGGGAACCGAGGACATGCCGTTCTTTATCGGCGGTCATCCCGGCTTTAAGTGTCCGCTCGATGAGGGCGAGGCCTATACGGACTATGAGTTGCGCTTTGAGAAAGACGAGGCTGCGGAGCTTTGCACCGCCGTGCCCTCGACCGGATTGATTGACGTGGCAAACCGCTCCAAGAACCCCATGGTGGGAAAGACGCTGCCCCTGTCGCACGAGCTCTTCGATTTTGCGGAGACCATCTTTGACGTGCTCGAGAGCCGCCAGGTCACGCTTTCTAAGAAGAGGGAGGACAAGGGCGTCCGCCTGAGCTTTGAGGGCTTCCCGTATCTCATTGTGTGGAGTAAGCCCGAGGGCGATTTTGTGGCAGTTGAGCCTTGGGGCGGCCTCTCGACCTGCTCCGATGAGGACGACGTACTTGAGCATAAGCGCGGCTGCCTTGTCGCCAAGCCCAAGGAGACCGTCGTTCGCTCGTTCACGATTGAGATTCTGTAATTCCGTTTTGTCGACTCGTATCGCGAGGCATAAGGAGCCTGCGAGATAAGGAGCTAAAAATGATCCTCACCGTTACGATGAACCCGTCCGTCGATACGCGCTATCAGCTCGATGAGCTCGTTATCGACGACGTCAACCGTGTGACGCCCGAAAAGACCGCCGGCGGCAAGGGCCTCAACGTGGCCCGTGTGCTGGGTCAGCTGGGCGACGACGTTGTGGCAACCGGTCTGCTCGGCGGCCACATGGGCGCCTACATGGCCGAGCTCATGGACGCCAACGGTATTAACAACGACTTTGTGCCCATCAAGGGCGAGACTCGCATTTGCCTCAACATTCTCCACGCCGGCAACCAGACCGAGCTGCTCGAGAGCGGCCCGACGATTGCCCCTGAGGAGCTCGATGCCTTTACCGCCAAGTTTACCGAGCTTGCGAGCAAGGCCGACGTCGTCACCATTTCGGGTTCGCTGCCCCGCGGTGTCGAGGCAGACTACTATGCCAAGATCACGGGCATTGCCGAGAACGCCGGCGCCAAGGTGCTGCTCGATACCTCGGGTGCTTCGCTCGAGGCCGCCCTTAAGTCCGAAATTAAGCCCGAGCTGGTCAAGCCTAACCTGACCGAGATCAACGGCCTTCTGGGCACGAGCTTTACCACCGACGATGTGGACGAGCTCCGCGCCGCGCTCGCCTCTGACGCCCGCTTTTCCGATATCCCCTGGGTCGTCGTGTCCATGGGCGCTGCCGGCTCCGTTGGCTTCCATAACGGCCGTGCGTTCCGCGCCAAGACCCCCGATATCCCCGCCGTTAACGCTACGGGCTCTGGCGATTCGACCATTGCCGGCTTCGCGCATGCCATCGCAGCCGGCGCGGATGATGAGACGGTGCTGCGTACCGCCAACACCTGCGGCAAGCTCAACGCCATGGATCCCATGACTGGCCACTTGGTTATGGATCGTTGGGACGAGGTCTACAACGGCGTTGTCGTGACCGAGCTGTAAGAGCTTGGGCGTCGCCCCCGGCATCGGTTGCTTGCTTGTGGTTAGAGTTGACGACAAGTGCGGTAGCATTATGCTGGGGCGCGACGCCGACGTTGTCGTGTTCAATCCCGACCTTACCCTGGTCGAGACGTATGTGGGTGGCAACAGCGTCGGTAACGCGTTTACCGAGTAGCCGCCAAAGAAACGATCCGAAAGGGGATTTAGATGATTTACGGTGCATTAGGCGATATCGAGGAGTATCGCGGAATGCTCAAGGGCCTCGACGTGCTGATCGACTGGCTCGAGGAGAACGATCCGGCGGAGCTCGAGGTCGGCAGCCATCCGATTCTGGGCGACAAGGTCTATGCGAACGTCATGGCTCCCACGACGCGTCCCGAGGCCGAGGCACACTATGAGACGCATCAGCGCTATCACGACCTGCAGATCGACGTCGAGGGTCGCGAGGCCTTTAAGGTTGCCACGGGCAGCCTGACGCTGGTCCAGGAGTTTGACGAGAAGGACGACTACGATCTGGTCGATTCCGACGCCTCGATTGCCGGCGATCTTGCTGACGATAAGTTTGCGCTGTTCGTTGCCGGCGAGCCTCACATGCCCACGCTCGAGTTCCCGGGCGATGGCGCGCAGCCGGTCAAGAAGATCTGCTTTAAGCTTCTTGCAGATTCTTACTGGGAGGAGTAGCGAGCTACTGGGTTGAGTTGTTCGTCTGATGGCGTGATTCCCCTAGGGAAATCACGCTAGGACCCCGCCAAGCGTGTTTTCCCTAGGGGAATCACGTTTGGCGGGGTTTTCTGTTTTTGAATAGGGAAGCTGTTTATTTGCGAAGAACATCGGCTAGCCGCAGGATTGAAATCATCGACCGATAAGTGAGTTCCACTTTTTCGCCCGCAAGCAGTCGTTTCGAGCCAATCTCATCTAGCCCCACAAGCCGAGAAAACAGCGGGCCGCTCATCGTGCCATCGTCAATTGATTCCCTTATGGTCTTCAAAACGTCCGTATCATGAAGCGACGCCGAGCTGTAGGGGGCAACACGAGCGGAACTCTCAATTAACGACGAGACAAAAGGATGGAGATGCTTTGGACATAGTCCATCAAACACCACATCCCCATTGTCATCCGAGCCGACCAGGCGCCAAGTATAATGATCGACCCAGTCATCTCCGTCATATATGGCGTCCATGAGCAACTTCCCGTCTAGAGAGAGAAACCTATTTGGACATCGGGGCGCAAGACCGCAAGCCATATCGGGCCTGCAGCAGCTCCAACCCAACGCACCACATAGGTTCCCTTTCGTACATGTGTATCAATCTGCCCCGAAATGCCGGTGAATGCAATTCCAGACCCGTTTGTCGGATAGCAATCGACGTATTTTTGTTTTCCGCTCACAACCTTGTATAGATATATCGTTCCAGCAAAAGAGAAGGTATCGTGGCTATTTTAAATCTATATGGCCAATTCGAGCCCTCACCATGGCAATTGTTGCAGCTGGGTTTCTTTTCATTAAAATTTCACTTTGGTAAATCCCCGCCCCCTAAGCATTAAATCCGAAGTCCACCGAGTGGGCGAATCGGCAACAAAAAAGCCGCCCGAAGGCGGCTATCTTGTGCAATGGAGCCAGCGACCGGGCTCGAACCGGTGACCCCCGCTTTACGAGAGCGGTGCTCTACCAACTGAGCTACGCTGGCGGCCATGTGGTGACGCAACTGAGGCGTCAACGGCTGTCTATGATACGGGACATCGCACATCTGTGCAAGTGTTCTGACGGCTTTTCTCACTTTAAATGCACTAATATTAGAGACGCGACGTCTTGCTCTTACGGGTCTCAAGCAGAATGGGGCAGCGATGGCTCAACCCAAGATTCTTCTCACACGCATCGATGATCGGTTTATTTACGGGCAAGATGTTGCGCTGTGGAACGAGGCCGTAGGTATTAACCTTGTCCTGGTCGTCAACGACGAGATTGCCGCGGACGCTCACAAGTGGGCCCCTATGAGGGTGGCGACGCCCGATGGCGTGTGGACACGGTTTTTCTCGGTGCAAAGGACCATCGACATCATTCATACCGCAACGCCGCGTCAATGGATTCTGATCATGGTGGCCTCACCCGCCGATGCGCTCGAGCTGGTTAAGGGCGGCGTGCCGATCACCAAGATCAGCATCGGCCATATGCAGGCAGGGGAGGGCAAGCGTCCCGCAACACCCGCAGTTGCCGTAGACGACACAGACGTCGCTGCCCTCAAAGAGCTGCAAGCGCTCGGCATAGAACTAGAAATCCGCTACCTCCCCAGCTCCAACCCCGACCCCATCCAGCTAGTCATTTAAGAACGTCCCCAATGACTGGGTAGCAAAACGCCCGTCGGCGGTGGTGCCGGCGGGCGTTGCTGTGCGATATGTCGCGTTGTGGGCTTAGTGCCTCATAAAGTGGTATTCGATCACATTGCTGTAGGGGTGACCCGGGCCCACAATGCCCTGCGGGAACAGCGGTTGGTGCGGCGTGTCGGGGTACATCTCGGCCTCGAGGGCAAAGCCGGCGCCCCAGCCATAGTTGGCATCGTCCTTGGCGTGCTCGTCGCCCAGCCAGTTGCCGGTGTAAAGCTGCACGCCCGGGGCGGTGGTGTAGTAGTCCAGCTCGCGGCCGGTCCACATCTCCTCGACATGCAGGGCGCGGCGCAGGTTGCGACCGTACTGATAGCCATCGATACACAAGCAGTGATCGTAGCCACGGGCCTGCTTAATCTGCGGGTCGTCGGCTTCCATGCCAGGCGCGACGGGGCGCAGCTCGCGGAAGTCAAACGGCGTTCCCTCGACCGGAGCAATCTCGCCGGTGGGGATGTTCTGCTCGTTAATGGGCAGGTAGTGGGCAGCGTTGGCAACAAAGAAGTGCTCGCAGTCCATGCCGGCGTTATGGCCGGCAAGGTTAAAGTACGTGTGGTTGGTCATGGACACGTAGGTGGCGCGGTCGCTCTCGCAGCCATACTCAATGCGAAAGACGCCGGTGCGCGTCACGGTAAACACGGCCGTAAAGGTGCGGTTGCCGGGGAGACCAAGCTCGCCATCCTCAAGTGAGGTGGTCATGCGCACGGCGTTGTGGACCTCGTCGAGCTCAACATCCCATACGCGCTTGTGCAGGCCGTGCTCAAGATCGCTGTGCAGGTTGTTGACGCCTTCGTTGGCCGGCATATGCCAGTCCGTGCCGGCGATGGTGATCGTAGCACCCGCAGTGCGGTTGGCCACAGGGCCGATGGTCGCGCCAAAGCAGGCGGGGTTGTCAAAGTAATCCTCGAGCTTATCGAAGCCCAGCACCACATCGCGCACGTTGCCGGGAATGTCGGGCACATCGATACCCAGCACGGTGGCGCCATAGTCCATAATGCGAACGCAGATCTCGGGCCCGTTGAGGGTGTAACGATGAACGGGGGTACCGCACGGCGCGGTGCCGAAAAGCTCGGAAGTGATCATTTGGTTCCTAACATCGAGGTATTTCCGACAAACTGTAGCGCGAACACGCGAGATTATCACTACACCCTACTAAAGCAGGGGGTATTTTTCTCAAAAAAGTGATGATTGGAGCTGTACGGGCGCTCATTTTAGGTGTGCACGAGTCTGATACAATTTGTTCGTTACTGTTTGAATTGGCGTGAGCGTGGAACAGCGAGGACTCATCGTGATTAAAGCGGAGCGACAGGATAAGGTTCGGCAGTTACTCGAGGAACAGGGCACGGTCTCGGTCAAGGAGATTTCGGATGCGCTAGGTGTCTCGGATATGACGATCCGCCGCGATCTTGAGGAGCTTGCGAGCCTGGGCGAGATCGAGCGCGTGCACGGCGGAGCCCGCAGTGCGCAGGGCCGTCCGCATGCTATGTTGCGCCACGAGTACTCGCACAGCGAAAAGCGCACCAAGCATGCCGAGGAAAAGCTGCAGATCGCGCGCCGTGCCGTTGAGCTCATCGAGGAGGGCTCGACCATCTTTTTGGGTACAGGCACCACGGTTGAGCAGATGGCCTCGATGCTGTCGGCGTTTCGCCTACGCATTGTGACCAATTCGCTTTCGGTGTTTAACCTGCTCGAGGCGCGCGAAGACTGCGACCTGTGCCTGGTAGGCGGCATGTATCGCCGCCGCACCGCAGCTTTTGTGGGGCCAACGGCCGAGGATACCCTGCGTGCGCTGGGCATCGATGCGGCGTTTATCGGCGCCAACGGCATTCTGGATGGCGACGTGTCTACGTCCAATATGGATGAGGGTCGTATCCAGCAGCTCGCCTTTAGCAAGGCTGACTCACGCTATCTTATCGCCGACTCCAGCAAGATCGGCAAGCGCGACTTCTACACCTTCTGCCGCCTGGACAATTTGGACGCCGTGGTGTGCGAGCCGGGTATTACCGCCGAGGATCGTGCCGCCATCGAGGAACACACGCAGGTCATCTGCTAGCTAACGCTATGGGATTGCCAACAGGCGATGCGGGAGGACTTTTACCTCCTGTCATTGTGGGGAATCAACGCGTGAGCGCTACGCGATATGACGCGTAAATGAGGACTCCACTATCAAATTGTCTCAACCTGTGACATCTAGGCGGCCAAAAGCGAGCCAGATGTTACAGGTTGAGATTTTTGGCTCGGCCTATTCCGTTTGTCTCGATCTGTAACAGTTAGGACTTAAAAACTCGGCTACGTGTTACAGATCGAGACAAAAGAAAAAGAACATTAGGACTTGAAAATAAAGTTTTGATAAGGGATCTGCCCAGTTAAGACGGTGCGGCAAGTAATTGCAATTAATTTGCCTCCGGAGTCGTAAGCATAACGAGTTAGTTCGATGACCGGAAGTTTTGCAACACCATAATTGCTGGCTTCGGAATCGCTAAGCTGACGTGCTCTATAGCTTTCTCGAGCAGATTGGATAGACTTGGACAACTCGTCCATGATCTTGCTAAATGCCTGAAAATCTAACTGATTATTCGGAACGTGCGACTTTGAAATGAAGAACGTATCAGCGCCTATGAAGCTGCCTTCAAGTTCGTAGGTCAATTCAAGACGCTGAATCTCATCGCGACTTTGGCATCCAAATTGTTGGAGCATCATTACGGAAATTGGACGACCTGATGTGCGGCCGCCGAAATGTTTGGTGATGGTATCCGGATCAACACCATCGCAATGGCTTGCAAAGTCAAAGTCTAAAAGTGAATTGAGCTCGCTAACGCGGTTCGGTGCAACAAACGATCCCTTACCTTGGATTCGATAGATACTTCCACGACGCTCCAGCTCACTCATGGCAAGTCGGACGGTTGTTCTGCTTACGGCGTATTCGTCGCAAAGTTCCATTTCTGTTGGAAGCTTATCGTCTGCTTGATATACATCGACGATCTGCTTGAGCAGCGCGTCGGTGAGCTGTAAATAGAGTGGCCGTTTTTCGTGTGTATCGAGCATTGGAGCCTCAGTTTGCATGTTGGTGGTATCTGATGATTGCCGTGGTCGGGATATAGCTTGAGCGCAACAACCTTAACGTATCACAGAACGGCTCAGCATGACGATCTGATGCCTGTAGCCACGAAGGGCTTGTCCAAGCGTGAAGATATTCTGGGGCAGACAAATACCGTTCATGGAGTCCCCGATATGTTGGAGGTCAGCGCCAGCGGCTTTTGCTGCAAGGCCTATTTTCTTAATGGTCTCGCTGTCGCAGGAGTCTTGACTGGTCCCGTTCGCCGCCATGACGAGAACCTTTTCTTCAATTGACTTGCCTACGTTGTGGGATCGTACAAAGTCTACGATGGCGCGCAGGTCTGCTTCTTGGAAGCAAGGGACAGTGTAGGGGGCTGGCACGAGAAGGATATCGACGCCGAGATCAACAAACTTGCGCGCTATTTCGAGTGTCATGACAGGTTCCGCAACGCCCGCTCCATGCATTTTTCCGGCTATGACCAGGCCATTGAAATGCTCTTTGGAGAGTTTAATCGAATGGGCGATTGCATCGTTGGAGACGCCAGTTCCAGGGTTGCCCGTCAGGCAGATAAAATCAAATCCGAGTTCGTTAGCCTTTTCTAAGGTCTTGGGAGAGACGCGACGACCCATGGGGATTTCCGTACGGGATTCAGACATCTCTGCCTCGTTATCAACTGGCTCCAGATTGACGCCAATGGGCCTTCCACATGCTCGCTTCACCCAAGTGACCGGGTTTTCATTGAGATCATCTGGAATACCGGCAATAACTGGATCGAACACATCGAGCGCGTTAAACAGAAGCAGGTCGGCACCTGCGGCACGTTCGATTTCGGCATTAGTAACGCCGCCGAGAAATTGGGAAGAGGGTACGTTTTCCGCCATGATGGTACGTCCCTCGGAAGCCAGAATTGCCTGCTTTAGATCCATGGGTGACGTGGCGGCAAAATCAGATGCGGACATGTTCAGCAATCGTTTGTGCATTGTTACTTCCTTTGACTAGAACGACAGGCTTGTGACATTGTCTCTAATATTGTTACAACAATATATTTAATATGTTATATCCAATCGGTAAACGGTAACAAACTTATTGTAATGCTCCGAAAAAATAGCCTTTAGCTGGACAAATCTATAATTACGCAACTACCGTTCACCGAATATAGATTTGAATTCTTGACATATCGACAAAGCGGAAAAAGAATTGGTTATGACAAATCGCGCAAATGATATTACATTTCGCACGAGAACGTATTCACTTACGATAAGCGGATACAAACTGGGACGACGACGGTTGAGTCCGGATAAATCGTTGTGTGCCCGGCAATCATGAAAGGATGCGTTATGGACGCTATCGTCAAATTCCTTGAAAAACACCAGGCTCTCTTCGACAAAATCTCAAAGAACATTTATCTGGTGGCGATTAAGGATGGCTTTCTCTCGAATATGCCAATTGTGCTGTTCTCGAGCCTGTTCCTTCTTCTTTCGACGCTCCCTGCCTATGTAGGCATCACGCTTCCGTCTGAGGTGCTGGATTTCTTTAATAAAATCTATGCATATACCATGGGGCTTCTTGGCATTATGGTGGCCGGTACCACGGCGAGCTCACTTGCCATGTCGATGAACCGCCGCATGCCTTCGGGCAAATCTCTCAACCCCACCTCGTGCATGGTTTGTGCTATGTGCGGCATGTTCTTGCTATCGGTGACGAACGATGTTGTCTCGATTGGCGGAGCAGATACATCTGTTTTTGAAACCGGCTATATGGGAACCAAGGGTTTTCTCGCTGCGTTCGTATCCGCGTTCTTGACCGTTAATATCTATAAGGTGTGCATTAGCCATAATGTGACGATCAAGCTCCCCAAAGAGGTCCCTGGCGCTATTGCACAGAGTTTTCGCGATATCTTTGCGTTTGGGTTTTCAATCCTTGCGTGCGCCGTTATCGATCTCGCGAGCCGTACGCTGCTTGCTGTGCCGTTCGCCAATTTGGTGTCTGCTCTAATTTCGCCGCTGTTCTCCGCGGTTGACACCTATCCTGGCATGGCGCTTATCGAAGGCGCGGTCGCACTTTTCCAATTTATGGGTATTCACGGTGCTTCGGTTGTCATGAGCCCGATCAATGCTGCGCTCTACGGCAATACCGTTACCAATCTTGAGGTTTTCCAAGCAGGTGGACACCCGTCAATTGCTCTCACGCAGGACTTTACAAGCTTCATCGGCGGTCTGGGCGGTTCTGGCTGCACGTTCATCGTTCCTATTATCCTGATCATGTTTATGCGTTCCAAGCAGCTTAAAGCCATGGGCAAGGCATCGATTATCCCGGTGATTTTTGGAGTTAACGAGCCCGTTCTCTTCGGTATGCCGATCGTTCTCAATCCCTATATGTTCGTGCCCTTCCTAGCGGCTCCTATGGTCAACGCCATAATCGGTAAGTTTTTCATTGACGTAATTGGAATGAACGCCCCCATGTATACCATGCCGTGGGCGCTTCCCGGCCCAATCGGTGCATTTCTCACCACAGGTCTTGATCTACGTTCTCTTGTATTGATGGCAGTGCTGTTGGTCGTTGACTTTGTGATTTACTATCCGTTCTGCAAGGCGTATGACCATCAGCTTTGTTTGGAGGAGTCCGCAAAGGAAGCTGCAGGAACCTCGGATGCAGATGCTATTGCCGCACAGGAAAATGTCGCAAAAGCTCTCGAGGCGGTAAAGGACAAGGCGGAGCAGATCCGCGTGCTTGTGCCTTGCCAGGGTGCCGGCACTTCGACTCTCTTGGCAAATGCTCTTCGCGAAGGTGCCGCTGCTAAGGGTATCGATCTGGTTTCTCAGTCCGGTGCGTACGGAAGCCACTATGAGACGATGGATCAGTACAACGTGATTGTTCTGGCGCCCCAGGCACGCATGTACTATGACGCCATGAAGGCCGATACCGATCGCCTTGGAATTAAACTGCTCACCACAAGGGGCAAGGAGTATATCGACCTTACCAACGATCCCGAAGGTGCAATTGACTGGATCGTTCAGGAGCTGGCTAAATAGTGGATGCACTCCGTCGTTGATTCGTCGGTGTATAGTACGGCCCCGCAGCTTATTGAGCTGCGGGGCCGTATTTCGTTGAGTATCTAATTGAGACAATGAGCGCAACCGTCGTGAGATCGCATTGGCGCTCTCCGAGTCACCGACAAGCTGCTTTCCATCTATGTGACCAATTCGCTTTCGGTCTTTAGCCTGCTCGAGGCGCGCGAGGATTGCGAGCTGTGCCTGGTGGGCGGCATGTACCGCCGCCGCACTGCCGCCTTTGTGGGCCCCACGGCCGAGGATACCTTGCGCGCACTAGGGATTGACACGGCGTTTATCGGTGCCAACGGCATTCTGGATGGCGACGTGTCTACGTCCAATATGGATGAGGGTCGTATCCAGCAGCTCGCCTTTAGCAAGGCTGACTCACGCTATCTTATCGCCGACTCCAGCAAGATCGGCAAGCGCGACTTCTACACCTTCTGCCGCCTGGACAATTTGGACGCCGTGGTGTGCGAGCCGGGTATCTCGGTCGAGGACCGCGCCGCCATCGAGGAGCATACGCAGGTCATTTGTTAACTAGCGCTGCAGGCGATGCTTCTGCCCTCTGCCGGCGCGGGGGTTATTGCATCAATATGGCGTGCAGAATGACACATAAAAGTTAAAACGTCATTTACGCGTCAAAAAATATGAGACGTAAAAATTTGCGCGTCATTTTACGCGTCAATGTGACGTGAAATGACGCGCAAATGCGCTCGGGCCAAGTATTCAGCTTGTGGGCTAGACCAGGCGGGCGTAGTCCTGTGACTGATGAAAGATGTGGGCGATATAGATTGTTTCGTGCTCAAACTTGTATAGACACACGTAGTTGTTGACGGGAAACGATCGGTAATTACGTGCCGCCAGCTCTTGCATGTGCGAGAGGGGACGTAAAAGCGGCTGCTCGCGAAGCAGGTCAAGCTGATATTCAAACTCAGCGACAAAATTGCCTGCTGCACGCGGATTCTTGAGGATTTGAGCAAGGTATCCGACAATACTCTCGTACTCATATCGCGCGCTTTTGAGGATTACGACGTTATAGGTCATATTTGTCTCGTATCGAAGCCGCGAAGGATTCGTAGTCGCTGTAGTCGCCTTGCGATATTTCGTCTTCTGCCAACATCATACGAGACAGCAGTTTTGCCTTGGCGATTTCTTCTTGCATGAGGCGATACTGGTCGCTGCTGATGCAGTGCATGGCCTCGTAGCCGTTCTTAGTTACGGTGACGTCGCGCTCAGACTCAACAAGCTTGGTGAATGCAGCAGTGTCCTTCATATCTCGGACGGGCACACAAGCTGACATGGGTACCTCCTTTGCGTTGGGACACAATTGTACCACGGTATATTAAAACGTCTGAGTCGTCGAATTATCTCGATCTGTAACAGTTGGGAGTAGAAAACCGGGTTAGATGTTACAGATCGAGATATTCTGCTTCGGGCTACCCGTTTGTCTCGATCTGTAACAGGTAGGGCCGGAATACTCGGTTACGTGTTACAGATCGAGATCTTCAAGTTCGGGCCGCTCGTTTGTCTTGATCTGTAACAGGTAGGGCAGAAAATATCTGCTAGATGTTACAGATCGAGACAAATGGCCTGCTCGGGCCGAGCCAAAACAAAAAAGGCCGCATGCGAACCCGTGGAGGGATTCGTATGCGGCCGACAGGGGGTATGCGGCGGAAACTAGGCCATGAGCAGGCCGGTCTCCGCGACGTTCTTGTACCAGTACGCGCTCGCCTTGGGATAGCGCTTCTGGGTCTCAAAGTCGATGTAGAACAGGCCATAGCGCTTGTTATAGCCGTTGGTCCAGGAGAACTGGTCCTGCAGCGACCACACGAAGTAACCGTCGACGTTCACGCCGCCGTCGATTGCCTTGAGAATCCATGCGAGATGCTGACGCATGTAGTCGATGCGAGGGGCGTCGTCGATAAAGCCGTCCTCAAAGTCGTCCTTATAGCCCATGCCGTTCTCGGTAATGTAGATCTTCTTGTAGTTGGGGTAATCGTTCTTAATTCGCAGCAGCAGATCGTACAGGCCCTCGGGATAGATGATCCAGTCCCAATCGGTGGTGGGTACGCCTTCGCGCACGCATGACTCGCCCACGCCCTTGAGGAACCAGCGCGAGGAGCCCTTGTCGCCGGTGCCATTGTGGTTGATGTCGTTTTCGCCCTCGGCGGCACGCAGGAACTGGCACTTGTAGGTGTTGACGCCCAAGCAATCGTTGTAGGGGAGCGCGGCGGTCAGCGCGGCGATGTCCTCGTCGCGGACGTCGAGCTCGCCGCCGGCGATATGGGCCAGCTTGGTCGCAGCCTCCATGGTGTCGGCTGCATAGTGGCCGCGGAAGGTGGCGTCGAGTACCCAGCGGTTGTTGATGACGTCGGCCATGCGAGCTGCCTCGCAGTCGGCGGCGTTGTTGGGGTCGAGGGGATACTTGGGCTCTAGGTTCTGGACAATGCCGATCTCGCCCTCAAAGCCGCCCTCATGGAAGGCGACGACGGCCTTGGCGTGGGCCACCATCATGTTGTGCATGAGCTGGAAAGCCTTGTCCAGGCGATACTTCTCGCCGTGCGGCCAGTTGCCGACGATAAAGCTGCCCTCGGCGGTCGCGGGAATCTCGTTAAAGGTAAACCAGTGCTTGACCTCGGTGAACTCGGCAAAGCAGAACTTGGCGTACTCGACAAAGGCGTCGATCGTCGTGCGCGTCAGGAAACCCTCGCCGCCGTTCTGGTAAAAGGCCTCAGGTGTATCAAAGTGATCGAGCGTGACATAGGGGATAACGCCGGCCTTATTGCAGGTGGCGAAAAGCTCGTGATAGAAAGCGACGCCCTCGGGGTTAATCTCGCCGGTGCCATTGGGGAAGATGCGGCTCCAAGCGATGGAGACACGGATACCGTTGATGCCGAAGCGCTGGCACAGGTCGATATCGACCGGGTACTTGTTGTAGAAATCGCTTGCGGGGTCGGGGGAGAAGCGACCCTGAGCAGCCAGGAAATCGTCCCAGGGCACTTTGCCCTTGCCGTGCGTACGGGTCTCGCCCTCAACCTGGTAAGCAGCGGTGGCGCCGCCAAACACAAAGCCGTCGGGGAACTGCATGGGGTTGGTCATGAGTCATCCTTTCTGTGGAATACGAATAGGGAGAGGTGCCCGAACTGGGGATCCAGGCACCAACAGAGGGAGGAAACTAGTCGAGGTTCTCGCGGAGCCACTTAATGGCGCCAGCGGGGTCGCGAGTAAGGTCGATATATTCCTTGCCGCGCGGGGCGAGCAGCTTAATGCCCAGACGATCGGTGTCGGCCTTCATGTCGTTGTAGTAGCTACGGACCTGCGGGGCAAGCACGATAACGTCGTACTGATCCATGATGGCAGTGTGCTGACCATAAGCGCCTGCGGAGGAAGCGATGTTCTCTCCGGTCTGCGCGGCACCTTCTTTGATGGCGTTGGCAAGCATGGCAGAGGTGCCGGCGCCGGCGCACAGGACGAGGACCTTCAGACCGTCGACATCCTTCTTAGCGGATGCGTCGGCTGCGGGCTCGGGCTGATCGGCGACAGGCTCGCTGTCGGCGGCAGCGGCGGTCGGCTCGACGGAAGCGGTAGTCTGTTCGACAGTGGGCGCAGAGGTGCTGGCGGCGATGGTGGCAGCACCATCGGACTCAAGACCCAGCTCGGCGGCGCGCTCGGCCTCCTGGTCGCAGAGCAGCTTATCGTATGCCTTCAAGAACGGTAGGTAGATGATGGCGTCCAGCAAGATGATGATCGCGACAAATACCAGGGCGATAAGCTGGAAGTTCGTGGTGATGAAGATGCCGATGGGGGCAGGGGTAGCCCAAGGCACCACGAAGGAGAAGCCGTTCATGCCCACGTTATCGATAAAGAACTTGGCAACACTCACGTTGACGCAGCCGGCGGCAACAAAGGGGATGAGCATGTAGGGGTTAAGGATCATCGGCGCGCCAAAGAGCAGCGGTTCGTTGACGGCGAAGGCAACAGGAACAATCGAGGCCTTACCGACGGCTTTGAGCTGCTTGGACTTCATAAAGAGAATCAGCAGAAGCGGCACGATGAACGTGGCACCGGTGCCGCCGAACTCACCCACGAGCGACATGTTGAAGGTGAGGGAATGGGCGGGGTGACCACCGGCCAGCAGAACCTGCAGATTCTCGGCCTGGTTGGCAAGACGGATGGGGTCGATGCCCGGCTGGACAATCGAAGGACCGTGGACACCGATGAACCAGAAGAACGCGGTGGCTGCCTGAATAAGGATGAGTCCGGGGTAGGTCTCTGCTGCAGTGAAGAGCGGGGAGAGCAGCTTGATGAGCAGCTCGGAGAACGGAACGCCCATGAGGTTGCGCACGACGACATCGATGATGCCGCAGATGATGACGGCGCCGCCAAAGGGGATGATGTCACGGAAGTTCTGAGCGATGGCGCCCGGGACCTCCTTGGGCAGCTTAATGGTCAGATCGCGAGAGACGCAGAATTTGTAGACCCACACGGTGATGAACGCGGCGATATAGGCCGAGAACAGACCGCGCGTGCCCATGCTGGTGCAGTCGAAGACCGAAAGCTCGGAGCCGTTGAACTTGGTGGTGAACTGCGTAACGGCGAGCAAAAGCATACTGCACTGGGCGGCCACCATGGTGGAGCCGTCGTTGAGCACCTTGCCGGCGGGCATGCGACGGTTCATGGAAGCCGTAAAGTTCTTGGCAGTGGTGCCGGCGACCATGATGCCCATGACGCCCATGGTGAAGTTGTACAGCTTGTTGCACCAGTCGATGAGCGGCTGGGGCAGCGTGATGCCGACTACGCCGGGAAGGGTGGCAATGAGCAGAAAGATCGAAGAGGTGAGGACGATGGGCATGCACCCAAGGAATCCGTCCTTAATAGCCTGGAGGTAGATGTTCCTCGAGATCTTCTCAAAGAACGGCTGATGCTTTTCGAGCATCTTTACGATGGCGTCCATAGAGCTCCTTTGCTACTTGATGCGCGATACATGTGGATGGAACTGGTCGTCGATGGATGGTCAGGACTGCCCGGAAACCTTCCTGCTTAAGGAAGGCATTGCGAAATGACAACGTTGTCATTTCGTTAATGACAACGTAAGACATTTTTGGAAGAGCAACAAGGATATACGGGTGAGCGGTCGATATTGTTCGGTAAACGGTTGATTTATCAGTCAGGCAGGTAGTGTATGCTAGAACGCAAAAACAAGCGATGTAAAACCGACTGGAGAAGCAGTGGCAACGATGGACAAGAAAAATGTCTCAATGAATGATGTGGCGATTGCCGCTGGTGTTTCTCTCAAGACGGTTTCGCGCGTGATTAACGAGCCCGATAGCGTGCGAGAGTCGACACGCGATAAGGTTCATTCGGCCATGGAGGCGCTCGGGTTTCGAGCCAACTTTGCCGCGCGTTCGCTCAAGTTGGGCCGTTACGGGTGCATCGGCGTCGTGCTGTTCCACTTGTCGGGCGGTGCCGTGGACATGATCGACGGTATCGCCGATGCCGCCGAAGAGCGAGGCTTTGCTCTTACGATGATCAAAAAGCGGGCGGGGGAGAAGATGACCCTTGCCGAAGCGGCGCGTAGAATGTCGCAGCTCCCCGTCGACGGCATGATTTTCAACCTGCGCCAGATGGTCGATGACTTTGATACCTTTGAGGCGCCGAAAGACCTCAAGACGGTGATTATCACACCGATGGAACATCCTACCTGCTCTACCGTCAGTGACGACCAAGAGGGCGGCGCGCGCATGGCGTGCGAGTACTTCTTGAACCACGGGCACAAGAACGTGTACTTCGTCTCTGGTAAGAAAGAATCACTGTCGAGCCAGTGCCGTATGAAAGGTTGGCGAGCGGCACTCGAGGCACGTGGCATTGAGCCGCCCGAGCCTCTGCAAGGCGATTGGAATGCGGATAGTGGCTATGCCGCGGGCCTTGTGCTTGCCGATAAGCCCGATTGCACGGCGGTCCTCGCTGCTAACGACTGCATGGCAAACGGCGTGATGATGGCTCTACGTGACAAAGGGCTCAATGTGCCCGACGACGTGTCCGTGATCGGCTTCGACGATGAGCTCTACAAGACGATTCCCAACTCGATTCTGACGTCGGTGAAGTTTCGCCACCGCGAACTGGGCATCCGTGCGCTTAACGAGGTCGTCGCAGGTCTGGAAGCCCCGAGCTCCAGAAGCCGTACGCTCGTCTCGGGCGTGTTGGTCGAGCGTTCCAGCGTAAGGGATCTGCGGGCGTAGACGTGCTCGGCCTGCTCGTCTAAATCTGTAACAGGTGGGACCCGAAAACTCGGCTAGATGTTACAGATTTAGACAATTCGGCCCGGCTTATTCCGTTTGTCTCGATCTGTAACAGTTAGGAGTGAAATGACCAGCCAGGTGTTACAGATCTAGATTGATTGGATTGACCCATCTGTTTGTCTCGATCTGTAACATCTAAGCGGTCAAAAGCGCTCTACATGTTACAGATTGAGATTTTTGGCTTGGCCTGTGCGTTCACCTCGATCTGTAACAGCTGGGACCCAAAAACTCGGCTAGATGTTACAGATTAAGATGAACAGGAGGACGGGTGCGGTCTAAACAAAATGGCCCGCGCATCACGCATCGATGCACGGGCCATTTTTTTTCTGCGAGCGGCAGGTGGCGTCAGCGTCTTATGCCTCGAGGTTTTCCTCGATCCAGGCGACGGCACCCTTGGGATCCTTAGTGAGGTCGATGTACTGTTTGCCCTTGGGCGACAGCAGCGTGATGCCCAGGCGGTCGGTGTCGGCCTTCATCTCGTTGTAATAGGTGCGAACCTGCGGAGCCAGGACGATGACGTTGTACTGGTCCATGATGGCGTAGTGGCTGCCGTAGGCACCGGCGTTGGCGGTAATGTCGATGCCCAGCTCGTCGGCGCCTTCCTTAAGCGCGTTGGCGAGCTGGGCAGAGGTGCCGGCGCCAGCGCACAGAACCAGAACCCTCAGATCCTTGCCCTTAAGGGCGGACGGAGCTGCGGAGGCCTCAGTGGCAGAAGCGGTCTCGACAACAGGAGCCTCAACGGCGGGGGCGGCAGCGGTCTTGACGGCCTTGGTCTCCTCGGCCTCTTCTTCGGCCAGGGTCTCGGCCTCCTGCTTGCACAGGACGTTGTCGTAGGCCTTGCAGAACGGGTAGTAGATTAAGAAGTCAACGACTAGCAGGACGACAACCAGGACCAGAGAGATCGGCTGGAAGTTGGTGTCGATGAAGGTGCCGATCGGTCCGGGGAGTGCCCACGGCATGGCATAGATAAAGCCGTTCATGCCCAAAAAGTCGATGAAGAACTTACCAATGAGGACGTTGGCCACGGGGGCAAACAGGAACGGGATCAGGAAGTACGGGTTGAGGATGATGGGCGCGGCGAACAGCAGCGGTTCGTTGACGGCGAACATCACGGGTACGACAGAGGCTTTGCCGACGGCCTTGAGCTGCTTGGAGCGCATAAAGAGCAGGAAGATGATCGGGACAATGAACGTGGCGCCGGTGCCGCCGAGTTCGCCGATGTAGTTACCGAAGTTCTCGGTCAGGGCGAGGGCGGGGTGACCGCCGGCCTGCAGCGTGGCGAGGTTGGTGGTGATGTTGCCAAACAGCGCGGCGTTGAGGGCAGGCTTAACGACCGAGGGGCCGTGGATGCCCATGAACCAGAACAGCGGGATCATGAACCAGATGAGGGCGAGGCCGGCGTAGGAATCGGCAGCGGCGAACAGCGGGCTCACCAGCGTGGAGATGACGTTGGCAAACGGGACGGCCAAGCAGGTGCGGCAGATAACGTCGATGACGGCGACAAACAGGATGGAGAAGCTGAAGGCGAAGATGTCGCGGAAGTTCTGGGCGATGGCGCCGGGGACTTCTTTGGGCAGCTTGATGGTGATGTCTCGCTTAATGCAGAAGGCATAGATGTTGACCGTGGCAAATGCGGCGACAAAGGAGCTCAGTAGGCCCTTGGTGCCCATGTTGTCGGTAAAGAACACCGAGACATCGGCGCCGTCGATCTTGGCACTCGTCTGGGTAACGGCCAAGATGAGCATAGCGCACATGGCGGCGACCATGGTGCTCGTGGCGTTGATGGCCTTGCCGGCAGGCATGCGGCGGTTCTTGGAGCCGGTCAGCGCGCTTGCGGTGGTGCCGGCGACCATGATGCCCACGACGCCCATCGTGAAGTTGTAAACCTTGTTGCAGAAGTTCACGACGTCGACGCTCCACCAGTCGGGCAGCGTAAAGCCGCCGACCGTGGCGACAACGCCCGGCAGGGTCGAAATAAGCAGGAAGACAGAAGAAGACAGGATGATGGGCATTGCTGCCAAAAAGCCGTCTTTAATGGCCTGAAGGTAGATGTTCTTAGAGACCTTGTCGAAGTACGGCTGACCTTTCTCCAAGAACTTAACGATCGATTCCATAGTTCACGCTCCTCTTTGCATGAAATCTTAATGGCATGGACGTTGAAAACCTATATGGTCTCCCGCTTGCTAAAAGCCCGGGTGCAGGCGGGGTCGGTCCCAGGGGGAGAGAGGGGAGCGGCTGGGTTTGTATCGCATAGGGCCGCTCCCCTCTCGGGGGAAAGCGAGGCGATGCGCTACTGCGCGTCCGCCATAGTGTCGGCGAGCTCCTTGTACCAGAGTGCCGACTGCTTGATGTAGCGTTTTTGCGTGTCGAAGTCGATGTAGAACAGGCCGTAGCGCTTGTTATAGCCGTTGGCCCACGAGAACTGGTCCTGCAGGCTCCAGATAAAGTAGCCCTGGACGTCGACGCCCTCGGCGCGCGCCCGGAGCACCTTCTCCATGTGCTGGTCGACAAAGTCGATGCGCTCGGGATCGGCGACGATGCCGTTTGCGTCGGGCTCGGGGTCCTTGTGGCCCAGGCCGTTTTCGGTGATATAGATGACGGGGAGGTTGGGATAGGTGGCGCTGATGTGCTTGAGCGTGTCGTAGAGGCCTTGCGGGTAGATGAGCCAATCCCAGTCGGTGGTGGGGATACCCGGCATATCGACCTGCTGCCCGACGCCCTTAAACTTAAAGCACGAGGTGCCCTTGTCTCCGGTGCCGTTAAAGCTGTTGGTGGACTCGCCATCGTAGGCGGCGATAAACGCCGACTGATAGTAGTTGAGGCCGAACATATCGTTGCGGGGCGCCGCCTTGGCGAGCTCCTCCATGTCGCTGTCCTCAACCGTAAGCGTGGCGTTGTTGGCACGCAGAATCTCGTTGATGAGTGAGAGGGTGCGCGCGGAGTAGTGACCCAGGAAGGCGCCGTCCATGATGAAGTCGGTGTAGAAGGCGTTGTACAGGTCGGCGGCGTGCTGGTCGGCGGGCGAGTCTGTGGCAGGATATGCCGGCGTCAGGACGTTGACCATGCCAATGCGTCCGCCCAGGTGCTCGGTCTCGTCAAGATCCTTATACAGGTTGACGGCGCGGGCGTGGGCAACGAGCTCGTTGTGCTGGCTCTGGATGCCGCTCGTCACATCAAAGTGATGGTTGGGCGGGAAGTTGCCTTGGATGTATTGGGAGTGCGAGAGGCTGATGAGCTCGTTGATGGTGAACCAATTCTTGACCTCGCGGAACTCGCGGAAGCAGAACTCGGCATAGCGCACATAGGCGTCGACGGTCTTGCGGTTGAGCCAGTCGCCCTGGTTGAACAGGGCGGCGGGGGAGTCAAAGTGATGCAGGGACACATAGGGCTCGACGCCATACTTTTTGCAGCAGGCGAACAGCTCGTGGTAGTGCTTAACGCCCTCGGCGAGGGGCTCGGCATCGTCGCCGTTGGGGAAGATGCGGGTCCAGGCGATGGACACACGGATGGCGTTGAGTCCATGCTCGGCAGAAAGGCGGATATCCTCCTCGTAGCGGTTGTAGAAATCACTGGCCGGGTCGGGCAAAAAGCGACCCTGGGCGACAAGGTAATCGTCCCACATGGTCTTACCCTTGCCTGCCACCTTCGTGGAACCTTCCGTTTGGTACGCGGCGGTTGCGGCGCCCCAAACAAAGCCCTTCGGCAGCTGCTGTACGCGGTTTAGCAAAGACATATGCATACACCCTCTCGTCTCGCTGTTCGATATTGTGCGTTTGCGCTCAGGAGGCTCCCTGGTTAGCGTTCAACGGTGAAAAAGCCCGATAAACACTATCTTAAAATGATTAGAACCAAAATGAGCACGTGAACATTTGACAATGAGCACGTTAACATCCGGCTGGGATGTATAGAAACAAAACAACTTCAAACAGCCGCGAACGGTTGTATTTGTTCGGTAAGCGGTTTTGATTGACAGAAGTTTTCATGTTGTGGTATATGGCTCGGGTATCATGAGCACGTTATCGATGTATGTACGATGCGCCATGGGCGCGGGGAATAGTTGGGAAGCAGGTTAGCGTGGAAGGCATGGCTCAGCAGACAAGGAATGGTCATTCGGCGAGCGCGGCAGAGGTTGCGGCGCTCGCTGGCGTGAGCCGCCAGACTGTGTCTCGCGTGGTCAACGGTATGCCCAACGTGACGGAAAAGACGCGCAAGCGTGTGCTGGCCGCCATGGAAGAGCTGGGCTTTCGTCCCAATTTTGCTGGAGCGGCGTTGCGCGGCGGGTCGTATCGTTCTATTGGCCTGTGCATGTACAACATCACACGTGTCGGTAACCTGGCGACGCTCGAGGGTATCATGCAAGCGGCGCGCGAGCACGATTTTGCCGTCACTATGATCGAGATGGGCGGCGACAAGCCCTATACACTTGCCGATGCCTCGCGCCGCATGGTCGAGCGACCCGTCGACGGCATGATTCTCAACATGAACCGCATGGCTCCCGATTTTGAGGAGTTTGTTCCCCAGCCGGGAGTGCGAACGGTCATCCTGTCCATGTATGCGCATCCGCGCTGCACGACGATCGACTCCGACCAGTATGGTTCGTGCGAGCTGTTGACCAATTATCTGCTGGAACATGGTCACTCGAATATGCGGTTTGTGGCGGGTCCGGAAAACTCGATTTCCTCGCGTTTTCGTGAGGCCGGTTGGCGCGATACGCTGGGTCGTGCTCATGTCGATGCCGCTCCGATGCTGCGTGGCGATTGGAGTGCGGACAGTGGGTACGCCATGGGCGAGCGGATTGCGGCCGAGGTGCTTGCCGGCGGGTCGCAGGCGCCGACTGCCGTGCTTGCGGCAAATGACCAGATGGCGCTGGGCGTTATCGCCGCGCTCGAGAACGCGGGCCTGTCCGTGCCCGACGACGTGAGCGTGGTTGGTATCGACGACGCACTCGAGGGACTTGTTCCTCACAATCGGCTGACGACGCTGCGATTTGATTTGCGCGGTGTCGGTAAGCTTGCGTTTGAGGCGGCGATTGGAGAGAGCTCGTCTATCGAGGCGATTCATGTGCCGAGTACGCTGGTCGAACGCTCGACTGTTAGGGACATACGGGGTTAGGTCCTACTCCGTTTGTCTCGATTTGTAACAGGTAGACGGTCAAAAGCGGGCTACGTGTTACAGATTTAGATTCTTCGGAAAGAGCAATCCTGTTCGTCTCAATCTGTAACAGCTAGGACCAAAAAACTCGGCTAGATGTTACAGATCGAGACAAACGGCTCCCGACCAGCCCAAAAACAAAAAGACCGGGGGCGGCGCGCCGTGTGAC
Organism: uncultured Collinsella sp.; assembly: GCA_900541175.1. Lineage (GTDB taxonomy): Bacteria > Actinomycetota > Coriobacteriia > Coriobacteriales > Coriobacteriaceae > Collinsella. The sequence goes on from UQIT01000006.1 coordinate 74,210, forward strand.
GTGCCGCCCCCGGCTGAGAAATGGGGACAGGTTGTGTGAGCGGGCAACCCCGCCAGCCACTAGTCCAGACGACGGGTCTGCGCCACGTGCTTGTACCAGTAGGCGCTTGCCTTGGGCGTGCGCTTCTGGGTTTCAAAGTCAACGTAAAAGAAGCCGTAACGCTTGTTGTAGCCATTGGTCCAGGAGAACTGATCCTGCAGGCTCCACAGGAAGTAGCCGCCCACGTTGACGCCCACCTCCATGGCCTTGAGCAGCCAACGCAGGTGCTGCTCGATGTAGTCGATGCGCGGCTGGTCGTCCACAAAACCGTCCTTGTAGGGGTCCTTGTAGCCCATGCCGTTCTCGGTGATGAAGATCTGCTTGTAGTTGGGGTAGCGCTGCTTAATGTAGACGAGCAGATCGAACAGGCCCTCGGGATAGATGATCCAGTCCCAGTCGGTGGTGGGGATGCCAGGCTTGTTCACATGCTCGCCAATGCCCTTAACGCGCCAGCGGCCGGTGCCCTTCTCTCCCGTACCGTTGTGGTGCAGGTCGTTTTCGCCATCGTAGGCCTTCAAGAAGCGGCACTGGTAGTTGTTAACGCCCAGGTAGTCGTTATAGAGCGCGGCCTCGCGCATGATATCCAGATCCTCGTCCAAGATCTCGATGGTGCCGCCCGAGACGGCGGCCAGGCGGTTGGCGCACTCGAGGGTGTCGGGCGCGTAGTCGCCGCGGAAGGTGGCGTCGAGCAAGAACTGGTTTTGCAGCACGTGCTCGTTGTTGGCGGCTTTGATGTCGGCGGGGTCGTTCTCGTTGAGCGGATACTTAAACTCCAGCGACTGAATGACGCCAATCTTGCCCTTAAAGCCGCCGTTGTGGAAGGCCAGCACTGCCTTGGCGTGGGCGAGCATCATGTTGTGCTCGCACTGGAAGGCCTCGGCAAGATGCGCCTTGACGCCACCGGGGAAGGTGCCCTCGATGTAGGTGTTGGAGGCGTCGGCCCAGATCTCGTTAAAGGTGAACCAGTAGGTCACCTGGTCGGCGTACTCCTTAAAGCAGAAGGTGGCAAAGTCCACAAAGGCGTCGATGGTCTCGCGGTTGAGGAAGTCGCCCTTCTCAAAGAGAGGAAGCGGCGTGTCAAAGTGATGCAGCGTGACGAACGGCTCAACATGGTGCTTATGGCACTCGGCGAAGAGATCGTGGTAGAACTGGACGCCCTCGGGGTTGATTTCGCCGGTACCGTTGGGGAAGATGCGGCTCCAGGCGATGGAGAGGCGAATGCCGTTGATGCCAAACTCTTCGCACAGCTCCAAGTCGACGGGGTACTGGTTGTAGAAGTCCGAAGCGGGATCGGGGGAAAAGCGCCCCTGGGCCTCCAGGAAGTCGTCCCAGGCAACCTTGCCCTTACCGTGGGTGCGGGTCTCGCCCTCTACCTGGTAGGCAGCGGTGGCGCCGCCAAAGACAAAGTCCTCGGGAAACTGCGTAGGCGGGTTGGTGACGCTAGCAGGGTTAACGGACATGATGATCCAATCGTCTAAATCGAAGGGCCAGCCGGTCTTGGATGGTCGGCTGGCCCTGAGCGTTACTTACTTCGAGAGTTGCTCGGAGACGAAGGCGAGAGACTTATCGCCGTTCTGGGAGAGCTCGATGTACTGCTTGCCACGGCAGGCGACGCACTTGTTGCCCACGCGTTCGCAGTCCTTCTGCAGGTCGGCCAGGTAGCTGGCGGCCTGCGGGGCCAGGACGACCAGGTCAAAGTCGGGGAGCATGTCGACATGGTTGCCATATGCCTCGGCAGCGGTTTCAAGATCGATGCCGCGCTCCTTGGCAGCCTTGGCCAGTGCGTTGGCGAGCAGGCCCGAGGTTCCGCCGCCCTGGCAGAGCACGAGCACGCGCTTGCCGTTGAGGTCGCTGGCGGTCGTTGCCTCGGCAGCGGGTGCTGCAGAAGCGGCGGGGGAGTCGGCCTTCACGGCCTCGGCGGCAGCGCCGGCGGCAACGCTCTTGGCGTCAGCCTTGCCCTGGAAGGCATCGTTGAGCTTGGCGGCCTTCTCGGCGTTCTTGGCGGCGAGCTCCTCTTGGGAGATCTCGGCCTCCTCGGCGCACTTCTGGGCGTCATAGGCACGGAAGAACGGGTAGTACAGAACGAAGTCGACGACCAGGATAAGGGCGAGCATCACAAAGGCGAGCGGCTGGAAGCCCAGGCCCATGATGGTACCGATGGGGCCGGGGACGGTCCAGGGCAGGGTGTACATAAAGCCGCTCATGCCCAAGAAGTCGATAAAGATCTTGAGGATCCAGATGTTGGCGATCGGGGCAAAGACAAACGGGACAAAGAAGACGGGGTTGAGCACGATGGGTGCGGCGAACAGCAGCGGCTCGTTGACGGCAAAGCACACGGGAACGATAGCGGCCTTACCGACGGCGCGCATCTCCTGGGACTTGGCCAGGAAGCAGAACATAAAGACCAGGACGAGCGTGGCGCCGGTGCCGCCCATGCAGACGACGAAGTACTGGGCACCCTGGGTCAGGACAGCGGAAGCGTGCTGGCCAGCCTGGAACGCGGCCAGGTTGTCGGTCATGTTGGCAACGAGAGCGGCGGCGATGGCGGGCTCGACGATCGAGGGGCCGTGGACGCCGACGAACCAGAACAGGCTCATGGCGCCGTAGATCACAGCGAGGCCGATGTAGCCATCGGCAGCGGTGAACAGGGGCTGGAACACCTGGATGACACCCTGGGCAAAGCAGAAGCCAAAAGCAGCGCGGAAGACGATGTCAAAAACCCAAAAGACGGTGATGCAGACGGAGAAGGGGATGATGTCCTTGAAGGTCTGCGAGATGTTGGGCGGAACCTGCTCGGGCATCTTGACGGTGATGTTGCGCTTAATGAAGAACTTGTAGATGATGCCGGTCACAAACGCAGCGATAAAGGCGGTCAGCAGGCCTTTGGAACCAAGGTAGGTGGTGTTGAAGCCGCTGGCGGCGTCCGTGGCGATGGTGTCGCTCGAAAGGAGCAAGAAGCCGATGATGGCCGCACACATGCACGAGATGAAGTTGATCTGGTTGTTCTTGGGTAGATCGCGGTTCTGGGCGTCGGCGAAGTGCTTGGCCGTGGTGGCGGCGCAGGCGATGGCCAGGATGCCCATGGAGTAGTTGTAGCATTTCCACAGGGCGTTGTTGATGTCATCGGGCCAGTAGAAACCCCAGATGTTGGGGACCGAGGCTACCAGGCAGAAGATGGACGAGAAGATGATGATGGGGATGACGGAGATAAAGCCGTCGCGAATCGCCTTGAGGTACTTGTTGCGGGCGATCGCGTTGAAAAAGGGCTGGCCTTTTTCGATGGTGGCGATGAGTTGCTCCATGCAATGCTCCTAAGAGTCGGTGGGTTAGCAACGATGGTAGCTTTTGGCGTTCGGTTGCCAAAATGTTGACGTTGCCATTTTGCGACACAAAAAAAGACGTGAACCGGTGGTTCCTGTGCCTGCGAACCATCGATTCCCTACGCGTAAACGTTTGAGCCGCCCGGTGGCTCTGTGTTTGTGCAATGGCAACGTTAACATTTGGGCGACAAAAGCCGTTCGGGGAAGCAAAAATGTCGGTGAACGGTAGGTTTTGGGTGGTAAGCGTATGGTGGGGAGGCGTTAGATATACTTGAAGACGTTTCATTTGACTGCGTAGGATGCCACTAATGGCATCGTTGACATAGAAAGATCGACCTATGGCCGCTGTTAAAAAATCGGTTTCCGTTAAGGATGTGGCGCGTCTCGCGGGCGTTTCGGAGCAGACAGTCTCGCGTACGGTGCACGATTCGCCCAGCGTGCGCCCCGAGACCAAGGAGCGCGTGCGTGCCGCCATGCGCGAGCTTGGCTATCGTCCTAACTTTGCCGGCCGGTCGCTGCGTCGCGGCAAGTTCAAGACCGTCGGCGTCGCCATGTTCAACATTACTGGCACCGGCAACCTCGACCGTATGGAGGGCTTTGCCGCCGCCGCCGACAAACACGGCTACGCCATCACCCTCACTAAAGTAGATGGGCATCCGTATACCCTCGAGGGCGCATCGTCGCGCATGAGCGCACTGCCGGTGGACGGCATGGTTGTGATTATGAACCGCATGCCGGCGGACTTTGGCACCTTTGAGCCGCTGCCCGGTATGCAGACGGTGCTCGTTACCATGCTGGAGCACCCGCTCTGTTCAACGGTCGATAACGACCAGTTCGATTGCTCGCGCCAAGTGGTCGAGTACTTGCTGGGGCAGGGGCACAAGACCGTGCGCTTCATCTCGTGTCCCGAGCGCTCGCTTTCGGGCATGCGGCGCGAGGAAGGCTGGCGCGAGACATTGCGTGCGCATGGCATCGAGCCACCGCAGCTCGTGCGCGGCGACTGGACAGCGCAGAGTGGATATGCTGCCGGTCAGGCTCTGGCGGACGATCCGACCTGTACGGCCATTTATGCTTCCAACGATGCCATGGCATATGGCTGCATCCGTGGGCTCGAGTCGCGCGGGAAGCGCGTGCCCCAGGACGTAAGCGTGGTGGGTGTTGACGATAGTTTGGGCGATATCGTGCCCGATCGTCGCCTGACCACGGTGCGCTTTGACAACAAACGCGTCGGCATGTGGGCGGTCGACAAGATAGCCGGCGCCGAGGGCGCTGCACCCGGTGTGGAGCACATGCTGTTTCCGGGCGTGCTCGTCGAGGGCGATACGGTGCGCGATGTACGCTAGGGCGCGGGTCTGTTTGGGTTGCCGCTAATTGTGTTCGATATTGTTCAGATTGGTTTAAAAACCGTTCACGGGCGAATAGTGACCGTTCATAGCTCAAAATTACGTTTTGCGCTGTTCTTTTTTGTTTGAATGTTATTGTTTCTGTCATACACAACGCAGCGCGTATGCCCGGACGCGATGCTCTCCATTGGTTCATATGTGAAAGGAACGCAATATGGCAACCAAAGAAGAAATCTCGATGGTTGGATTCGAGATTGTCGCATACGCAGGTGACGCCCAGACCGATCTGCTTGCAGCGCTCGATGCTGCTCGCGAGGGTGACTTTGAGAAGGCCGAACAGCTGCACAAGGATGCCAGCGATGCACTTATCGGCGCCCACGACACGCAGACCAAGCTGCTTTCGCAGGAGGCCGGCGGTGGCGAGATGGAGATGACCTTCATCATGGCTCACGCTCAGGACACTCTCATGACCACTATGATCCTGGAGAAGCAGGCCCGCTTTACCATCGATGCCTACAAGCGCATCGCTGAGCTCGAGGCCAAGCTCGCCTAACGAGCCCTCACAACCAAGTTCCCTTCCAAAAGCCCTGCCGCACCCGCGACAGGGCTTTTTCTGTCCTCCTCCAAGTTGCGGTGAAATAGGGACTGAATAGGGGCCGGCGGGCGCAAAACAATCCCTATTCCACCGCAACTCATCCCGAGATAGTCATTGGGGACGTTCTTAAACGACTGGTCATTGGGGACAGTCTTGGTGCGCTCCGTTCGTCCTCCCGTTCGATTTTTGCTCGGTGGGTATACTTCCTTTCGCATTAAACGCCGGACTGAGGAGGTATCCAAATGCCGGATAACGGGTCAATACAAAAAAGAGACGCGCACGAGATGGCTCATGGGCGTCCTGTCCAGATAACCGAGCACACGACGGTAACCGAGCTGCAGCCCAGCCTGTCCGATGTCGTGTGCGCAAACAAAAAGCTGCAGATTGGCTTTATCGTTGCGCTTGTGGTCCTGGCGCTGCTGTCGGGCTTTGTGGCTCGTCCGCATTTCGCCGATACCAAAACTTGGGACTCCACCATCGAGGTCATCGACCAAAAGAAGGGTAACGTACTGGCGCTCACGACCTCGTGCGTGGCGCTGTCTGCGGGCATTACCGCGCTGCCGGGCGATACGGGAACGCCGGTTGCCGAGCAGCTCGCGCAGCTTTCAGGCAACCTTGGTATCGTGCTTGCCGTGCTCTACCTAGAGAAATACCTGCTAACCATTTTGTGGTCGGTCGGCCTGGGCATCTTAATCCCGTTTGCGTTGGTGCTCTTTGCGGTGTCGCTCGGCATTCACGGGCGCTGGAGCACGAGCACTGTCCTGCGCCGTGTGGCGACACGCGTGCTGGTGGTTGCCGTGATCGGCATGGCGCTCGTGCCCGCGAGCGTATGGGTGTCGCAAAAGGTCGATGAAACGTATCGCGTAAGTATTGAGCAAGCTGAGCAAAAGGCTGCGGACGCGGCCGACACCACGGACAAGTCAGCCGAGACCAGCTCAAAATCGAACAAGAAAAAATCCGAGGCCACGGAGTCCAAAAACGTGTTCGAGCAGTTGACTGATGGGGCATCGAGCCTTGTTACGTCGGTGACCAGCGGCGCCAAGCAGATGACCGATGAGATCGTGCGGCAGGTGACCGATCTGATTGAAGGCGTCATCGTGATGATCGTGACCTCGTGCGTTATCCCGCTGCTGGTGCTCGTGGCGTTCCTATGGCTAGGACACGTGCTGCTGGGGATCGATATTTCCGGCCCGGCGAACTATTTGACGGGCCGTTTCTTGAGTGCTCCTTCCAAGCACGCCAAAAAGGGCGGGCAGTCCGAGTAGCTAAAACAGCTGTATATACCGGGGAATACCGCCGAAGGGCGGCCGAGACGCGTTCTCGGTCGCCCTTTTGTTTGTTGAACACATGGTCGCTGCGTCCGCGCCCGGCTCAAACGGTCAGCAATCATCCGTGAACGGTATTTGTTCAAAAAAGAACAAAGATAAACAAATAGTTGTTGCAGTTACTGTTCGAATGTGTTCAAATAAACATGAACAGTGAAGAACCGCACATTCAGATGCCCGGACCTGAACGCGATTCAACACTTCCAAACAGAAACTACGCACCTGCGTATCTCTCAAGGAGGATGTCATGAGGGTTGTAATCGCTTCCGATGCCGACGGTATGTCGATGAAGGAGTCCATCAAGGAGATGCTCATCGCCGACGGTCACGAGGTCGTCGACTATTCCGAGACCCCTGCCGCGGACTTTGTCGATTCCGCGACCGCCGTTGCCAAGGACCTGCTGGAGCACAAGGATTCCCAGGGCTTCGCATTCGATAAGTACGGCGTCGGCTCCTATATGGCCGCCGTCAAGATTAAGGGCATGGTCGTCGCCAACATTTCCGACGAGCGTTCCGCCTACATGACCCGCGAGCACAACGGCTCGCGCATGGTCACCATGGGCCCGGGCGTTGTGGGCACCGAGGTCGCCAAGAAGATCGCCCGCGAGTTCCTGCGCGCGCAGTACGCCGGCGGCCGTCACCAGATCCGTGTCGACATGCTCAACAAGATGGCCTAACGAGAGCCACCGAGAACTCGAACTTCTACCTCAACTTGTGAATTCAGACGAAAGGACGTTCTGATGAAGAAGACCATCGCAATCGGTTGCGACCATATCGTTACGGACGAGAAGATTTATCTGGCCGACCGCCTGGAGCAGGCTGGCTACAAGGTGCTCGACTGCGGCACCTACAGCCACACCCGTACGCACTATCCCATCTACGGTAAGGCTGTGGGCGAGGCTGTTGCCAGCGGCAAGGCCGACTTTGGCGTGGCCCTGTGCGGCACCGGCATCGGCATCACCAACGCCGTCAACAAGGTTCCCGGCGCCCGCTGCGCCCTGGTCCGCGACATGACCTCTGCCCTGTATGCCCGTCGCGAGCTCAACGCCAACATCGTGGGCTTTGGCGGCAAGATCACCGGCGAGTTCCTGATGGCCGATATCATGCTTGCCTTCCTGGAGGAGCCCTACGAGAAGACTCCCGAGCACGATGCCCTGATCGCCAAGATCGATGCCTGCAACAAGGCCGACGCCGAGGCTCAGGCCGACCCGCACTTCTTTGACGAGTTCCTCGAGAAGTGGGACCGCGGCGAATATCACGACTAATTAGGTTCCGGCGTTCTGCCGAACGCCGGACCGGTCGACGCTGCGCGGCGCTCAGGCACCCCATCTCGCCGCTCAAACCGGCGCTCGCGTACATGAAGTACGCGTCGCTCCTCTTTCGCGGCGACCTGGGGCACCTGAGCGCCGCTCGCTGACGTTTGAGTGACCTGCGAGATCGCCCCTGTTGTTGCGAAGTGTTCTGGTACGGCGAGCTGCTCCGATAACACGTTTGCTTGCTTGGCTTGAGTGCTTCGCTCTTGGCTGTACTTGGCGATTTGCAGCTTTTCAATTGACGGCTCGCGTTTCTGTGAGGGGGCGCGGGCCGGTTTTCTATCAGCCCTATTGACTTGGCGGGCTGTCGTAAGAAAGGGAAGGCTCCTATGGAGTTTGTTCTTGATAACGGTTCTATTCGTGTGGCACTGAGCACGGCTGGCGGATCGTTCACTTCGATTAAAGCCAACGGTCGCGAGTACCTGTGGCAGGGCGACCCGGCGGTCTGGTCGGGCCAGGCACCCATTTGCTTCCCGATCTGCGGCGGCCTTCGTGACGGTCACGCAATGACCATGGGCGGCCGCGAGGTAAAGCTCGCCCGCCACGGTTTTGCGCGCAAGCAGGAGTGGAAGCTCGAGGAACAGAGCGACAACATGGTTGCGCTGAGCCTAAGCTCTGCCGACCATGCCGAGTTGCTCGAGCAGTACCCGTATCCGTTTAAGATCGTTGCTCGTTACACGATCGATTCGGAAAAGGTGAACGTGTCCTACGAGGTGACCAATGGGGGCACCGAGGACATGCCATTCTTTGTGGGCGGTCACCCCGGCTTTAAGTGCCCGCTCGACGAGGGTGAGTCCTATGACGACTATGAGCTCCGTTTTGAGCAGCGCGAGGCCGACGAGCTGTGTACTGCCGTTCCCTCGACGGGCCTGATTGATGTTGAGCATCGCAGCAAGAACCCGATGGTCGGCCACGACTTGCCGCTTACCCACGAACTCTTCGACTTCGCGGAGACCATCTTTGACGTGCTTGAGAGCCGCGTGGTTACGCTGACCAAGAAAACTGAGGACAAGGGCGTGCGCCTGACGTTCCCCGATATGCCATACCTGATTGTGTGGAGCAAGCCCGAGGGCGACTTTGTGGCTGTTGAACCGTGGGGCGGCCTGTCCACCTGCTCCGACGAGGACGATATTCTGGAGCACAAGCGTGGCTGCCTGGTGGCCAAGCCGGGAGAGACCGTCACTCGCGGCTTTGAGATTGAGATCCTTTAACGAGTTATCGTATGTTTGGGGCGGGTTATGCCGCCCCGGAACAGGAGTTCAACATGATTCTGACCGTTACCATGAACCCGTCGATTGATACGCGCTATCAGCTCGACAAGCTGATCATCGACGATGTTAACCGTGTTACGCCCGAAAAGACCGCTGGCGGCAAGGGCCTCAACGTGAGCCGCGTGCTGCTGCAGTTGGGCGACGACGTGCTCGCGACCGGTCTGCTCGGCGGCCACATGGGTGCCTATATGGCCGAGCTTATGGATGCCGACGGCGTCAAGAACGACTTTGTGCCCATCGCCGGTGAGACGCGCATTTGCCTGAATATTCTGCACGAGGGTAATCAGACCGAGCTGCTGGAGAGCGGCCCGCAGATCGCCCCGGCCGAGCTCGAGGCCTTTACGGCCAAGTTCGCCGAGCTTGCAGCGAAGGCGGACGTTGTGACGCTTTCGGGCTCGCTGCCGCGCGGCGTCGATGCCGGCTATTATGCCGAGCTCGTTAAGATCGCCGAAGAGGCGGGCGCCAAGGTGCTGCTCGACACTTCGGGTGCATCGCTGGAGGCCGCGCTGGAGTCCGACGCTAAGCCTGAGCTCGTAAAGCCCAACCTGACCGAGATTAACGGTCTGCTGGGTACGTCCTTTACGACCGATGATGTCGATGCCCTGCGCGAGGCGCTTGCCGCCGATGACCGCTTTGCCGGTATCCCCTGGGTCGTCGTTTCGATGGGCGCTGCCGGTTCGGTGGGCTTCCATGAGGGCCGCGCGTTCCGCGCCAAGACGCCCGCGATTGCGGCTGTGAACGCGACGGGTTCCGGCGACTCGACCATCGCCGGCTTTGCGCATGCCATTGCTGCCGGCGCCGACGACGTCACGGTGCTCAAGACCGCCAATACCTGCGGCAAGCTCAACGCCATGGATCCCAAGACCGGTCACCTGGTCATGGACCGCTGGGATGAGATCTTCAACAACGTTGAAGTAACGGAGCTGTAGAGTTACGCGGTTTTACCAAACCGCGTAACCGGCCGACGCTGCAAACCCGCCAGAGCGGCAATCTGCCTTTCAACTGCGGCGGCATGACCAGAAGGTCAATGCCGCCTTGTTTCAAGGCACCTTGCTCGCTCTGGCGGGTTTTCGCTGTCGTTGCCAAAACATCGGCGTGGTCATTGGGGACGTTCTTAAATGACTGCGGCAGATAGGGACGTTCCTTTTCTGCTGGCAGTTTGGGACACTCCTTACGGGACACCCCCTCCACAGCGCCTATGCCAGCTTGTCGATTTGCCCAATCTCCCAGAGCGGAATGTTGACGAGCGTGCCCTCGTCTCTATATGCCGCTAACGATGTTCTCACGCAGCGCTCGAGCTTGAACTTCTCGCAGGCAATCCTCAGGCTCTTTGCTTTGAGGTTCTCTGCCGCCTTGACCTCGAGCGGAAGCACGGTCCCCGCATGGTCGATGGCAAAGTCAGTCTCTGCATTGCCGGAGGAGGATGACCAATACGCGGGAGTTTTGCCTTGGAGCAAAAGCTCCTGTGCGACGTATTGCTCGGTCAGCGAGCCTTTGAACTCCGTAAAAACAGCGGGCCCGTTCAGAACAATGGCTGGCGAGAGGCCGGAGAGTGCTCCGAGGATGCCGGTGTCGATGCAGAACAGCTTGAAGCCCGAGAGATCCTCGTAGCTTGTGAGCGGTGCTCTTAGGGCGGAAACACGTGGTACCTTATGAACGATTCCATAGTCCATGAGCCACTGGAGGCTTTCCTCAAAATCGCGTGCGCGCGCCCCGGGACGGAGCGCACCGTAGACGAACTTCTTGTTTTCCTTTGCGAGCTGGCCGGGAAGGGATTTCCAAACCAGCCTCATGCGCTCGACGATGCGGGCTGGCGCATGCTTGCCAAAATCGGATTCGTAGGCTTCGATGATTTGCTGCTGAAGCCTGCGGGCCTCGATGAAATCGTGGGAGGCGGCGAAAGCGGAGACAACTTCTGGCATGCCACCGACAACGAGGTATTCCTTGAGCAGGCGCTCGAGCTTTTCGGAAACGTTTGCCAGCAGGTCCATGTCTGCGGCAAGGATGGCATCTGCGAGCGGATCGCCATCGACGGCGCGAACGAACTCGACAAACCCCATGGGGCGCATGGTAAGCTGGTCAATCTTGCCGACGGGGAACGACTCGTTTTCGCGTCGGAGCGCGAGCCCCATATAGGAGCCGGCTGCCACGATATGGTATTCCGGCGCCAGCTCGTTGAAGTATTTGAGCGAGGTGATGCCACGCGGTGCCTCTTGGATTTCGTCGAAGATGATGAGTGTGTCTGTCGGCGTTATGGTCTGGCCGCGCAGGAGCTCTATCTGGGAGATGATGCGTTTGGGGTCAAGGCTTCCGTCGAACAGCGAGCGTGCGCCCGGTTCGAGCATAAAGTCAAAACGGATGACGTTTTGATACTGCTGGCCTGCGAATTCGTTGAGAAGCCAGGTTTTTCCTGTCTGGCGGGCCCCCTTAAGCAGGAGGGGCTTGCGGTTTGCCCTAGATTTCCAAGCGATGAGTTCGTCCATTAGCTGTCGCTGCATACTGCCTCCTAACGATCATGGTTAGTATAAGACCGTGTTGGTCTTTCCATCGAAAAATGTGGGAATGAACCACGTTTTTCCATCGAATAATGTGGGAGGCAACCACGTTTTTCCATCGAATAATGTGGGGGTTTAGGTCGGCACCTGGGGACGTTCTTTTTCTGCCGGCAGTTTGGGACACTCCTTGTTTTGGTGCAAATTAGCTACCCTTGCATCAGAAAACGGCGCCCGCCGGCGATCTTGCCGGCGG
>UQIT01000007.1 GCA_900541175.1 uncultured Collinsella sp.
TCATGGCAAGGCCCGCGGGGGGGGGGGGGGGCCGCGGCCTGCCACTGTAGTGGCTCCGGCTCCGAGCTGGTCCGCTTTTCGGTTACCGCACCGGACGACTTGCTGCGCCGTTTTGACGAACAGATCGCGCGGCGCGGCGACGTGGCCAACCGATCCGAGGCCGTGCGCGACCTGATTCGCGCCTCGATCGCCAAAGAGCAGATGCGCACGCCCGATGAGCACGTTATCGGGTCGCTCACCATGATCTACGACCACCATACCGGCGACCTGACGCGCCGTCTGGACGAAGTGCAGCACGACTACACCGACGAGATTGTATCGACCATGCACGTGCATCTGGATCACCACAACTGCTTGGAGATTCTGGCGCTCAAAGGTCGCGGCGAGCGCGTCTACGAACTAGCCGACCGCCTGCTGGGCCTGCGCGGCGTTAAGCACGGCGAGCTCACCTGCGCCGCCACCAAGCAAAGCCTGGGGCTATAGCGGGATTTCCCGCAGCGCACCTGCCAAAAAGGGACAGGTTTGTTTTGGCAGGTTTAGAAGTTTTACCTACCAAAATAAACCTGTCCCTTTTTGGTCGGTTTTGATGAGGGGTGTCGCATGCGGCATGTGCATATTCATGTGACGGGCATTGTGCAGGGCGTTGGCATGCGGCCGTTTGTGTATCGCGAGGCCATTGCGCATGGCATTTGCGGATGGGTGCTCAATGCGGGCGACGGCGTGCATATCGAGGCGCACGCTCCGGCCGATGCGCTCGATGCTTTTGTTGCCGCGCTTTCTGAGTATGCGCCTGCGGCAGCCCGCGTAGAGTATGTCGAGGCTGTGGACTTGGCAGCCAACGGTTGGGATACCGCCAATGAACAGGGTTTTCGCATCGTAGCATCGCAGGACCAGACCGCGCACACGACGCTCGTCTCGCCCGATATCGCCACCTGTGACGATTGCCTGCGCGAGCTGTTCGACCCCGCCGATCGGCGCTATCACTACCCCTTTATCAACTGCACCAACTGCGGCCCACGCTTTACCATCATCCGATCGCTGCCTTATGACCGAGCGGCCACATCGATGGACCGTTTCCCCATGTGCCCCGCCTGCGCCGCAGAGTATGCCGATCCACTCGACCGTCGCTTTCACGCACAGCCCGATGCCTGCTTTGATTGCGGGCCGCATATTACGTGGCGCGAGGCGGGCGAAGCCGCCGGCTCGCCGGCCGGCGGGACGGCCAGCAGGCAATCGTCCGGGCGAAGCCGCCGCATCGCCGGCCGTCGGCACCACACGCGAGACCAGTGACGCCATTATCGATCGCTGTGTTGAGCTGCTGGCCAACGGCGGTATCGTCGCTATCAAGGGTCTGGGCGGATTTCACTTGGCATGCGACGCCTCCAACGAGCAGGCGGTAGCCGAGCTTCGCCGCCGCAAACGCCGCAGCAACAAACCGCTTGCCGTTATGGCACGCGACCTTGTCGACGTTGAACGCCTGTGCCATGTCAACGACGCTGAACGCGGCCTGCTGGCCGGCAGCATCCGCCCCATTGTGCTGCTACGCCGACGCGCTGTTTACGAGAGCGGCGGTTCCCCCAACGCCCTCGCGCTCGCGCCGTCCGTCGCGCACGACCTTCCCGAGCTCGGTGTCATGCTCCCCTACACCCCGCTTCAGCATCTGTTGCTTGCCGCGGCAGAAGCCCGCGGTATGTACGCGCTCGTCATGACCAGCGGAAACCCGAGCGAAGAACCCATCGAGACCGACGACGACCTTGCCTGGGAACACCTCGTTGCCGCCGGCATCGCCGACGCGCTGCTCGGTAACGACCGCGCAATTCTGTCGCGCTACGACGACTCTGTGGTACGCGTGGTCAACGGCGCCGTTATGCCCGTTCGCCGCGCTCGCGGATATGCACCCCAGCCGCTGCCGTTACCGGCGCTCAACGGCGCTCCGTCCTGCGTGCTCGCCTGCGGGCCACAACAAAAGGCCACGATTGCGCTCACGCGTGAAGGGACGAACGGCGAGGCAACCTGTTTTGTGTCGCAGCATATCGGCGATGTTGAAAACGGCGGGACCTTCGATGCCTGGAACGCCGCGCGCACGCGCTTGGAAAATCTCTTTGACTTGGCGCCCGCCGCCTTGGCCTGCGATGTACACCCCAGCTATCTATCGGGCCAGTGGGCGCGCGAGCAGGCGCGAAAATGCAATCTGCCGCTCGTCGAGGTGCAGCACCATCATGCGCATATCGCGAGCGTAATGGCCGAGGCCATCGCCGCGGGCCGGCTTACAACCGACGCGCGTGTCCTTGGCATCGCCTTTGACGGCACCGGAGCCGGCACCGATGAGACCATTTGGGGCGGCGAGTTTCTTGTTGCCAGCCTTGGCGGCTTTGAGCGCGCCGCGCATTTGCGCACCTGGGCGCTCCCCGGTGGGGCGGCCTCCGTGCGCGACGCCCGCCGCAACGCCTTTGCCCTGCTCAGTGAGCTCGGTCTGCTCGAGCACCCAGGCGCCGCTCGGCTTTTGGACAGCCTCGACGAGCAAACGCGCAGCGTGACGGCCACCATGATCGAGCGCGGCATCAACAGCCCGCGTACCAGCAGCATGGGGCGTCTCTTTGATGCCGCGGCAGCGATTCTGGGCATCTGCTACAAGGCAACCTACGAAGGCGAGCCCGCCATCGAGCTTGAGGCCGCCGCCTGGCGCGCGCTCAGCAGTGAAAGTGCCTGCCCCACCGGAAATATAGCGGGCTTTTCCGTAACCGAATCATCCCGTCCGGACGCCTGCCATGTTCTAAACTCCAGATCGCTTATTGAGGCGCTTTTGGAGGGAATCAGGGCCGGCGTACCCGCCGGCAGGCTCGCGCTCGACTTCCATATCGCCATCGCGCGCTCTTCGGCACGAATCGCACGCGAAATCTGTGCGCGCGAAGGCGTCGATACCGTCGCGCTCTCGGGTGGCGTGTTCATGAACCGACTTTTGCTCCAGCTCCTCACCCGCGAGCTCAAAAGCGCGGGCCTTGCTATCTTGGTCCCCCACACCGTACCCGTCAACGACGGCTGCATCGCCTACGGTCAGGCGGCGGTCGCGCGCGCTCGTCTTGCGCAGATTGCGTCGCAGTAGCTCGCCCTCGCACGCCGCCGCGCCCAGTCGTCTCACAGGCGTAACGCGTTTGCCCGCGAACCCCGCGAGCGCTACCATCAACTGATGGATTATTGAGCGCCTATCCAGCGCAAAGCGTCTAAAAGGGGAACATTATGTGCCTTGCCGTTCCCGGTAAAGTAGTCAAACGCGACGATGGCCTCAAGGCCACCGTCGACATGATGGGCATCGAGCGCCCTGTTTCGCTGAGACTCGTGCCGACGGCGCAGGTAGGCGACTATGTTCTCGTGCACGCCGGCTTTGGCATCCAAATTGTCGACGAGCAGGAAGCCCAAGAGACACTCGAGCTCGTCAATACCATGACCGAGCTGGCCGAAGAGGACCAGCTCGCCACCAACCCGGCCGAGGCATACTAGTGGCGGCGGCGCAGCCGGTTCGCTCCGGTATCGACTTTTCAGCATTTCGCGACCCCAAGCTGGCTCGCGAGCTCATCGAACGCATCCATGAACTCGTCGGCGACCGCACCATCAACCTTATGGAAGTCTGCGGCACGCACACCGTGAGCATCGGCCGCTATGGCTTTCGCTCCATTATGCCGACGGGACTCAAGCTGCTGAGCGGCCCGGGCTGCCCTGTCTGCGTCACCGCCAACCGCGACATCGACCACGCAATCGCGCTCGCCAACATAGACGGCGCCATCATCACCACCTTTGGCGACATGATGCGCGTGCCCGGATCGTCTACCTCGCTCGCTGCGCAAAAGGCGGCCGGGCGCGACATCCGCATCGTCTACTCCCCGCTCGACGCGCTCGACATTGCCGAGCAAAACCCCGATCGCCCGGTCATTTTTATGGGCGTAGGCTTTGAGACTACGACGCCCACCATCGCCGCCGCCATCTTGGAGGCCGAAGCGCGCGGGCTTTTGAACTTTTCGGTCTATTGCGCCCACAAGACCACGCCGCCGGCGTTGCGTGCCATCGCCAACGATCCCGAGACCGCCATCGACGGCTTTATCCTGCCGGGCCACGTCGCCACCATCACGGGCTTGGCGCCCTTTAGCTTTTTGGTCGACGAATTCAGTACCCCGGGCGTGGTCACGGGATTTGAGCCGGTCGATATCCTGCAGGGCATCTGCATGCTGGTCCAGATGGTTGTCGAGGGCAGGCCCGCGATCGACAACGCCTACCGCCGTGGCGTCAACGCAGACGGCAACCCCGTGGCGCGCCAGCTGGTCGAGCAGGTGTTTGAGCCATGCGACACCACATGGCGCGGGCTGGGGCCGATTGCCAACTCGGGCCTTTCTATCCGCCCCGAGTTCTCGCGCTTTGACGCCTGCACCCGCTTTGACGTGCCTGTTGAAGCAACGATCGAGCCACGCGGATGCCGCTGCGGCGACGTGTTGCGCGGAGCCATTACGCCGGGCGACTGCCCTCTGTTCGGCCACGCTTGTACACCCGAGCATCCCGTCGGCCCCTGCATGGTGAGCTCCGAGGGCAGTTGCGCAGCATATTTCCGCTACCGAGGCTAATGGGCTCTGCCGTTCAAAGGGACGGCAGACCAGTCGACGCTGCGCCTCACCCATATAATTCCACCCACGATTGGAGTTTTCGATATGTCCCATAGCGTTACCGATAGCACCGTCCTGCTGGGTCACGGCTCCGGCGGCCAGATGATGAAACGCATTATCGACGAGGTCTTTCTGGATGCCTTTGGGTCGCCCGAGCTGCTCGAGGGCAACGATGCCGGTGTCGCCGCGCTGCCCGCAAGCGGGCGCATCGCCATGTCGACCGACAGCTTTGTAGTAACGCCGCAGTTCTTCCCCGGCGGCAATATCGGCCGACTCGCCGTGTGCGGAACCGTTAACGACGTCGCGACCTCGGGCGCCAACGTGCGCTACCTGTCGTGCGGCTTTATCCTCGAAGAGGGCTATCCCATGGACAAGCTGCGCCAGATCGTGCAGACCATGGCCGAGACGGCGCGCGAGGCGGGCGTGGCGATCATCACCGGCGACACCAAAGTGGTCGAGCGCGGCGGGGCCGACGGCGTCTACATCAATACCGCCGGCGTGGGCGAGGTGCCCGCGGGCGTAACGCTCAGTGGCGCAAACTGCCAGCCCGGCGATGTCATCCTGGTGTCGGGTACACTCGGCGACCACGGCATCGCCATCATGAGCCAACGCGAGGGCCTGGCGTTTTCGAGCACCATCGAAAGCGATGCCGCGCCGCTCAACCACCTGATCGCCGATGTGCTTGCCGCAGCGCCCGACACGCGCTGCTTCCGCGACCCCACGCGCGGCGGCCTGGCGTCCACACTCAACGAGTTTTCCCAGGCCAGCGGCGTTGCCATGGAGGTCGACGAGGATGCCGTGCCCGTGCGCCCCGACGTGCAGGCCGCCTGCGAGATGCTCGGCTACGATGTGTTGCAGGTGGCAAACGAGGGCAAGATGGTCGCCGTGGTGCCGGCCGAACAGGCAGATGCGGCACTGGCCGCCATGCGTGCCGCCCGCTACGGCGAGAACGCTGCCATTATCGGCCGCGTGCTGCCGCTTGCCGAGGGCGCCCGTCCCGCCGTGCGCGTACGCACCGGCTGGGGCTCGACCCGTATCCTCGACATGCTCGTAGGAGAGCAGCTGCCGAGGATTTGCTAGGGTGGAACCGCACGGTCGGCGCGATGTGACCTGATATCCCTGGAGATGTTCAGATTCCAAGCACGCCCAACGCGGAAGCCCAGTATTATGGGGTGCGTTTTGAAACCCAATGACGGGAGCTTTCATGGCAGCAGCTTTTTCTCATGTGATCTTTGACCTGGACGGCACCATCCTCAACACGCTCGAGGACCTGGCGGCCGCCGGCAACCATACCTGCGAGATGCACGGCTGGCCCACGTTTGCCGTAGACGAGTACCGCTACAAGGTGGGAAACGGCATGCTCAAGCTGGTCGAACGCTTTATGCCTGCCGAGTATGCGGGCGACGGCCGCATGTTTGAGCAGACGCTTGCCGAGTTTAGGGCTTATTACGGAGAGCACAAGGAGGACCACACCGCCCCCTATGCCGGTACGATCGAGATGCTCGACCGCCTGCGCGCCGCGGGCGTGCAGCTTGCCGTGCTCACCAACAAGGACCACGTCTCGGCCGCTCCGCTTATCGAGAAGTATTTTGGTTCCGAGCGCTTTGCGCTGGTGCAGGGCCGCGTCGATGCGTTTCCCCCCAAGCCCGAGGCGCCTGTTACGCTGCATGTGATGAAAGAGTTAGGCGCCGATCCGTCGACCACGCTCTATGTGGGCGATTCCAATGTCGATATCCTGACCGGCCACAACGCCGGCCTTAAGAGCGCGGGCGTCAGCTGGGGCTTCCGCGGCCGCGCAGAGCTGGAAGCCGCCGGCGCCGACTACGTGGTGGATAGCCAGGCAGAGCTCGCGGCGCTGATTCTGGGCGAGTAACGAGCGACACTGCTTAACGCAGCTGCGACAATTCTTCCGCGCGGAAAGCGCATCCCGTTTTGGAGCTCCGGAATGGGATGCGCTTTCCGTTTGAGGCGCATCAGGGAAACCGCATCCCGTTTCAGAGCAATATTCCGGGTCGCACTTTCCGCAACCCACCCCATTCGGAAAATGCGACCCACTATTCGGCCAAAAACCGGGTCGCGGTTTCCCAAGCACTCGATGCAACGCCGGCACAAGGAGTGTCCCCAACTGCCGGCAGAAAAGGAACGTCCCCAGCTGCCGCCTTCGGCAGCGATGGCAACGCCACAGGTACAAGCGCCACTTTAAGCCAGCCAAGGGAACGACGTTGTTTTGGCAACGACAGCGAAAGCCCGCCAGAGCGAGCAAGGTGCCTTGAAACAAGGCGGCATTGACCTTTTGGTCATGCCGCCGAAGTTGAAAGGCAGATTGCCGCTCTGGCGGGCTTGCAGCGTCGAGCAGTTACGGCGTTTGGTAAAACGCCGTAACCCCCTAGCTCAGCATTGCATCCATCATCTCGGAGTTGACGGAGTCGTCGGCAGACCACTCGCCGTCGTCGTTGCAGGTGTACTTGAAGATAACCGTGGTCTTCCTGGGCTCGGTGGCCTTGGTCACATCGACCATAACCTGACCGGCCATCTTATACAGCTCGTCATCGGAAGGAACCGTATCAAGCGCGGCGACCTTCTCCTGATACTGGGTGGAGAAGTCCTCGACGATCTTGTTCATGGACTTGCAGGTGATGGAGACCTCGGCGGTCGCGACACCCTTGTCCTCGTCGACCGTCACGTCGCCGATCTTGTAGTCAAAGCCTTCGAGATAGGTCTTGGCATACTCCTTGGGATCGATACCCAGCTGCTCGAACTCGTCGCCCGAAGCCTCCTCCAGACCAGAGAGGAAGTCGTCGCCACCGTTCTTGACCTCGTCAAACTGCGTCGTAAGATCCTCGGTGATGAGTTCCTCAACCGAAGGGCCTCCGCAACCGGAAAGCACGACCACGCATGCAACCAAGACGGCCATGAGGGGCGCAAGCAGCAGCTTCTTTTTCATGTTGTTCCTCCCAATGAGCGGCACCGCGCTTCCCGGACGCGGCACACGTTGTAATAAGTAAGCCCATACTATCCACTTATGAACACCCTCGGCAACGCGAAGGCGCGGTCGGTTCGTTTTAGCGTCCGAACGGTTTGCAAACCCGCCAAACGTGCAATAAAACGCTTCCCCGCGGTGCAATAAAAAAGGTGGCCGGAAAACCCGACCACCCTTGCACATCCTTTGGATGCCGCAGTTTACTTGCGGACGACCTTAACGATGGCGTCACCGGCGGCGACAGCGGAGTCGGCCTCGACGGCGAGTTCGACATCGGCAAACTCGGCGGTGTTGGACACGGCCACGACGACGCAGTCCTTGTAACCGGCAGCAGCGATCTTGGCGCGGTCGATCTTGAGAATGGGCTGGCCAGCCTTCACAACGTCGTCGGCCTTGACGAAGCCCTCGAAGCCGTCGCCGTTCATGTTGACGGTATCGACGCCAACGTGCACCAGAACCTCGATGCCGCTATCGGACTGCAGACCCACGGCGTGACCCATGGTGACAGTCACCTTACCGTCGCAGGGAGCGTAGACCAGATCATCCTCGGGCCACACGGCGCAGCCCTTGCCCAGGACCTCGCCGCCAAAGACGGGATCGGGCACGTCAGCCATCTTGATGACCTTGCCCTTGACGGGCGAGCACAGCACGTCGGCGCCAGCAGAAGCAGAGATGGAGGCCGGAGCAGCGGCAGCCGCGGGCTCAGCCTTCTTCTTGAACATGTCAAACAGACCCATACGTTTTCTCCTCTTGATTAAGCGCAACGTTGTGCGCATGCCTACGGTAATTATAGTGCCAAATGGTTCAAATGCTAAGGTGGGGACTCGAATCGCGAGCCCTTCCCGGTAGTGCTCGTGGGATGAGCGTCTCCTTTGCATCGCGGGTCGATAAGCCGAGTATCGTCTGCGCACGGGACGGGCAGACGCGGGCGCACCAAACCCGATACTTCTTTTCGCTCTCGAGTCCTGCCGCCGCCCCGTCCCTGACACTTCCTGATACCGACCGAAACGTGCCAAAATAAACCTGTCCCTTTTTGGTAGGTTTGGCGAGTGTGGATTTTCGGACGCTTAACTAACGAGCGTGGATAATCTCCCACTTTGAGGCCGTCACCGAGCCAAAAACGGGAGATTATCCGCTCTCATTTTGGATAACCCCTCTTGTACCAAGCCGAGCTCCATGGTCAAGTAATAACGACTTCTCATCATTAGATTGTTTACATCAATTCTAATAACTATTTAATCCTTAAACTCGTTATTAGAATTGATATGATTGGCCTAATAACGAGTTTCCGGCACTAAAGATATGGAGGGCGCGATGCAAATCGAGGAGAACGGCCAGGGAACGCTCCGCAATAATCTATCGGGGAAATTGGCTTACTATTCGTTTTTTCCAACGCCCTTGCAATCATTGAGGCAGCTAAACCTCACCGAGGAAACCTATCGCACGCTTTCCGCATGCTCACGAATGCTTGGAGAGCTTGAAGGCATGCTCTACTTTGTTCCCAACGCCGACATGTATCTGACAATGTACGTGCGCAAAGAAGCACTCCTTTCTTCGCAAATTGAGGGAACCCAGTGCACGTTTGACGACCTACTTAGTCCATCGCAAACACAACTCCATCATAAAGATGTCGCAGACGTCGTGAATTACGTCCGTGCTGTCGACCGCGGCGTAGAACTGCTCAAAAAGATGCCCTTGTGCACGAGACTTCTTAGGCAAGTTCATGCGGTCCTGCTGGACGGAGTGCGCGGAACGGAGAAGAATCCAGGCGAGCTGCGCTCCTCACAAAACTGGATTGGCCCCTCAGGCTGCACCATTGCAACCGCATCGTTTGTCCCTCCAAACATTGAAGATTTGAGCAACACGCTCCAGGACCTCGAACGCTTTATCAATGAGCCTCAAGTCGAAATGGATCCGATTGTGCGGGCGGCGCTCGTCCATTACCAATTTGAAACTGCCCATCCATTCCTAGACGGAAACGGTCGCCTGGGCAGGCTTCTCATTACACTTATGCTCATCAATGATGGCGTTCTTCATTCTTGCTTGTTCTATCCATCGTTCCAGTTCAAGAAAAATCGAAGCGAGTACTACCGGCAACTCACATCCGTAAGGGAGAGAGGCACTTACGAGGAATGGATAGAGTTTTTCTGCAACAGTCTTCTCGAGAGTGCGAAGGACTCGGTAGGGTCTTTAAAAAACCTTGTTGACCTCCATAACCGTTCCACAGCAACCATTACCGAAAATCTCGGAAGGACTGCTGCAAACGGGCAAAGGCTGTTGGGCATTCTTGAAGAGCACCCCATCGTCGACACCGCATTCATCGCTGCCCAACTCGATATCGGCAGGAGTACCGCGAGCTCGCTCGTCAAATCATTTGAAGAATTGGGTATCCTCCGTCCGCTCGACGAGTCAAGACAGAGATACCGGCAGTACGGGTATGAAGAGCATCTTTCGATTCTCAGGGAAGACGCCGAGCCGATTAGATAGGCATCGCAGCCCAGCCAAATTAAAGCGAGCGCGGATAATCTCCCACTTTGAGCCCGCACACAGGCCAAAAACGGGAGATTATCCACGCTCATTCCTGAGTAGTCATTTATGAACGTCCCCGATGACTAGTCCGGCAACGCCGATGCCTTGGCAACGACAGCGAACGGACCGCATTTTGCCGCATCCGGAGCAAGGCAACGCCACAGGTAGAGGACGGACAGCGAGCGCCGTCCAGGGCGAACAAGTTGGCATGAAAAAGGCGAGGCATTGACCTTCTGGTCATGCCTCGCCTTTTGAATGACAAATTGTCGCCCTGGGCGGCGCGCAGCGTCGAGCCGTTACGCCGTTCGGCAGAACGGCGTAACTACTCCCGTGCTCCGTACTGCTCGTAGTAGGCGTCGATGGCGGTCTTGAGCTCGTCATCGATAACGACCTTGCCGTCGATCTCGTGGTTGTAGAGGGTCTCGACGACCTCGGCCATGGAAACGATGCTCGCGACGGGGAAACCGTACTTGGCCTCGATCTCCTTCTGCGCGGTGGTCACGCCACCCTTGCCGACCTCCATGCGGTTGAGGGACACGATCAGGCCCTTGATCTCGACATCGGCAGCAGCCTTGACCTTGGGATAGGTCTCGTCGATGGACTTGCCGCTGGTGGTAACGTCCTCGACCATGACCACGCGGTCGCCGTCCTCGGGCTCATAACCCAGCAGGTTGCCCTTATCGGCACCGTGGTCCTTGGCCTCCTTGCGGTCGCAGCAGTACTTGACCTCCTTGCCGTACAGCTCGTGGTAGGCAATTGCGGTAACAACAGCCAGCGGAATACCCTTGTAGGCCGGCCCAAACAGGACGTCAAAGTCGTCGCCAAAGTTATCGTGGATGGCCTGGGCGTAATACTCGCCCAGCTTCTTGAGCTGATAGCCCGTCACGTAAGCGCCGGCGTTCATAAAGAACGGGGACTGACGGCCGCTCTTGAGCGTAAAGCTGCCGAACTTAAGAACGTCGGACTCAACCATAAACTTGATGAACTCTTGCTTGTAAGCCTCCATGCGGGCTCCTCTCGTAATTGCGTACGTGCTCTTCAGTTTAGCGCAGGCGAGGCGTCGATGTGGGCGTGCTTTGGAGCCACGGCATTCTGTAAAGGCTTTGTCAGGGGGAATGGTTTTCCGAACAATGGGGTTGACATGGCAAACCCCCTCATCAAAAATACGGGCGGATTAAAAGGGGTACGAGACACCCAAAGCGCGCTGCGCTCGGCCTTTAGGAGGTGTGCCATGGAAGGCAGTCCTAGTCGAAAAACCTGCATGTCGCCCTCGGCACGCCGCGAGGACTCCGCACACGCATAAACGCCACCGGCAGATCGCCAAAACCACCACAAAGGCGCGCTGCACCCTTTGTGGGCTCAAGTGCTTGACGTGAGCGACATCTAGGTTTTTTGAAGCAAATACGACACGTACGCTAACTCCCTTCAACAAGGAGGACCCTATGCTGATGCTCAAAACCGCCACGGTACTCGAAGCCATCTCCAAGCGCCGCCGCACGGCGCGCCCTGCCGCTCATACCGGCCTGTCCAAGAACACCATATTCGCCGCCACCCATAGCGCCGAGGACGCCCTCGTACTGCTTGACGCCACGGCAAACGGCCTCACCGCCGAGCAGGCAACCGAGCGCCTGGACGCCTCCGGCCCCAACACCATCGAGACACCGACCAAGACGCTCGCCCGCCGCATCGCCGACGCCTTCATCGATCCCTTCGCCGGCATCCTCGCCGCGCTCGCGCTGGTCTCGCTCTACATCGACGTGCTCGCCGTGCCCGAGCCGCAGCGCGACCCCTCCACGGTCATCGTCATCGGCATCATGCTGCTGGTATCGGGCGGCATGAAGTTTATCCAGGAAGCCCGCAGCGGCAATGCGGCAGAGGCCCTCAAGGACCTGGTCTCCAACACTTGCACCGCCCTGCGCGACGGCGAGCGCGTCGAGATCCCCTTTGACGAGCTCGTCCCCGGCGATGTGATCCGCCTCTCTGCCGGCGATATGGTTCCAGCCGATGCCCGCATCATCACCGCGCGCGACCTGTTTGTCATCGAATCCGCACTCACCGGCGAGAGCGAGGCCGTCGAGAAGACCGCTGCCATCACCGTCGTCGAGGGCGCCGACGGCTCCGCGCTGCCGCTCTCTGCCTGCAAGAACATCGTCTTTACCGGCACCTCCGTGCAAAACGGCGCTGCCATGGCGCTTGTCGTTGCCACCGGTTCGGACACCTACCTGGGCGGTATCGCCAAGATGCTCAACGGGCGCGGCGAGAAGAGCGCGTTTGACCGCGGCGTCTCGAGCGTCTCCATGTTGCTCGTACGCCTCATGCTCGCTATGGCGCCGGCCGTCTTTGCCATCAACGCCGCCACCAAGGGCAACGTCATCGACGCGCTGCTGTTCGCCACGAGCGTAGCCGTGGGCATTACGCCGCAGATGCTCCCCGTCATCGTGACCACGAGCCTGTCGCAGGGCGCCAAGGACCTCGCCCGTCGCCAGGTTATCGTCAAAGAACTGCCGGCGATCCAAAACCTGGGTGCCATGGACGTCCTGTGCTGTGACAAGACCGGCACCCTCACCGAAGACCGCATCGTGCTCGAGCGCTACCTCAACACCGATGGCGACGAGGACACGCGTGTGCTGCGCCATGCGTTTTTGAACAGCTTCTTCCAGACCGGCCTCAAGAACCTTATCGACCTGGCCGTAATCGACCGTGCCGATGTGACACCCTCGACCGTCGCACCCGATTCCATGCTGGGCCAGAGCCTGCGCGACCGCTATACCAAGGTCGACGAGGTGCCCTTCGATTTCTCGCGCCGTCGCCTGAGCGTAGTTGTAGCCGACGCCCAGGGCAAAACCCAGATGGTTACCAAGGGAGCTGCCGAGGAAATGCTCGAGATCTGCTCCTTTGTCGAGGTCGATGGCATCGCTCAGCCGCTCACCAAAGACAAGCTCGCCCAGATTCGCAAGCAGGTCGCCAGACTTAACGCCGAGGGCCTACGCGTAATTGCTGTGGCGCAGAAGACCAATCCGCGCTGCGTGGGCGAGTTTGGCATCGCCGACGAGTGCGACATGGTGCTGATGGGCTTTTTGGCCTTCCTCGATCCGCCCAAAGCAAGTGCTGCGGGCGCCGTCGCCACCCTCGAGGCCAAGGGCGTGGCGGTCAAGGTCCTAACCGGCGACAACGACCGCGTCGCCGCCACCGTCTGCGAGCAGATTGGTATCGATGCGAGCAACGTCTTGCTCGGCTCCGAGATCGATGCGCTCGATGACGCCGAACTTGCCGAGCGCGCCGAGAAAACCCACCTCTTCGCCAAGCTCTCGCCGCTGCAGAAGGCGCGCCTGGTACGTGTCATGCGCGAGATGCTCGGCCACACCGTGGGCTTTATGGGCGACGGCATCAACGACGCCGCCGCCATGCGTGCAAGCGATTGCGGCATCTCGGTCGATTCGGCCGTCGATATTGCCAAGGAATCCGCCGATATCATCTTGCTTCAGAAGGACCTGGGCGTGCTCGAGCGCGGCATCATCGAAGGCCGCCGCACTTACGGCAACCTGCTCAAGTACCTCAAGACCACGGTGAGCTCCAACTTTGGCAATGTGCTGTCCGTGACCGTCGCGAGCCTGTTCTTGCCGTTTTTGCCCATGAGCGCCCTGCAGCTGGTACTGCTGTCGCTGGTCTACGAGATCGTGTGCATCGCACTGCCGTGGGACACCGTCGATGACGCCTGGACTGCCCGCCCGCGTGCCTGGGACGCCGCGTCCATCAAGGGCTTTACGCTCGAGCTGGGCCCCGTGAGCTCGCTGTTTGACATCGTGACCTTCGCCGCGCTCTTCTTTGTCGTGTGCCCCGCCGCCGTGGACGCAAGCTGGTCCGAGCTTGCCGCCGCGGGCGACGTCGCGGGTATGGCGACCTTTGCTGCGCTCTTCCAGAGCGGCTGGTTTGTCGAGTCCATGTGGTCGCAGACACTCGTGGTCCACATGCTGCGTTCCCCGCATCTGCCGAGCCCGCGCGACCACGCCGCGCCCACACTGTGCGTTCTCACCGTACTGGGCCTGGCGCTCGTCACCTGGCTGCCGGCAAGCCCCATCGCCGATGCACTGGGCCTCATGCCGCTGCCGACGAGCTTCTTCGCGCTGCTCATCGGCATCGTCTCTGCCTACATCGCGCTCACCCAGCTGGCAAAGCGCCGCTACATTGCCCGCCACGGCGAGCTGCTGTAGCAAGTAGACGGAAAACACCCTGCCAGCTGCCGTTGCCACTACCACAGCTGCCAGCGCCCCTGCCACTGCCGTTGCCTCTGCCGCCGCCGCAATCTATCCCCTCAGCAATTGCGGTGAAATAGTTCCTGTTTAAAGCCTCGTGACTTTAATTTAGGGACTATTCCACCGCAACTTATTGGAGGATTAGCTAGTCCTTGGGCGTCCAGGACCAGAAGAAGTTGATAAGGGCCACACGCGAGGCGGTATCGGTCTTCTTGTTGATTGAGGAAATGTGGCGATAGAGCGTGGAGCGCGAAAGGAAGAGCGTTGTGGCGATGTCCTGAACGCTCTGGTCCGAAGCGACCAAGACCTCAAGAATATCGCGCTCGCGCTCTGTAAGCCCAAAGGTGGCGACGAAAGCATCGGCGCGTTCATCGGACGTGAGCTCCGCTGCCTCCACGGGCTCGGGGTCGAAGCATGTGGGCGCAAGATCCCCACCAAGATCGTCGGTGGCAAGCGGCAGGCCATCCTGCATCACGGCATCATCGGCTCTTTGCCCCAACTGCCCCAGCAGCGTAATCGCAATGCCCACAAACATCACGAGCGCCGCACCGACCGCAGCCAGCACGTTTTGACTCGAGATAATCGCCACCGCCGGCGCCGTCACGAACATCGAGCACACGTTGTTGACGACGCGACCCATGCACGGCCAAAAATATGACCAGCGCGCATAGAGCGAGACGGCGGCATATTTTGTGGTAAAGAACACCACGAAAAAGCCCGAGCCCAGATAAAAAATGATCGTGGCAGCGAGCTCGTTGCCACCATTGCCGTCGACGATGAGCATAAAGAACGAAAGCGTGGACAGTATGGCGGCACATGTCATGCCGATATTCATATACGAGCGGCCGTGCAGGTCAAATAGTGCGCCAGCGACCAACGAGCTCACGACAAGCAGCAGGCGCGGCCAATCGCCCAAATCGACGGCTCCGACAGCATGCAAGGTCGTGAAGCCCGCGTTGAGAGCGGCGAATACGCTGGAAAGATACGCCGTCGCCACGGTCAGGCGAACTACGGCGCGACGGAATGCCGCCTTTGCCTCGGGATCGTCATGCCACTTGGCGCCATATTCCAGAGCATCTACCGAAAGCCCGGCAGCACTGGGTTCAAAGTTGGGGTCGGACTCGTCGCGCAGCTTGGCGCGTCGGGCACCGTGGAGCAACGCCACCTGCGCGATGGCACAGACGACCAGAACAGCCTGCTGAGGAATACCGACAGGCATCACCATGTGGTTGATCACCTGTACCAGAACGCCCATGGCATAGGAAAGTGCGGCGGCGCGCGCCAGGCAGGGCGTCTGCGCAAAACGCCGCGCAAGATTGGCATGGGCGGTCGATCCGCAATAGCCCAGGGCGCAGCACGCCACCAGGCCGCCGGCAATTACTACCTCAAACCGCACTGCCGTAATCATCAGCAGCAACGCCGATACCAACAGCACGCCTGTAATATCGCTCGTCGCATCGATCGTCTGGGGAAGGCGATAGTACAGAAATGGGCGCACGAAAAAGCCAATCACGCTCGCGCCGACAACGATGCTCTCGTAGATGACGACCTCACTCGATGGCACGAACTCGGCCATGCGTACATCAAAGAGATACTCGCACGCCAAAAACGTGAAGAAGAACAGCGCCAGGCATATAATCTCCCGAATGACCCGACGCAAATATGCGGTTGTGTCTCTCATGCCCCTCATGGTTAACCCCCCAGCCGCTCAATTGTCTGGAAATCTATTTTAATAAAGAACCAGTCTCAATATCGAAGCCAGGCTCGAAATGTTGCCAATTCGACCCCAGCCGTCCACATCACGCCGCGATTTTGAGCCGCATGGACCAGAAGGGACGCGCGCGATCTCTAGCTCGGCCAGGAGTGTCTCCAACTACCACTCATTTAAGTACGTCCCCAATGAGTGGCCGAAGAGTGTCCCCCGCGACTAGTCGTTTGAGAACGTCCCCAACGACTAGTCAAAAATGGGCCATGTGTCCCAGTTGTGGAGACTCCTTGAGCCGTCTGGGTATCGCGAAGAATCGCACACTCCCCCATCATCAAAAGTGACACACGCTACCTGTTGATGGGAGGCAGCCATGGGCTTCTTTGACAAGATGTTCGAGAAGAAAGAGTGCGCGATTTGCGGTACCGAGCTGGGACTTCTAGGTAAGACAAAAATCAATGAAGGCTACCTGTGCAAAGAGTGCGCCGGCAAGCTCTCCCCCTACTTTCACGGCTATCGCTCCAGCACCGCGGACGATATCCGTGAGCAACTCGCCTACCGCGAGGCCAACGCCGAACGCCTGTCTTCGTTCAACCCCACGCGCACGCTTTCTGCCGGGCGCACCAATATTATGCTCGATGAGGACGCGGGCCTGCTGATCATCACTTCGCAGAGCCGCTGGCGCGACGCCAATCCCGACATCATCGAGTTCTCGCAGGTACTCGGCTGCGATATGGATATCGACGAGCAACGCACCGAGATCTATCGCGAGACCAAGGACGGCGAGCGCGAGAGCTACAACCCGCCGCGCTACGACCTGGATTACGACTTTAATCTGACCATCCACGTCAACACGCCGTACTTTACCGAGATCAACCTGCGCGTGAACGACTCCACCATCGATCAGCGCGGCTCCATCGAATATCGCGAGGCCAAGCGCCAGGCAACCGAAGTCCGCGATGCGCTGGTGCAGCTGCGCCAGGAGACGCGCGACAGCGTCGTGGCCGCCAAAGCCCCCAAGACCGCGGTGACCTGCCCCTTCTGCGGAGCCACCACCATTCCCGATGCCAGCGGGCGCTGCGAATACTGCGGCGGCGCCATCGGCGCATAGCCTCCGGCAGCGAAAGGACCGATCATGGCCTTTGAGAGCATCAACTATCAATGCCCCGCGTGTGGCGGCCCCCTTCACTTTGCCAGTGCCGAGCAAAAGCTCGTCTGCGACTACTGCGATTCTCGTTTTGAAGTCGAAGAAGTCGAGGCCCTCTATCGCGAGCGCCAGGACAAGGCAGATGCCAAAGCCGATGCAGCAGCCGCAACGCCCAAGCCCGTCGCCGACGACGCGGTGCAGGAACTCGCCCAAAACGCCGGCTACATCTGCTCGTCGTGCGGCGCCGAGCTCGTGTCCGACGGCACCGTCGCCGTCACCACCTGCCCGTACTGCGGCAACTCCGCCGTGGCGCCCGGCCAGCTCTCTGGCGACTTCTCGCCCGACCTGGTGATTCCGTTTAAACTCGGACGCGACGATGTCATGACCGCACTCAAGGAGCACTACAAGGGCAAGATCCTGCTGCCCAAGAGCTTTGTCACCGGCAACCACATCGACGAGGTCCAAGGTGTCTACGTGCCGTTTTGGCTCTACGGCGCCCGCGTTGACGGCGAAGTATACTTTGACGCGACCAACGAGACCGTGACCGAGGAATCCGATCGCACCGTCACGACCACCGACCACTACGATGCTTATCGCAAGGGCAATATCTCGTTTAAGCGCGTGCCCGTCGACGGATCATCCAAGATGCCCGACGGCCACATGGACGCCATCGAGCCGTTTGACTACGACGCACTGCGTCCGTTCTCGGTCGCATATATGCCCGGCTACATCGCCAACCGTTACGACGAGGACTGCGAGACCTGCAAGGCGCGCGCCGAGCGCCGTATGGAAGAAAGCACAATCTCGGCCCTGCGCGAGACCGTCGTCGACGAATACGACGATGCCACGGTCGAAAGCAAGCAGCTCGACTACACCTGGGAAGACAGCGACTACGCCCTGTTCCCCGTCTGGATGCTCTCCACCTCGTGGAACGGCAAGAGCTACCTGTTTGCCATGAACGGCCAGACCGGTCGCTTGGTCGGCGAGCTCCCCTGCTCCAAGCCCAAGCTCGTCATCGCCTCGGTGCTGTTCTTTATGATCGGATTTATCCTCTCCCTGATTCTCTTTATGGGGGAATACGCCTTCGATCCGGATTACCTCACCTTTGATATCGAGGGCATCCTCATCAATATCATCGCGCCGCTGATCATCGTGATTATCGGAGACGTGTTACTGGTAGGCCAGCTCAAGACGGCCAACGAAGCAACCTGTGCCGATGAGTATTGTGGCGAGCTCGACCTGACCGAGAAGCACGACACCTTCAGCCACACCGAGACCACCGTTGTCATGAAAGACGACAAGGACGACTAAGCAATCCAACCAATACCACCCGGCCTTTGACGAGAAAGGAAGATCACCATGGGACTCTTGAAAGCTGGATTGGGAGCTGCCGGCGGCGTCATGGCCGACCAGTGGAAGGAATTTATCTACTGCGAATCGATGCCTGCTGACGTCTTGGCCTGCAAGGGCAGCAAACGTACCGGTGGCCGCAGCTCCAACACGCGCGGCGAGGACAACGTCATCTCCAACGGCTCGGTCATCGCCGTCAACGACGGACAAGGCATGCTCGTGGTGCAAAACGGCAAGATCATCGAAGTCGCGCTGGAGCCCGGTGAGTTTGTCTTCGATACCGGCAGCGAGCCGAGCGTCTTTAGCGGCAACCTGGGCGATTCCATCAAGGAGACCTTCGCCAATATCGGCAGCCGCTTTACCTTTGGCGGCGACGCGGGCAAGGACCAGCGCGTCTACTTCATCAACACCAAGGAGATCATCGGCAACAAGTACGGCACCGCCTCGCCCGTGCCCTTCCGCGTGGTCGATAACAACATTGGCCTGGACGTCGACATCTCCGTGCGCTGCAACGGCGAGTATTCGTACCGCATCACCAACCCGCTGCTGTTCTACACCAACGTATGCGGCAACGTGACCGATAGCTACACGCGCGACAAGATCGACAGCCAGCTTAAGTCCGAGCTGCTCACCGCCCTGCAGCCCGCCTTTGCCAAGATCTCGGAGATGGGCATCCGCTACAGCGCCATCCCCGGCCACACCACCGAGCTCGCCCGCGCGCTCAACGAGGTCCTCTCTGCCGACTGGCGCGACCTGCGTGGTGTCGAGATTGTGAGCTTTGGCGTCAACTCCATCGCCGCCTCGCTAGAAGACGAGCAGATGATCAAGGACCTGCAGAAAGCCGCGGTCATGCGCGATCCCACCATGGCAGCCGCCAACATTGCCAGCGCCCAGAGCGACGCAATGCGCGCGGCAGCCGCCAACCCCAACGGCGCGATGGCAGGCTTTATGGGCATGGGCATGGCAGGTGGCATGGGCGGCATGAACGCTAGCCAGCTGTTCGCCGCCGGTCAGGCACAGCAGCAGGCTGCCCCGCAGCCGGCTCCGACTCCCGCACCGGCACCCACCGCCGCACCTGCGGCCGGCGCATGGACCTGCAGCTGCGGCGCCACCAACACCGGCAAGTTCTGCTCCGAGTGCGGCAGTCCCGCACCCGCCCCGGCACCGGCCAAGTGGTTCTGCCCCAACTGCGGCAGCGAAAACGGCGGCAAGTTCTGCAGCAACTGCGGAACGCCCCGGCCCTAGCCCCTCTATCTGGTAATTGGCGGGGGATCCGCCACCCCCGCATTTGCTTCTATGGGTTTCGTTCGATAAAGGAGGACACCATGAAGACAACGTTCAAAAAGTCCGTACTCGCATTTCTGACATGCGTCCTGGCGCTCGCCTTTGCCCTGACGGGCTGCAGCGGCGGCGGCAAAGACCCCAAGGCCAACTTCGTCGGCAGCTGGGAACTCTCGGGTGGAACCGTGGATGGCGAAGAGCTGACCGATGAGTACATGAAGATGCTCGAGGATTGGGGTGTCCACTGCGTCCTGATTCTCGATGAGGACGGTACAGGCGCCCTCGACCTGTTCCTTGAAGTCGTCGACCTTAAATGGGAGGCAAAGGACGCCACCACCGTAACCATCACCGCCGAAGATGAGTCGCACGACATGAAGCTCAAGGACGGCAAACTCATCCTCGAAGAAGATGACGGCAATCTTGTCTTTACCAAGTCCGACAAGGACCTGTCCGGTACGGTGAAGAAGGATCGCGAGGCGGCCGAGAAGGAAGAGGAGATCGATGAGGCCGTCGAAGACGACGATGTCCAGAACGTCGAAATCTCCCCCGCCGTCACCGTCGCCGATGACGATCTGTGCACCATCACCATCACCGAGAAGTTCAAGGACGACTGGGGCGACATCGGCTTTGTCGTCAACATCACCAACAAGAGCGACAAGGACCTGACCTTCTACGCTCCTTCCGGCAAGACCAACGTCAACGGCACCATGAAGGAACCCTGGTTCTCGGCTAACCTGATGCCCGGCACCAGCGCCACCGAGGAATTCACGTTCTCGAGCGGCGAACTTGACAGTCTTGACGACCTGGTCAACACGACCATCGGCATCGACGCCTACCTGACCGATTCCTACGAGGACGTCGCCTCCTACAGCGCAACCATCGCGTAACGGCGGACACCGATAGCCGCGGATTGGCGGACACATCCGCGCACATGTCAGGCGGGGCCGCAGGAAATGATCCTGCGGCCCCGCCGCTTTTATGCCGATGCGTAACGAGCGTTAGCGCTCCATGTTGGGAACGATGCTGCCCTCCGTTACCGCGTGCACGGCCAGGCGCATGATGTTGTCGTAGCCGGTCTTGTTGAGGATCTCCGAGATGCGGCGTTTGATGGTGCCCTCGCTCATAAACAGCTCGGCCGCGATTTCGCGGCGGCTCTTGCCCTCGCAGGCAAGGCGCAAGATCGATAGCTCGACATCGTCGAGGGCCGCCGTGCCCGAGAAGATGCTCTCGGGCGGCTTGGGAAACGTGCAGTAACCCGCCAGCGTGGAGCGCATCACGGCGAATAGCTCGTCGATACCGACGTTCTTATACACAAAGCTGTCGACGCCCGCCTCGCGTGCCTGGTCCACAAAGGTGATCTCGGGCATACCCGTCATGATAATGACGCGGCACTCGGGCAGTTGTTCTTTAATGCGCGCCGCCGCCACGATGCCGTTGGAATCGTGCTCGGTGCACACATCCATCAGTATCATGTCCGGACGCTCCTTGAGTACAACGTCCAAGGCATCCGAGGCGTCGGCGATCGCGGCGACAACGGTCATGTCGGGCTGGTCACCGACGGAGCGCGCGAGGCTCTCGCGCAAGATAGCCTGGTCTTCGACGATTAACACGCGGATCATGAGCTTCTCCTTTGGACCGTGGCATTGGAGGCGAGCGGGATGGACACCGCAAGCGTAAAGGGCGGGGCGGTGTGGACTTCCAGGCTGCCGCCCAGATTCTGTGCGACATGCCTCATACCAGGGATACCCGTTCCCTCGCGATACGATACGGGTGCGGGCGCGCCGTCGTTAGAAACGACCATCCGCGCAACAGCGCCGTCTTCCGACGTCTCCTGCCGCAGGCGCACATGGACCTGATGGGCCTGTGCATGCTTGGTGGCATTGGTCGAGGCCTCGCGGATAATCTGCAGAAAGGCTGCGGCGACACGCGCGTCGCTTGGCAGCTCGCCCTCCACATCGATCTGCACGCTCACCAGGCCAAAGGCATGGACGATATCGCCCAGTTGCTCTGCCGGTTCGGTGTCGCCCCCGCTGCGCAGATCGGCAGCGATTGAGCGCAGCAGCGGGTCGATCTGCTCGAGTGACTCGTCATCCAGGCGCCCCTCCTCCAAATAACGATGGAGGATGGACAGACGCTGCCCGATCACGTCGTGCACGCGAGCGCGCATACGCAGATAGGCCGCATTGTCAGCAACTTTTTTGACTTCTTCGATCTGGGCTTGGAGCTCTTGGCCCGCAAGTTCAAGCAGGTGGTTGGCTTGCGCCAGGCGATCATGAGCATGCGCATACTCTGTTACATCCAGGCCGATAATGCGCTCGAAGAGGCGGCCCGAAACCATAACGTCATCGTGCACAAACAAGCGAATCTCGGCGGGAGAAACCTCGACCACAACGCGCGCCTCACCAAAGCGGTCCAGATTAATGCGCACGCGGTTCTGGCTGCTTTCGGGCATTTGCATGCTGAGTTTACGCAGGTCGTTCCATGTACCGCTCATATCGCCTAGGTCGGTGGGCATATGAAACTCCACCAGGTTTTTGCGCATGCAGCGGTTCATGAGCAGTGGACGGCCCCTCGAGTCCAGATACAGGATGCCCACGGGAATCACGTTGATGGTTTCGATCGTCGAAAACGCGGTGATATCCTCCTGGCGGTTGCGGATATCCATCAAGAGCGCCGCGATGGAGCGGAACAGGAAGAACGCTCCCTCTGCGATAAGGACAACGGTCCACGCCGAGCCCATGGCAAAAACCACCGGCGGTGTCACGGCGGCAACGAGCAACAGTTCGGGCAGCATGACGAGGCGACGATAGTGCACCATAAGCGTCACGCCATAGGCAAAGATCGCGGCATTGAGCCACAGCACTCCGCCCATTGCCCTAGCGCAAACGTCAAGCGGCGCCACCAGATACGAGCCAGACGACGCGAATAAGATGAGCGCCGAAATCATCAGGTGAAGCACGAGGCTCGCCTCGTAGGCGCAAACCACCTTACGGTTATAGGACGAGCGGCGCGATGCGATGAGCGGGACGTGGATCGTCTGCAGACACGCAGCCAGGGCAAAGACAACATCGAGCGCAACGATTTGGGGAAGGATGAGCGAAATCGTCATCGTCACTCACCCGCCCTCGGCATCAAGACGATCATGCGCAGCTGGCCGGGCTCGCCCTCAAGGCGGTATGCCACGTTGCGCCCTTGCAGAGCGCTTTCG
Organism: uncultured Collinsella sp.; assembly: GCA_900541175.1. GTDB lineage: Bacteria > Actinomycetota > Coriobacteriia > Coriobacteriales > Coriobacteriaceae > Collinsella. The sequence continues at coordinate 23,103 of UQIT01000007.1, forward strand.
AGCTCTTGCGCAGCGGGCGTCTGCGAAAGATCTTCTTCGTCGTTGGAAAAAAGCGTGGCGCGCAGCTCGACACTGCATCGGTCATGGTCGCCCAAGTGATACATAAGCGCCGGATGGTCGGTGGTGTAGGCAAAAAACGCAAAGTCATACACGCAGTCGTACAGGGCGCTTACCGTACTGGCATGCATCGGGCGCCGTATGGCGATAATCGAGGCGCAATCGACATCGATGGTGCGCAGGTCGCTTGCAAGCTCGTTGGCAATGAGCTGAATGCGGTCGCGATCAAAACCGCTCTCCCCATGCTGTGCCAACGTGAGCGACCCCTTGCGCTTGCAATAGGCGACGAGCATCTTTGCGCGCTGCAGCATGCGGTAACGCTCGTGCGAAGACGCCTCGTCGGTCAACGGCGGCAGCGAGCTCAGCAGGTCGTACATCCCTTCGAGCGCGCGGGCAATCGCCTGGTCCACGTCTTGGACCAGCAAGGTCTCGGCCTCTTGATCTGCCAAATGCGTCTTAAGGTCGTAGTCGGCGGCGAGCAGCTCGTTTTGACGCTGCAGCTCCATGCGACGATGTGCCAGCTCACGGTTAAGCTCGTTGAGCTCCGACACGTCTTGGGCAAGCAGGGCCGATCCGCCCAGCAGTGGAAAGGCACGGTACATCACATCGGGATCGGACGCCACGGCAAAGGCATGGGCGTGGCCGTGCTCCTGGGTCCGCAACTCCTCGCGCACGCCTACCGGCATTGGCTTTGACACCGGCGTGGCATAGACCTCCTGCAGGTCGCGCGTTAGAACTTTGAGGTCGAGCGGCAAGGTGTCGAAAATGCCGGCGATGTCGTGATACGACGGAATGACACCACAATCGAGACAGATTTCCATCGCCACCACGCACAGGACGCAATAGACGAGCGAGAAGTTGAGCCTCCATGCCCAGGGCACGCGCAACGCATACGAGATGGCAAAGAATGCGCCACCCAGCAGTACGAGCGCCGCCGTGCCCGAGAAACGCTGGATGCGAAAGGACGAGGACCGGCCCACCAGGATAAAAAAGGCCACGAAGTTAAAGGCCGTCCACACTAAGACGGCGAAATAACCCCAGCCGTACGTGTAATCGTTGCTCCAGGTGTCGCTTGTACGGTCAAAGCGGAAGACCTGTTGGTGAAAATCGTTGGTGAGCACAAATCCGATAAGCAGGATGGCCACAATCCACAGCGCGGCGCAGTAGCGGCGACCCAGGCGGTGTTGCTCCAGGCCCGCAAGGCGCAGACCACACAACTGGTAGAGCAGCGGAATGAGCGTCATGGGCACGTAGTACAGGTACCACAGCACGGTGGCATAGAACGGCGTGAACGACTTGTACTTGAGAATGACTTCGATCATCCACAGGGCGCAGATGGTGGCGATGGCAACAAGGCGGCGGCGCAACACATAGTCCAAACAGCGCAGATAGACCGATACGCCCCAGATCGAAAATATAATTGCGGCGACAAGCAGCGGGAGAGAGCTCGAATGGACGAGCGCATCCACGACCTCTTCGGACACCTCGCTATAGGCGGGCACGGCGTTAGAAAGTTTGGGGTCGAAGGCGAACAGCGCCGGCAAGACTGCCAAAAGCATGAGGAACAGCGCGGTGATGACACCGGCGATAGCAAAGACGCGGTGGCGGTACACCTGATGTGTTATGCCAACAAGGAATCGCGGCATGGCGAAGAGCCTGCCGCCCCTGGGATCCGCCACGGGAGCGGATCGGGCGGCCGCGTGGCCGATATGTCGCTCGCGGGTACCCATAGTGCTTTTAGTGTACCGGCAGATGGGTCGAAAGAGCGGGCCGCATGTCCCAAAATCCGCAGACGGCAAGGCGCCCGGCGAGCACATACTCGCTGGGCGCCTTGGTCAGGAGACTCTGAAGTCGAGTGTCTCAGCTTCCTTAGGACAGGTCCTCACCATTAGAAGCAATAACCTTCTTGTACCAGTCGAAGCTCTTCTTCTTGGAGCGTTTGAGGGTGCCGTTGCCCGCATCATCGCGGTCCACATAGATAAAGCCGTAGCGCTTGGACATCTCGCCCGTGCCGGCAGACACCAGGTCAATCGGGCCCCAGGTGGTGTAGCCCAACAGGTCAACGCCGTCCTCGGTCACCGCGTCGCGCATGGTCTGGATGTGCTGGCGCAGGTAGTCGATACGGTAGTCGTCGTTGATGGAACCATCCTCCTCGACAACATCCTTGGCGCCCAGACCGTTCTCGACCACAAACAGCGGCTTCTGATAACGGTCGTACAGGTCGTTAAGGGTGATGCGGAAGCCCAGCGGATCGATGGCCCAGCCCCACTGGCTCTCCTGCAGGTAGGGGTTCTTGGCGCCGGCGAAGGCATTGCCCTGGGTGCGCTCGACATCGGGGTTATCGGCACCGGCAGAGCAACGGGTGCTGTAATAGCTAAAGCTGATGAAGTCGACGGTGTTAGCGGCCAGGATCTCGCGGTCCTCGTCCGTCATGCCCACATCGATGCCTAGACGCTCGAGCTTCTTGACGGCATAGGCCGGGTAGTAGCCACGGCTCTGAACGTCGACGAAGAAGTAATTGTCCTGATTGTCGAGCTGCGCCTGGCGCACATCGCCCGGACGACAGCTGTAGGGGTAGTAGCTACCTGCGGCGAGCATGCAGCCGATCTTGACCTCAGGATCGATCTCGTGGGCGATCTTGGTTGCCCAAGCGCTGGCAACGAGCTCGTTGTGGGCGGCCAGGTACTCGACGGCCTCCTTGTTCTCGCCCTCCTCAAAGACCAGACCGGCACCCATAAACGGCAGGTGCAAGATCATATTGATCTCGTTGAAGGTGAGCCAGTACTTCACCAGACCCTTGTAACGGGTGAAGATCGTGGTCGCGAGGTTCTTGTAGAAGTCGATGAGCTTACGGTTGCGCCAGCCGCCGTACTCCTTGATGAGGTGAATCGGACAGTCGAAGTGCGTGATGGTCACGAGCGGCTCGATGCCGTGCTTTTGACACTCGCGGAATACATCCTCGTAGAAGGCCAGGCCAGCCTCATTGGGCTCGGTCTCGTCGCCGTTGGGGAAGATGCGGGTCCAAGCCAGGCTCATACGGAAGGTCTTAAAGCCCATCTCGGCAAAGAGGGCGATGTCCTCCTTGTAGTGGTGATAGAAATCGATGCCGGTCTGCGCGGGATAGTAATAGCCGTCCTCGAAGTCGAGCATCTTGCGCTGGCCGGAGACCACCGCATAGCGCTCGGGGCCGTGCGGAGCCACGTCCACGTTGGCAAGGCCGCGGCCGTCCACGTTGTAGGCGCCCTCGCACTGGTTGGCAGCCGTCGCGCCGCCCCACAGAAAGTCATTACGGAAAGCCATGCATCAATCCTTTCGCACGCTGTTGTCATAGGCTCAGTATCCCTGCAAACAACGTGCCGCTCAACGGCAACGACGTAGGCCGATACTTCTTTTCGCGCGCGGGTGCTCGGTAGCCGCCCCGTCTGACACTTTTTGATACCGCCGCCCTACACCACCACAATGGGGACAGGCACCTTTGTGGTGGTGTAGGGCGGTTTGTCTCGATCCGTAACAGTTAGGCCGTCAAAACCGGGCCTGGTGTTACAGATCGAGATTGTTCGGTCTGTCCCCTGCAGTTTATCTAAATCTGTAACAGGTAGAGACGATTTAGCCCGCTAGATGTTACAGATCGAGACAGAAGATTCTAGTCGCAGGCGATGTCGAGGTTTTGCCGACGAGGCCTACGTAACCGCCTTCGCTCAGCAATTCATTTGACTGAATAGGAAAGAAAGGAAAAAATAGGAAAAAAAGGAAAGGAGACTTATGACTGAAACCATCTTCTCCCCCTCATTTGGAAATCGCCCGTCCTATCTGGTGGGTCGCGGGAACGTGATTTCGACATTCATCTCCGGTCTTGAGCAGGAGCCGGGCAATCGAGACCGAGCCATGCTCATGCTCGGCCAGCGAGGCAGCGGCAAGACGGTTCTTCTGTGGGAACTTGCCGACCGCGCACGCAAGCTCGGTTTTGTTGTCGCCACACCCACCGTAGCCTCCGAAGATATGCTTGAGCGCATTGTTGAAAAAATCCAAGAAGCAGGCGAGCCTTATGTCAGCAAGCGTCATCTCCCCAAACTTTCTGGCGGTAGCTTGAGCGTCTTCGGCTTCTCAGCCGGTCTCGAGTTCACACGCGATGTGCAGGAGACCAAGAGTTTCCAGTTCAAACTCACGCAGCTGGCGCGCAAGCTGACCGAGCAGGGGCACGGCATCCTCATCCTTATCGATGAGCTCCAAGCTAATTCACCTGAGATTAGACAGCTCGTCACCGCCTATCAAGAGCTGGTCGGTGAGGGACTCAACGTCGCGCTTGTTATGGCAGGTCTCCCGGGAGCCGTCTGTGCAACGCTCAATGACCGCGTGCTGACATTTCTCAACCGCGCTCGCAAGGTCACGCTCGAACCGCTTTCAGTCGGAGATGTCGATGCCTATTATCAGCGGGCTTTCGAAGAGCTCGACCTTGATATTCCAGGCGATCTTCGCCTCCGTGCCGCTCGCGCAACCCAAGGCTCGCCCTATATGCTGCAGCTCATCGGCTATAACATCGGCAATCGCTGCAAGACAGGAGAACACGTAACGCCAGAGCAAGTCGACGGAGCTATCGAAGCGTCAAAAGCCGATTTCGAAAACGATGTTTGTGAAACGACGCTCGCCGCGCTATCGGACCAAGACGTCGCGTTTCTCGACGCAATGACTGATGACGAAGACGCCGTTTCGCGCATTTCCGATGTAGCGAAACGTATGTCAGTCACACCCGACTATGCGCAAAAGTATCGCCGGCGCCTCATCGACGCCGGCGTAATCGAACAGGCGCGCCGCGGTTACGTGCGTTTCGCCGTTCCATATATGGCTGACTATCTGCGCAGCCAACTCTAGGCAGCCACCACAAAGGGGACAGGCACCTTTGTGGCGGCTTGGGCCCGGTTTGTCTCGATCTGTAACAGGTAGAGACGATTTAGCCCGCTAGATGTTACAGATCGAGACAGAAGATTCTAGTCGCAGGCGATATCGAGGTTTTTGCCGATGAGACCTACGTAGCCGCCCTCGGCAGCCTTGGGGCTGTCGGCGTGGCAGAGGACCCACTTGTCGGCCTTCCAGTAGCAGTAGCTGTCACCGGTGGCAGGCATGTCGGCTGCGGCCTCGGGGCGCGGGCCGTTGGTGCCCGCCGGCAGCGCCACCATCACCTGGAAGCCGCCTTCGTCGACCATGCAGGGCGTATAGTGGAGCGTGGTGTTGAAGACCTCAACAACCGTACCCGCCGGCACGCGGAACGCCTTGACGCACGCGGTGTCGAGCTTGCCGTCCTCGATCTCCCAGCGATGCGCCACGAGCAGAATAAAATCGCGGGCGCCCAGGTTAAACTCGCTGGCGCGGTGGTACTCCAGGCAGTTGAGACGCGTGTTGTGGCCGTTGCACCAGCCGAGCTGGAAGGGACGGCCGCCAAACATGAGAAAGCCCAGTTTATCGGCATCCTTGACGCCCTCGAGCTCCGGCGCGCTTGCAACGTACTTGCTGCCCTCGGGAATGGGCGTGGCAGAGAGTGCCTCGAGCACGGGCGACGTGAGCTCGGACGGGACGTCATCCCAAACGTTGCCATAGGATTTGAACTCGGGATCGTTGACAGAGTAGATATGCATGTTCACTCCTGTTCGTAAATGTGACTATACGAACATTCTAGAACAAACATGAGCGATTTTGAACGCTCGTCCCGACCAATCAACAAAAAGGCGCCCCCGCATAAGCGAAGGCGCCCAATGCGCTCGTTTTGGGCGATAAAGCTCTTACGCCTGCTGATAGTGCAGGTGCTTCTCGTCGATATCGGCCAGGTCGCGGTTGAGGTAACGGCGTGCGAGCCAGTTAGCCATAGGAAGGTTCTGGTCCAGGTAGTTACCGCACTCCTCGGGAGCGGCACCGGGGACATCGCCCTCAAAGTCGGCGACAAACTCAAACAGCTCGCGGACGAGCGGCAAGATCTTCTCGCTCGTCAGCTCGCCAAAGACAACCAGGTAAAAGCCCGTGCGGCAGCCCATGGGGCCAAAGTAGACAATGCGGCTCGACCACTCGGCATGATTGCGAAGGAACGTCGCGCCCAGGTGCTCGATGGTGTGGCACTCGGCCGTGTTCATGACCGGCTCCTTGTTGGGCGTAGTCAGGCGCAGGTCAAACGTGGTGACGGCGGCACCGGTCGCCGGATCGCGGTCGATGCGGCTCACATACACGCCGGGCTCAAGCAGCAGATGATCAACGGAAAAGCTGGCGATGCGCTCCATGGCAGATCCTCTCGATAGTCAAATTGGGACGGGGCTCTTTTAGCTGGTTCGAATGGTCGCACCAATCATACCAGTCAAAAAAAGCCCCGTCCCAAAAAGACAACTTAGCCAAGGACACGGGCCATACGCGTCTTGAACTCGGACAAGAAGCGCGGAGCATCCACGGTCAGTGCCACAAGCGCGCTCTTGTCCGGATCGGACAGGCGGCGCTCATCGCAGATGGTGCGACCGCGGTACTCGCCCAGCAGATCAACACGCAGGTTGCAGCCGAGCGCACCTACGAGCGTGGGGTCGACCGCCACGGCAACGGCCAGCGGATCGTGCAGCGCACAACCACCCAGGTAGGGTGCGTTCATCTCGTACGAGCCAATGTAGTGCTCGACCATGCTCGCAAATGCGCAGCCCGCCATGGTGCCCGAGCCCGTCCAGCCGGCAATGTCGCGGCGTGTGAGCACCACGCGATGCGTCACGTCCAGACCCACCATGGTGAGCTTACGGCCCGAGCGCAGCACCGCGTCGGCTGCCTCGGGGTCGCTCGCCATGTTGGCCTCGGCGCCCGCGCTCACGTTACCGGGCACGGTAAGGGCGCCGCCCATCACGACCACGCGGCCGATGGACATCATCGCCGCCGCATCGCGCTCCAGGGCGAGCGCCAGGTTGGAGAGCGGGCCAGTCGCTACGTAGACCAGATCGGGACCATAGGTGCGCGCGGCATCGATCAGATAATCGACCGCAGCGTTGCCGTCGGCCGAGGTCGCCCCCACCGGCTCGTAGGGCGACGCGGGCACGCTCGCGCCGCCGATGCCGTTCTTGCCGTGAATGAGCGCGGAGGACGCCGGCGGCGTGTAGGGTTCGGTCGCCTTCACGGGACGATCGGCGCCCAGGTACACCGGCACCTCGGGACGGCCCAACAGGTCGAGCACCGCCAAGCAGTTGTGCGCCGACTGCTCGACGCGCACGTTACCAAAGCACGTGGTGATGCCGACGAGCTCCACCTCGGGGCTCGCGATGGCATAGGCAAGCGCCATCGCATCGTCCACACCCATATCCAGATCAAGGATCAGCTTCTTGGTTGCCATTGTTCTACTCCGCTTCTCCGTCTACATCCAAACCGTCTAAACCAAACTTGTGCTCGACTTCCGCACGCGTGGGAATTGATTGCTGAGCGCCCAGGCGCGACACCGTCACCGCCGAAGCGCGAGCACCCGCGACCATGCACTCAAAGAGCGGCAAGTCTTCTAGGCGAGCCGCCGCCAACGCACCGATAAACGTATCGCCGGCGGCCGTCGTATCGACCACCGCGCTCGAAAGTGCCGGCATGCGCAGCAGCTCACCGTCATCGCCGAGCGTAACCGAGCCGGCGCCGCCCAGCGTGATGACCGCAGTCCCGGCGCCCTTAGCAAGCAGGGCGTTGAGTGCAGCGGCGCAGCTCTCATCGTCCTTGGGCAGGATACCCGTCAGAACCTGGCACTCGGTCTCGTTGGGGCAGACCAAGTCGACCGCAGGCCACGCTCCTGCCGGCAAGTCGCAGGCGGGCGCCGGGTTAAAGATCGTATAGAACCCCAGCGCGTGAGCGCAAGAGAGCGCCGCGGCCGTTGCCATCAGATCACATTCGCCCTGGGCGATAAAGACGCCGCCAGCAGCCGGGGCAAACTCGCAAACATCGCCATCGAGCCCATCGGCTACCAGGCCTCGCAGCGCGTGGGCAACGTCCTCGCCCGTAAGCGCATGGTTGGCGCCCGGCGACAGTATGATGCGGTTGTCGCCCTCGCAGCGAATGATGGTCGCCGTTCCCGTCTCCACGTCATCGCGACGCGCCACAAACTCAACGCCCACGCCGGCATCCTGAAGTCCCGCCACCAGCGCATCGCCAAACGTATCGCGCCCAACCGCGCCGATCATGCACGTGCGCGCACCCATGCGCGCAGCGGCGACGGCCTGGTTAGCGCCCTTGCCACCGGCGTTGGTGATAAAACCGCTGCCACCGACGGTCTCGCCCGCGCGCGGCATGCGCTCGCACGCCACCGAAAGGTCCATGTTCATGCTGCCGAACACCGCAACGATGCTGTGATCCGCCATGGAAACCTCCTCGTCTTTAGGCTTTGTGCCCACCGCCGGCCGTCGATCGTGCGCTCTCGCACCCCCTATAACTTTAGTTCACTTTGATGTGGACGCGTGCTTGAGCTTGCGCCAGCAGCAAGCATTCACAGGAGCAGGCAGCTACAATGAAGGCGTGCTGATTATTCTCGTCATTGGATGATGTTTTATGGAACAACTCTCGCAATCGGGCTCGCGCGGTCGACGCCGCACGGGCAACGAGCCGGCGCCGCACGAACGCGTGAAGGGCGAACGCCGTGCCAACGAACCGCGACGCACCGCGAGCCCCCATCGCGCTTCTGCCAACAACGCGGGCCGCGCCAACACTCCCGCCGCGGAGCAGACGCCTGCTCGCCCCAAGTCCCGCTACATCCCTGCGCTCGACGGTCTGCGTACGCTCGCCGTCGTCGCGGTGGTGCTCTATCACCTCAACCTCACGTGGGCTCAGGGCGGCCTGCTCGGCGTCACGATCTTCTTTGTGCTTTCGGGCTATCTGATCACGCGTTTGCTGCTCAACGAAGTCGCTAAGACCGGCCGCATCGACCTTAAGAGCTTCTGGATTCGCCGCATCCGTCGCCTGGTCCCCGCCGTGGTGACCGTCGTGGTGGTGACCTGTGCGCTGTGCACCGTCTTCAACCACGTGATGCTCACCAAGATGCGCCCCGACATCCTGCCGTCGCTGTTGTTCTTCAACAACTGGTGGCAGATTGCCCAAAACGTCTCGTACTTCAATGCTCTGGGCGACCCCTCGCCGCTCACGCACTTTTGGTCGCTTGCCATCGAGGAACAGTTCTACCTGATTTGGCCGCCACTGCTGTTTGCTATGGTATCCATGCATGTGAGCAAGCCCAACACGCGCCGCGTGGTTCTGGGCCTTGCCGCGGTATCTGCCCTAGCCATGATGGTGCTTTACAACCCTGCCGCCGACCCCAGTCGCGTGTACTACGGCACCGACACCCGCGTGTTCTCGCTGCTGCTGGGTGCCTGGATGGCCTTTATCCCCGATCGCGACCTGGCGCCGGTGCGTCTCGCTCGTCGTTTGGGGCTCAATCGCCTAGCTGGCGCCGCCAAGCACGGCAAGAACGCCGAGGGCACGCCTGGCGAGAAGGCCGACGAAGCAGCCGAGACCGCCCCGGCACAGCCGAGCGCCCTCGTGCGTTTTTGGTCCTCGCCCGCATCCATCGATGTGTTGGGCGTCGTGGGTCTGGTTGGCCTTGCCGCCATGGTCGCGCTCACCAACGGCTACACCGCCTTCCAGTATCGCGGCGGCACGCTGCTGTGCTCGATCCTCACGCTCATGGTCATTGCCGCCTGCGTGCAGCCCCAGGGAATGGTTGCCCGCGCGCTGTCCGCCGAGCCGCTCGTGTGGGTTGGCAAGCGCTCGTACAGCATCTACCTGTGGCACTATCCCCTGCTGTTGCTCATGAACCCGGTCGCCAACATCAACGATACACCGTGGTGGCAGTACATTTTGCAGGTGCTGTTGGTGGTCGCCGTGGCCGAATGCTCATATCGCTTTATCGAGACGCCGTTTAGAAAGGGCGCCTTTGGGCGCACCGTATCCGAGTTCCGCGACGGCACCGCCACGCCCGCCAACTGGGCACGCGCGCACGTCCCTGCCTGCGCAGCCTGCGCTGTCGTGTTGGTCGTTGCACTGGGCGGCCTGGTCTTTGTGCCCGAGACGTCTGCGCTGAGCGGCGAGGGCGCCGAAGTTCTAAACAAGGAAGCCAAGAACACCGCGCCCACCGACCAGCAGGCGGCCGACGACACCGACAAGGACAACGACGGCTTCCCCGATGGCTCCTACGATCTGCTTATGATCGGCGACTCCGTGTCGCTGCGTGCCGTGGACACCTTTGACGGCGTGTTCCCGCACAGCCATATCGATGCCGAAAAGGGCCGCCAGTTTGATGCGGGCCGCGCGACATTTGAGGGCTATATCCAGCAGAACCTTGCCGGCAAGATCGTGGTCTTTGCCCTGGGCACCAACGGCTTGGTAACCGACGACCAGATCGACGCCATCATGGCCGATGCAGGAGATAAGCGTATTGTGGTGTTTGTGAACACGCGCAGCCCGCAGCCGTGGGTTGGCTCTACCAACCAGGCCATCGCCAACGCCGCTACGCGCTACAAGAACGTGCGCGTTATCGATTGGTACGGATACAGTGCCAACCGCAACGACCTGTTCGATGGCGACGGCACGCACCTTTCGAACACGGGTGTGACTGAGTACCTCAACTTGATCCACGATGCCGTCAAGAAGGACCTGCCCGTGCATCCCGAGGATCACGTCAACGATCCGCAGCCGGCAGCCGTCAAGTCTGCCACCGACGCACTCGTCAATGCGCTCGCTCTCAAGCCACACAAGCTGGGCACCGACAAGTAACCTGCAGCAAACAACCCAAAATCACTCTTTTAGAGCCGGCCCCAAGAGGTCGCGGGCAAAAACAGGCCGCAGCCCATCGCTGCGGCCTGTTTGGAGTCCAAAAGAGGCGCTAAGCGCTGTAACCCATCGCCTGCAGAACAAACATGACGACCGTGAGCACCGTAATCACACCGATAGTCGCCCAAGTGAGCACATTCCACACGCGGCCGTTGCGGTTAGTTCCCATAATGTGACGGTCAGCGGCAATAACCACCTGGAACACCAGAACCACGGGCAGTAGCACGCCATTGATGACCTGCGAGGTCATCATAATCTGGAACAGATCGACGCCGGGCATAAGCACCAGCACGGCAGAGATACCGATGATGGCCGTAATGATGCCGCGATAGACCGGGGCCTCGTCCCAGCTGCGGTCGGCACCGCGCTCCCAGCCAAATGCCTCGCAGATAGCGCTCGACGTAACGCCCGGCAGCACGCAGGCGGCCAAGAAGCTCGCCGCGACCAGGCCCGAGGCAAACAGTACCGTGGACCACTGACCCGCAATAGGCTCCAGCGCGCGGGCAGCATCGGCAGCATCGCTGATCTGAATACCCGCCGGGAACAACACCGTACCGGTCGTGATGATAATAAAGCCGGCAATGACATCGGCGGCAAGCGAGCCGCTCACGGTATCGATGCGCTGCAGCACGATATCGTCCTCGCCCGCGTTCTTATCGACCACGTTGTTCTGCGCCAAGAAAATCATCCACGGCGCGATGGTGGTACCGATCGTCGCGACCACGAGCGACACGTAGCTGGGGTCATTTTGAATGTTAGGCACGACCAGGTCAACCGCGACCTCACCCCAGTTGGGGCCAGCCATAAACGCGGCGACAATATAGGTCACGAACACGCAGCTCACCAGCAGCAAAATCTTCTCGATGCGCTGGAAACTACCCGACATGGTAAGCATCCACACCAGCAGCGCCACCAGCGGCACCGAGATGCTCGCCGGCACGCCAAAGAGAGCAAGGCCGCTGGCGATGCCCGCAAACTCCGAAATGGTCACAGCCGTGTTGGCGATCAACAGCGCCGCCATAGCAAGTACACTCTTGCGCACGCCAAAGCGCTCGCGAATGAGCGATGCCAGGCCCTTGCCCGTGACGCAGCCGCAGCGCGCCGCGGTCTCCTGCGTCACGATGAGCAGCACAGTCATGACGGGAAGCATCCAGAGCATCTTATAGCCATAGCTGGCGCCCGCGCTGGAATACGTTGCAATGCCGCCGGCGTCATTGCCCGAAAGCGCCGCCAGCAGACCGGGACCCATAGCGCCAAAGATGGCCGCGATGGTCAACTTTTGCTTGGTGCCCGACTTTTGCTTGGTATTTTGCACGCGACCACCTAACCAATGACCGACATGGTGAGCAGCACCGCAGCGGCGCAGTACGCTACGCACGAGATCATGACGGCAATAACGTTCATGGCGGTGCCCGACGTGTTGAGGTCATGCTCGTCACGCCAGAACAGCACCATCAGGTAAATCACGGCACTCATGTTGCCAACCAGGCAAATGATGGCAGCGATATTAAAGCACCCGGTAAAGAGTTGCTCCTCAAACATGGGCGCATCGGGGAACGCGGCGGTGCGCACCAGCTGAGCGCACAGGTAGGTCACGAGTGACAGAATCAGGCCCATGCCCGTGCTCTGGAAGAAGAACCCCAGATACGGCTTGGGCTCGTCGTCGTGACCGTCATACTCCAGGAAGTAGTTCTTGACGAACGACACCATGCGCGAGGCCGCCAGCAGCACGAGCGGCATGGCGCACATGGGGAACACCACCAGATGCGCGGAGCCGAGCGCCGTTCCCAGCACGGTCGCCATGATGCACGACGCGATGCCCCATACAACAACCCAGTACTGGCGATGCACGAACCAGCTGAGCACGTTCGTCGAGTCGTCCGACGCGCTATCGCCCGAGCCGACACCGGCGATCTGCAGGTCCTCCTGATGCTCCTCAGCGATAACGTCCATGGCGTCGTCGAAGGTTACGATACCCAGGATATGACGGTTCTCGTCGCAGACAGGGATGGCAACCAGGTCGTACTTGGTCATCTCGTCCGTTACGTCTTCCTGGTCCTCGTCGGGCGACACATAGACCAGGTCGCGATAGGCCAGCTGACCCAGCGTGGCGTCGCGGTCGGCTACGATCAGCGTGCGCAGCGAAAGCACGCCGGTCAGCATGCCGCTCGGATCCTCAGTATAGACGTAGTAGACGCTCTCGAAGTCCTCGTCGAGCTCGCGAATCGCCTCGATGGCGTCACCGACCGTTGCCGTGGCGGGCAGGGAGACAAACTCCGAGGTCATGATGCGGCCGGCGGTGTTGTCCTCATACCCCAACAGGTTACGAATCGCCTTCTCCTCCTTGACGCCCATCAGGCGCAGGAGCTTCTCGGCCTTCTCGTAATCGAGCTCGTCGATCAGATCGGCGGCGTCGTCCGGGTCCATCATGGCCAGCATCGACGATGCGTCGGTGTCGGACAGACCCTCGAGCATCTCGGTCATAAGCTCGTCGTCATCGAACTCCGAGATGGCCTCGGCGGCCTGGGCAGTATCGAGCTGCGCAAACACCTGCGCACGCAGGCGCGGGTCGAGCTGCTCGATAATGTCGGCGATGTCGGCAGGGTGCAGCTCGCCGAGCGTCTTGTGCGACACCGAGAGTTGAATGTTCTTGGTCGAGCGGTCGAGCAGGTCCATGTAGGACCAAGCGATGATGTCCTCACTGAGCGGCTTGCCCAGGTGCTTCATAAAGCCTTCGACGACATGCTCGAGCGCAGGGCTGATGGCGCGTAGCAGACCGCGGGCACCGACCTCGGCGCCCAGCAGGCGCAGCTGATTTTCGCCCGACATGGAAAACTTGATGTCGTTTACGCGCACGACCTTCATGCCCTGCGTGTCGACAATCTGCTTGTTGAGCACGTCGCGGGCAAGCAGGAGTTCGGTCGGCTGCAGGTACGAAAAACGGATTTCGGTGGCCGACGTCTTAAGGTGTACGCCCGTCTCGTCGATACGGTCGACCCATTTGCGCCAGCTGATCATAAACGGCGTCTTGCCGGGGCCGCGGAACGCGAGCGATGTCACGTGTGGAAAAACTTCGCCGGTAGCAATGCCAAAATCGTTCACCACGCCGAGCTTTTCGCCGTCGACGTCCAAGACCGGCAATTTGAGCATCTCACTCAGATAATTCAATGGTGCTCCCCATCATTATTCCTCCGGACGCGGCCGCGTGTGCGGCGTCCGGGGATTTCTGGATATGTATACGCATGCGCGGGCGGCACGCCGCTCGACGCTTACACCCCGTGCATGCGCAAAAAGCACCTGCATGGGGTCATCGACTGTATGGTCGAGGTTTGGATTTCACCTGTAACCTTTCTCTTGACCCTCATTAACCGCAGTAACTATAGCATCAGCATCGCCCTGCGGCATCGAATTTATGCGCTGCACATTGCAGGCATACCAAACGCTGACGCATCCGTGACATAGTCATTGGGGACGTTCTTAAATGACTACCCAATAACTACTCTGTGGTGTCGTCGTCCTCGGCAAGTTGGGGGAACACGGCGTCCTTGGGCATGGTGACCTTCGTCAGCGAGGTGAGCTTTTTGCTCAATGCCGTGTCCGTCTTGACCAGGTCGCTGAGCGTCACGATCTTGTAGCCGTCGGCAATGAGGCCGTCGATAATCTGCGGCAGCGCCTCGAGTGTCTGCTCGGCGCATTCGTCTCTATCGGTGAGCAGCACGATATTGCCCGGCGTCACCGAATCGAGCACCGTCGAGACCTGTTCGTCGGCACCGTTGAGCAGCCAGTCGCCCGAGTCGATATTCCACGAGACCACGGCGGAGACCAGGTCCATCGCATCAATCCAGTTTTGCTCGTCAAAGGCAGCGTAGGGAGCACGCAGCAGCATCGTCTTCACGCCGGTCGCCGACTTAATCGCATCGGTGCCTTTCGCGATCTGCTCGCGTACCGCCTCACGGTCCTGACCCTTGAGCGAATCGTCGCTGTAGCTGTTGGATCCGATCTCGCACCCGGCATCGACAATCGCCTTGGCCGTGGCAGGCGAGGCCTCGACCGCATCGCCCGAAAGGAAGAACGTCGCGGTGACGCCCTTTTCCTTGAGCACCTGCAAGATCTGTTTGGTGGCGCCGCTCGGACCCTCGTCAAACGTCAGGGCCACGTACTTTTCGTTGCCCTTGGGCGCCACGCTGGCGCACGCAACGACGCAATCGGTGGCGGGTACAACCTCGCCGCGGTCCTGCGTCTTGCCCGACTGCTCACCAACCCACACCTCGGAGCGGCCCTGGACACCCCACGTCTGCACATACTCGATAGCGCCCGTACCCTCGACCTTGAGCTTGGGCTCGATAACCGTAGCCTGAACCTCGTGCCTCTCGTAGGTGTTACGGCCATCCTTGACCGTCACCTTCTCGCCGCCCTCAAGTTCACGGCTATCCCATTTGCCCTGCTTCACGCGCTTGCCGTCGACCTTCACCGACAGCTTTTCGCCCCCATGGCGCTTGAGCACGCTGTCATCGACGGCCAGCAGGTCGCCTGCGTCGTAGGTGTCAGTCAACTCCTGGTCGTCGATGAGATTCTGCAGCGTAGAGCCCACGCGCACCGCGGTCTTCTGGCCGTTAAGTTCCACGTCCACACTGCGGTTGACGTAGCCCACGACGGCAGCGATAAACAGCACGAGCGCACAGCCCACGGCAATGAGCGCATAGGGCAGGCGAGACGAACGACGGGGTGTGCGGCTGTTGCCGATGCGAGCGCTGCGGTCGCTAAAGCCGCGGCTATGGTTGAGATACATCGCGCCGGGCTTACGGTGACGCTTGCGCTGACCGCTGGGCAGCTGCCCCAGGTCGCGGCGCGCCGTCGGACGCGCACCCGAACGCCCGTTTAAGTTGGATCCGTTTTGGCGCATGTGCCCTCCCCCATAAACACAGCAAGCCGGAGCAACAGGTCTCCGGCTTGCCTCCCATCATTTGGTACGTCGCTATTTTGTAGCTTTTGACGAGCCTCCGCTCGCCTTTTGGTATTCGTCCTTAAAGGCCTTGAACATGCCGCGCGTCTTGCCGAGCTGCTTGCCCAGTGCGCGACTGCCCTTGTCCACGGCAACCGATCCCTTGTCGTCGAGCACCTTGGCGCCCTTTTTTACCTTGTCGCCCACCACGACGCTGGCCTCGGCGGCCTTGGCAGCCGCACCGCCCGAATACCCGAGCGACTTGACCTCGTCCGAGACGACCATCGCGCCGTCCGCATAGCCGCGCAGCATCGTCGGCGGCACCTGCGTGTCACCAACCAAAACACTCGAAGCAGCACCGGCGGTCACATAGAATGCCTGCACGATGCCCGAGCGCGGCTTGAACTCAACGTCCGAGCAATAGCCCACGACGTCGCCCGATTCCGTGCGCACGTCCATACCGACCCAGATGATGCAATCGTCCAGGTTGATGTCGAGGCGCTTGGCAGCGGCGGCATCGTACGTGTCCTTGACGTCATCGACCGCAATGGCGCCCTCGTAGACACCAATGGCGTCGAGCGCTACGAATCGGTCGGGACGCTCGATCATGCCCGCGATATCGGACTGGCGGACCATAAAGCCGACCACGCGCGTACCGCCCGGGGTAAAGACCGGAAAGTGAATCTTTCCGAGCTTTTTAGGGCTGCGCGGTGTGCCGTCCTTTTTGGTGCGCTTGTCCTCGGTAGGCTTGCGATAGATCTTGGCGCCGACAAAATCCCCGGCGCGCATTATGCCTCGGTCGAGGGCTCCGCAGCCTCGGTATCAGCCTCGACGGCGTTCTCGACCACGACGTCGGCGGCGGGCGTCACGTTGCCGCCCGAAATGGCGTCGTTGAGCTGCTCGCGCAGCTGGTCCATGCGCTCGCGGGCCAGGTCGACCTTGGCGCGCAGGTCGTCGGTCTTGGCGTCGACCATCGGGCCAAAGTCATTCACCGCAGCACGGGCCTCCTCGGCGCTGTGCTCGTAGGTGTCGCGCATATTGTCCCAGGCGTCGTTGGCGATATCGGCAGCCATGGCGCGGGTCTCGGCGCCCGAGCGCGGGGCCAGAGCAACGCCGACAATAGCGCCGGCAGCGGCACCAAAAAGTGCGCCGGAGACAAAGCTGAAAGTCTTACCCATGATCATTCCTCTCCTGCGGGCACGTCGGTGCCCACCGTTTGAATGCTGTCCATTATACCCGCAGCGCATCACTTGCCGCTCCGCTCATCTACGTACGGCAAAAGCGCAGGTGCGTGATGGTGATAAACGCGTAGGCCTACTCCTGAGGCATAGCCGGCATGGTCACCGTGGCACCCGGGTCCTCGCCGGCGCCGTCCACGAGCGGCAGGCCGCCCTCATGCACAGGTCCTGCCGGAACCGTCGCCGCACCGCCAAAGACGGCAGCGGAAGCCTCGTGGTTCTCGGCAACCGCGCCCTCGGTATCAATCGCCACCTGGGGCTCGTCGTCAAAGTTGGGGACGCCCTGGGGCTCGGTGGGAACAGGCTCGGCGGTCGTATCGGCAACGGACTCGGCGTCGGCCGGCACATCGCCCTCGTCAGCGCCCTCGTCCTCGGCAGCATCTTCGCCGTTCGCAGCGGCGACGGCCTCATGAGGATCCTTGCCCTCGGCCTCGGCGCGCATGCCCAGTACCAGGTTGCGCAGGCCCGCGACCGTGCCTTCCACGTCAGGGGCAGGCTGGTCGGCGTGCAGGTACGCCCAGTCCATCATAAAGGTGGCCGAAGACAGCGCGCCGATGGCCAGCGCGTCGTCGGGACACGAAAGCTCAACCTCAAAGACGCGCTCGTCGTGCTCGCTTACGCGCGTGCGGCCGCACGAGATGCTGCCGGCAAGCCCGGTCTCGTTCATGAGCTCGACCGTCACATGCTCAAGCAGATGGCAAAGCTCGGTCTGGCCCATGCAGTCCTGGAACTCGCGACCGGAATCACCCAGGCACAGGTGCTTGGCAATCGCCGGCACCAGGTAATACACGCGCGCCGTGGCCTCGATATCCTCCGAGGTCATGAGCGGCATGCCGGGGTTCACCAGCACATGCGCGCAGATCTTGTCCTCGCTGACGGTGACCTTAAGGATGTTGAACAGGCCTGCCATAACTCTCCCCTACTCTTCCTTGTCCTACTCGTCGCCGTCGTGCGGATTCGCAGAACCCGCACCCGACGTCGTCGGCTCGTCTACCGAAGACTCGGAATCCTTCTTATCGGTTTCGGCCGGAGCGATCACGCGAATGAGCGAGATGCGCTGGCCACGCATCGACTGCACCTTGAACTTGTACCCTGCAACCTCAAACACCTCTCCGATGTCGGGCACCGAGTCGCAAAGCTCCAAAATCCAGCCGGCGATGGTCTCATAATCATCGCTTTCCTCGAGCGGCCAACCAAGCTCAATCGCGTCATCGCACGAAAAACGCCCATCAACGAGCCACTCGCGGCGCGAAAGGCGCGTGAGATACTTGTTGTCGGGGTCGAACTCGTCCTCGATCTCGCCGACGATCTCCTCGACGATGTCCTCGATGGTGATGATGCCGGCCGTGCCGCCGTACTCGTCCACGACCACCACGATCTGGTCGTGCGAGGTCTGCATCTCGGACAGCAGCGGCAGGATGTCCTTGGTGTCGGGCACAAAGGTGGCGTCGCGCAAAAAACCGGCGATGGGCTGGTCGCCCTTGCCGTCGAGCGCGGGCTGAATCAAGTCCTTGATGTGCGCAATGCCGGCGACGTTGTCGGGATCCTCGTGATAGACGGGGATGCGGCTGAAGCCGGTCTGGCGCATGGTGGACAACACGTCGGCGACCGTCTCGTCGTCCTCGCACATGGTGGTGTCCACGCGCGGCACCATGACCTCGCGGGCAACGGTGTCGCCCAGGTCGAAGATCTCGTGGATCATGCGCTTTTCCTCATCGAGCAGGTCGTCCTGCTCCGAGACCATGTACTTGATCTCTTCCTCCGAGACGTTTTGGCGGTCGTCGGCACTCTTGATGCGCAGGATGCGGGCCAGGCCATCGGAGCAAGCGCCAGTCAGCCACACGAGCGGACGGGCGATCTTTTGGAAAAACGACAACGGTCCCACGACCTGCTTGGATACGCCCTCGGCATTGGCCAGACCGATGCGCTTGGGCACAAGCTCGCCAATCACGATGGACACGAAGGCGACCGCGACGGTGATGATGACCGGCGCCAGGCCGCGCGCGATGGCGGAGAGCGGCGCGATGCCAAAGCTCATGAGCCACGTGGCGAGCGGGTCGGACAGACTCGTCGAGGCGACGGCGGACGAGGCGAAGCCCACGAGCGTGATGGCGACCTGGATGGTGGCGAGCAGCTGGTCGGAGTCGGCAGCCAGCTTAATGGCACGCTCGGCGCGCTTGTCGCCTTCCTCGGCCTCGTGCTCCAGCACGGCGCGCTTGGCCGTGGTGAGCGCCATCTCGGACATAGAGAAGTAGCCGTTGATGAGGGTCAAAACGAGGGTGGTGATAAGGGAGATGGTTATGTCCATCGGGAGTTTCTCGAACCTCCAAGATTCGGGACGTCGGATTAAAACGTTGACGGCGGATACGGCAATTGCGCCGGCGCCCAAACAAGGACGCGGGCGCGCAGGCGTGGTCGCTAGATTACGAAGAGGATCACCGCCATGAACTGGAAGATACTGCCGGCGAGCACCCACAAGTGAAACACACTGTGCAGGTAGCGCACGTTTTTGGCGATATAGAACGGCACGCCCGCGGTGTAGCACACGCCGCCGACGGCGAGCAGGGCAAGTGCCACGGGGTTGAGCAGCGCCACAAGTTCGGGCAGCTTAAAAACAACGAGCCAGCCCATCAGCAGGTAAACCAGGCCGCTTACCCAGTGCGGTTGACGCTCGCGCATAAAGCACTCGAGGGCGATGCCGATAATGGCGATGGCCCATACGGCAAAGAACAGCGCAGGGCCGCCGTCGTTTGCGAGCGTGATAAGGCAAAACGGCGTATAGCTGCCCGCAATGAGCAGGTAGATGCAGCTGTGGTCGATGATGCGAAACACGCGCTTGGCGCGCGCGGGCTGAATCGCGTGGTAGAGCGTGGAGGCTAGGTATTCGAGGATAATGCTGACGCCATAGACAATTGCCGCGGCCATGTGGGCCGGGCCTCCGCCGCGCAGGGCGGCGAATACGATCAGGAGCACCAGGCCCGCGATACCCAGCAGGCAGCCGACACCATGGGTGACGGAGTTCATGATCTCCTCGCCCACCGTGTAGTGTGGAACGGCCGCGGTCTTGGGTCGCGGCTTAGAACTGTCGCTCGAATCGGACATGCCGGTTACATCCTCCAACGTAAAGAGTTCTCAACACTATATCAAAGCGTCTAGGTACGTGCGAAATTTGCACCATACGTGACCCTTTGTTTACCCATTCTTTGCCTGTTGACGCATCAACGGCGAACGTCCATAATGCGCTTGCATTAAATGTTGATGTATTAACATCTTATAGGAAAGCTTCTTATGTCTCAAAACGCACGTTCCCATCGAAAGCTCAAGATAGCCGGCGTCGTTGCGCTGGTGCTCGTTGTCGCGCTGCTGGGGTTTGCCGGCAACTTCTTGTTCGACTTTGCCCTGAATCCCCAAGCGCCCTACACCATGAAGATGATGCAGGACGGCAAGGACGCCGAAAAGGGCGAGCAGATGGACGCCGAGGAGGGCGAGGCACGGGCGTGGTTTAAGGAAAACCGCGAGAGCAGCAGCCTCACCGCGGACGACGGGACCGAGCTTGCCGCCTGGTATTTTGCTGCGTCGGAGAGCACACACGACTACGCCGTCTGCCTGCATGGATATACCAACGAGCCCATCGGTATGGCCCGATACGTCAAGCGATTCCACGACCGCGGCATGAACGTACTCGCACCCGCCGCCCGCGCTCACGAGCGCTCCGGCGGCGACTATATCGGCATGGGCTGGCCCGAGCGCCTCGACATCGTCGCATGGATCGAGCAAATCGTTCAGGCTGACCCCGAGGCGCGCATCCTGGTCTTTGGCGAGTCGATGGGTGCGGCAACCGCCATGAACGTCGCAGGGGAATCTCTGCCCGCAAACGTGAAATGCATTATCGAGGACTGCGGTTATACGAGTGTTTGGGACGAGTTTTCTCTGCAGCTCAAGGACGTGTTCGGCCTGCCCAGCTTTCCCTTGCTCGATGTAGCAAACCTGGTATGCAACGTGCGCGCGGGCTACGACTTTCATAAGGCGAGCAGCGTGGA
Organism: uncultured Collinsella sp.; assembly: GCA_900541175.1. Taxonomy (GTDB): domain Bacteria; phylum Actinomycetota; class Coriobacteriia; order Coriobacteriales; family Coriobacteriaceae; genus Collinsella. Next base: position 44,183 of record UQIT01000007.1, read on the forward strand.
ACAGCTCAAGCGCGCGACGGTTCCCATGCTGTTTATCCACGGTGACCAAGACACCTTTGTGCCGTACAGCATGCTCGACCAAAACTACGACGCGTGCGCCAGCAAGGTCAAGCAAAAGCTCACCGTGCATGGCGCCACCCACGCCAAGAGCGCGCAGGTCGACCCCGAACTCTACTGGAACACGGTCGACAACTTCCTCGACGAGTATTTTTAGGCAAATAGGACGGTTTACCAGTCTATCTGACCCCTTAGCACTTCCAAAAAGCCGCCCGCGGGCACTGTGCTCACGGGCGGCTTTTGCTAACGCTGCGCTACAAAAACGCTTGATTTGTCCAATAGCTAGACGCTACTTGACCTCGATGAGCTCGTACTTGCTCGTGCCCAGGCCGATCTTCTCGGCATGCGCGATGCACACGCGCCAGTCGGTGTCGGGATGCGTGATGCAGAAGGGATCCTTGGCCTGCTCGCCCTCCAGATGCTCGTGGTTGTGCTCCATCTTGGCCGCGCTATCGGTGAGCTCGGTGTTGGGCAGCGGCTCGGATGCCATGACGGCATCGGCGCAGGCCTGGTCGATGGCGACCGGGTCGAAGCTCGCGAACATGCCGATGTCGTTGACGATAGGCGTATCGTTTTCGGGATGGCAGTCGCAGTTGGGACTGATGTCCATGGCAAGCGAGATGTGGAAGCTCGGGCGGCCGTCGACAACGGCCTTTGTATACTCGGCGATCTTGCAGTTGAGCACGTCGGCCGCGGCGTCATAGCCGGGCTTGATGCAATCCTGGTTGCATGCCGCAATGCAGCGTCCGCAGCCCACGCAGCGATCGTGGTCGATAGCGGCGACGTGAACCGTGCGGGTATTGCCGTTGGCAAGCTCACGCTCGCGGGTGTCGGTGAACGAGACGGCGTCGTGCGCGCAGATCTTTTCGCAGGCACGGCAGCCAACGCAGTGCTCGGTCGAGACGTTCGGCTTGCCGGCGGCATGCTGCTCCATCTTGCCGGCACGGCTGCCGCCTCCCATGCCCAGGTTCTTCATGGCGCCGCCAAAGCCGGCCTGCTCATGGCCCTTAAAGTGCGTGAGGCTGATCACGATATCGGCATCCATGAGCGCCTGACCGATCTTGGCCTCGCGCACGTACTCGCCGCCCTCGACCGGGACGAGCGCCTCGTCGGTGCCCTTGAGGCCGTCGGCGATGATGATCTGGCAGCCCGTGGCATACGGGGTAAAACCGTTCTGATAAGCGGTATCGATGTGCTCGAGCGCGTTTTTGCGGCTACCCACATAGAGCGTATTGCAGTCGGTGAGGAAGGGCTTGCCGCCCAGCTCCTTCACGACATCTGCGACGGCGCGGGCGTAGTTGGGGCGCAAAAAGCTCAGATTGCCCAGCTCGCCAAAGTGAATCTTGATGGCGACGAACTTGTTCTCAAAGTCGATCTGCTCGATACCGGCGTGACGGATGAGGCGCTTGAGCTTGTCGAGCTGGCTCTCGCGAGCATGCGTGCGCAGGTTGGTGAAGTACACCTTGGCGGGTGCTGCGGGTGCAGTTGCGGTCATAGATCTATCCCCTCGGTCTATATGGCGTTACAGACATAGAGGATGGTACCAGTTAAAGCAGAGTTAAAGTCAAGTACGGCACCTAGTCATTGGGGACGCTCTTAAATGACTAATCGCAAGGGACACTCCTTCACCGCCCGGCAGTTGGAGACAGTTCCCAAGTGCCGGCAGGAAAGGAACGTCCCCGAAGGCCGGCATATAGGGACCGTCCTTGCCAACCCGACCGGTAGACCGGCGAATCATCGGCATCTGGTAAGTGGGGCGCGCCGTCACGTTTGTGGCGGCGCGCCTTGGTTTGGTGGCGCGTTCTGGCGTGGCCACAATCTGGTTTGATGGCGTGCCCTGGCGTGACGGAGCGTCCTGGCGTGGACCGCTAGCCCTTTCGCGCGACCAGATGCGCGCGGAATCCCTTCTGCGCCTCGAGCTTGAGCGGGGTGAGCCCGGATTCCTCGACGAGCGCGCGTAGCTCGGACAGCTTGAGGATGCGCACGTCGCCATGGCCCAAGAGGCGTGCCAGCGGTAGCTCGATGTTGTTCATGAGCCAGACCGCGACATCGTTCGAGGTGTAGTCGCGAAGGACCAGTCGCCCGCCGGGCCGAAGGACGCGTGCCACCTCGGCGAAAAACCTCTCCGGATGCGGGTAGTGGTGGAAGCTGTTGGAGCAGAGCACGGCGTCGAAGCTCCGGGGCTCGAAGGGCAGCGTCTCCGCGTCCCCGACGACAAAGCTGACGTTATCGAGCCGCTTTGCCCGGGCGACGTCGATCATCCCGGGTGTGAGGTCGAGTCCAGTCAAGTGCTTGCTGGGGTACCGGGCGTGGAGCAGTTCTAGGACGGCTCCGGTTCCACAGCCCACGTCGAGCGCGTCCTCGAACGGTTCGAGCTCAAGCTCCTCGAGCATTTGCGGATAGTCGTCCTTGCACATCTCGTAGATGCCGGCATGGCCGGATTCATAGACCTTTGCCGCCTCGGTGAACTCTTTGATGGAGAGCTGCTTGAGCTCCTCTGCCGATTTTGCCATGGGTCTCCTTCTGTTCGGGGAAGTCTGACGTTGCGCGCGTTTGCCCACGTCTTGCCTGGCGGGCAAATAACGCGGGGACACCCTTCCTTCGGTTCGCGCCCCCGCGTGCGGGCGGTTCTCTATTCCTGGACTTTGAGGGCCTCGGCCAGGCTGACGCGCTTGATAGAGCGCGTGTGTAGCAGCGCCACGACCAGGTAGGTCGCAAAGCCAATGCCGACGCATGCAGCCATGGACCAAGCGGGCACGTAGATCTCGATATTGCCGTTGTAGGCGAGCAGCATCGAGCGGAAGATGGCCGTGAGCGAGCCAATAATGACCGGCAGGCTCAGCACGAGCGACGCCGCCACGCACAGTGTGATCGAGCGGATGTACAGATGCGAGATCTCGCTATCGCGATAGCCAAAGACTTTCATGTAGCTGATCGAACGGGAGCTGTGGTCGATCACCGCCTTGGTCAGCAGGTACATAAACAGCAGGAAGATAAACACCGCGAGCCCGATCATCATGCCAATCATTTTGCTCATCATGCCGATGAACTGGTCGCCCACGGCCCGCATGTCGTCGGGCGTGGTGTCGCCGGCAAAGTAGCGCGCGTCAAGGTCGAGCCTCTCGTCGCTCACATAGCCGTTAAAGTAGGCGGCGTCGTTGTCGAACAGCTCGTTAAAGTCGTCGATACTCATATAGATATTCATGTCCGACTTGGAGCCCCAGGCACAGTCCTTGCCCTCGTACTCAAGGGAATAATGCTCGCCCTCGTACTTGTCGCTGAGCGTGACCTTCTGGCCCTCGCTCCAGCCAAACTTATCGAGCAGACCGCCGCCAAAGACGATGCGCCCATCGCCGACGTTGAGGTCTTTCCAATAGCGCGAATCGGGCGAGATGCCGTAGACGGAAATCGTCTCCTCGCCATTACCATCGCCGCGGTCGTATTGCAGCTGGTAAACGGCGTATTTCTCGGCCTGTGCGATTGCGCCCGCGCCGTTGTCGGTCGTATTGACCGGGTGAATATCGTCGTTGTCAGTGTCAATCTTGGAGGCTTTGTCGATCAGGTCGATAGCCTCATCGCGGTTGCAGCCGAGGGCATCGGCAAGGTCGTCAAGGCGCGCATAGAGCGCATCCTTCTTGTCCTGGACCTTGGCAAGCGCATCCTGCGCTGCGGCCAGGCTCTCGGCAAACGGAGATGCGGTCGCGGCATCGGCTGCCGTCTGCGCTGTATCGGCCGCGTCGTCAAGCTCGTCATCGGCATCCTGGGCGGCGGTGAGGAGTGCGCCGTCAACCGACTGCAAGCGCTCGAGTGCCGACCACTGCTCGCGCTCCTCGGCAGTGCCCTCGAGCTCCAGCGGCGCCTTGAGCGTGTACTGGTGCTCGGCGACCAGGCCTGTCTCGAGGTTGTCCGCATAGTGCGTCATCGTGGGCAGAATCGCCAGGCCAAAGAGCAGCAGCAGCGAGGCAAACGCGATGCCCACGAAGAGCGTGGCGAAGTTGCCCAGGTTGCGCAGGAAGATACGCAGGCGGAAGCGGGAAACAAAACCCATGCGCTCCGGCAGCTGCAGGCCGCGCTTGGTGCCCGATTTGCCACTCGCCTCGTGACGAAGGAACTGCAACGGCGTCTTGCCCATCTTGTGAAGCAGACCCACCAGCGTGATGAGGATGAGCGCGGCGGCGGGAACCACGGCGCACTTCACAAAGATCTCCCAGCTCCAGTACACCTGGAAGGGCGGCAGGCTGTACGAACCGTAATAGAGGCTGCGCATGGGCTCGGTAAAGAACACAACGCCGAGCGCAGTGCCCAAAAGCGCCGCGACCACGCCCACGATGGCGGGAAGCGCAAGGTAGTGCAGCACGATCTCGCGTCGACGATAGCCGCTGGCGAGCAGCGTGCCGATGATGGCGCTCTCCTCCTCGATGGTGGCGTCGGTAAGGACCACAAAGACAAACGCCATGATCACGATGATGATGTCGAGCAGCGTCATCCACATCATGGAGTCGCCGTCCACGTCGTCGCGCGCATAGCCAATGCCCTGATTGGAATCGGCATCGACCAGATCGTCCACGCGCGCATCGGCGTCGCTCAGTGCCTCGACCATATCTTGCTCGGCGTCGATGCGGTCCGCGGTGGGGAGGTCGCGATCGGTAAAGGTGAAGGAGTAGGTGTAGGCGGGTGCGCCGCCGGCATCTTCGAGCGCGGCAAAGCCGCCATCGGTGACCTCGGCCACGCCGTACGTGATGGTGTTCACCGTAAAGTCCGAATTGTTGAGGAACAGCGCCTGGCCATCGGGCTGGGTCATGATGCCGCAGATGGTGTAGGTGCGGCCCTCGAGCTCGACTTTATCGCCCACGGCAAGGTCGTTGTTGGTGGCGAAGACACGGTCGATGGCTACCTCATCGTCCGTCTTGGGCTCCCTGCCCTCACAGTAAGACGCGATATCGACCTCGGTGCGGTGCGCATAGGTGCGCAGCGTGCGCTTGGTGCCATCGTCGCCGGCGGTCTTTTTGATGATGGCGTCGATGGAAAAATTCTTGTAGAACGTAACACCGCCGACGTCACTGGCGGCGTCTTCGGCGGCCTTGAGCTGGTCGTCGGTGGCCTCGAAGGAGGTCGTTACGCGACCGTCCTCAATCGTGTACGCATCGCGCATGTCGTCGATAAGGCAACCGATGGAATGCGCCGCGAGCAAAAAGCCCGAGGTGAGAGCGATGCTTCCGCACATAAGCAAAAAGATGCCCAGATACTTGCCGATATTGCGGCGAAGCTCGCGCGGGAGACGTTTTGCGAGAGGTGTCATGGCGCCGCCTACCAATCGAGTTCGGCGGCCGCGACGGGCGACTCGTTGAGCTCATCCTCGACGATGTGCCCGTCGCGCAGGCGCAGCACGCGATTGGCCATGCGCGCGATGGCGGCATTGTGGGTGACAATGATGATGGTGCAGCCGTAGGTGCGGTTGACATCCTCCATGAGCTGCAAGATTTCCTTGGACGTCTTGTAGTCAAGCGCGCCCGTGGGCTCGTCGCACAGCAGCAGGCCCGGGTTTTTGACGAGTGCGCGGCCGATGGCACAGCGCTGCTGCTGGCCGCCCGAGACCTGGCGCGGGAACTTGTTGCGGTGCTCGTAAAGGCCCAGCGAACGCAGCAGGTCGTCGATGTTGAGCGGGTTTTTGGACAGGTGCGCCGTGACCTCGATGTTCTCCTTGATGGTGAGGTCGGGCACCAGGTTGTAGAACTGGAAGACAAAGCCCAGCTCACGGCGGCGATACTCGCCCAGGTCGGCAGGCTTGAGCACCGTGAGGTCGCAGCCGTCCACCAAAATAGAGCCGGCGTCGGCATCCTCCAGGCCGCCGATCAGGTTGAGAAAGGTCGACTTGCCCGAGCCCGAGGGTCCCAGCATGACGCAGATCTCGCCGCGATTGATGGACGTGTCGATGCCATCGAGTACCGTCAGGCGCGCATCACCGTCGCCGTAGTGCTTTTTGAGATCCTTAACCTGGACGTAGGCTTCCTGCGTTGCCATGGTATCCCCCATTGTTAGCCTCGTACTACTTTATGAACGTAATAGTAAACCTTGGCGAACTATTTTGGGGCGAGGCCTAGGATTTATTTCAGACTAGGCGCGGGATTTGGCGCGTGCGAGAGCCAGGCCTACGGCGGCAATGGCGGCGGCGAAGAGCACGGTGACGCCCAGGTCGCAGGCGATGTCGCCCAACACGGCAGACGTCAGGTCCGAAGCGAGCGCCTTGCCGATCGCGTCGTTCACCCAATACGTCGGCACAAAGTGCGCCACCGTCTGCACGGCCGAACCCATCAGCGACAGCGGCATCCAAGCGCCGCCCAAAAACGTCATGAGCATGCCGAGCAGGTTGCCCACACCGTTGAGCAGCTCCTCGCGCGCGCCCAGACTCGAAAGCACAAAGCCAACGGCCAGCGGCGTGCACGCCAGGGCAAACGTCGCTGCCAGCGCCAGGCACACACGGCCCGCGCCGACCTCGGCGACCGCGCCGGCAAAGCCCACGACGCCCATCATGCTCGACACAAACCAGATGCAGACGGTGAGCACGGCGGCAGCCGCGAACACGGCAAGCGAGCGCTGGCGCTCGGAGACCGGGCCGGCATCCATACGACGCACACGCTCGGGCTCGTTCATGCCCGAGAACACCAGCCCCACCGACACGATGACCGACGAGATAATCGCGTACGCGCCAAAGTTGAAATACGACTCGAGCGTGGCGGCAGCCGTCGAGTCGACCTTGACCTGCTCGATCTGGACCTCCGCGCGCTTTGCAGCGGCATGCTCGGCGGCCTTGGCAACGTCGCCGTTAGAAGCAGCGGGCTCAAGCGCCGCCGCAGCGCCCGCGAGCGAGATCCAGCGCGAGGCCTCGGCAGACGAAAGCGCCGCCGCCATGGTGCCGGAACCGTAGGTCACGTCGAGCTTGGGCAGGGCCTCCCCCGCGCGGGCAGCCGCAACGAGGTCGTCCTCAAACTCCTCCGGGATAAAGAACACGCAGTCGGCGCTGCCCTTGGCGCTGTTGCTCTTGGAGAGCGCGTCCGCAAGGTCGTACGTATCGTCGCCGATGCCCGTGACCAGCTCAAAACGCGAACCCAAATGCTTGGTAAGCGCACGCGAAAGGTCGCTGTCGTCGCGGTCGACCACGATCACGTTGGCATCGTAGGGCTTGTACTCGGTGAGCTGCGACGAGTTCCAGCTCACCGATGCCGCGATGAATACGCCCATGAGCGAGATGAACACCGTGTAGATGAGCAGATAGAGCGGGTGCGCGAGCGCCATGCGAAGCGCAGTCTTAAAGGTGCTCATAGCGGCTCCTTCCAAAGATCAGCGTGGCGGCGGCGACAAACACCAGGGCCATCAGGACGAGCGCGCCCGCGCGAACAGCGAAGGACCCCAGGTCCTCAAAGAAATACAGGCGATTGAACATGTCGCAGATGAGCTTGACGGGGTTGAACCAGCACTCGGCCGGGCAGGCGCGGGCGACGTCGTCGGCAAGCGCCATCGCCGGCTCGCCGTAGAGGCCGGCGAACAGGGCGCACGTGGTGGCAAAGCCCGTAAGGATGCCCGACTTGGACGCCTTGCCGCCCTTAACGGGAAGCGTGCCCACAAAGAGTCCCAGGCCCGTGGCGGCAAGCGCGGAAGCGGCGCCGCCCACCAGACACAGCCCCTCGCGCCCGCCAAAGTCGACGCCCACGACCAGGCGCACGTAGCCGATTGCGATCGCCATCGAGGCGAAGGAAACCAGCCACGAGCCGACAAAGATGCCGGCCAGCGACGCCGTCTTGGAAAGGCCGCCCACGCAGCGACGCGCGCCGAGGCCCGACAGATTGGGCTGCAGATCGACGACGCTCAAGGCGGCAAACTCGGCAGACATCATCGCCACCAGACCAAAGAGCGCGTAGTAGTAGATGACCGTGCCATCGGGCGTGGTGCGTGTCAGGCTTACGCGGCGGGTGCCGCCCTCGAGCGACAGGGCGCGCGCAACCGCCTCCGAGTCGGCGAGCGCCGCCGGGTTGTCCTGGGCAATCTGGGACATGAGCTCGGCATTTTGTGTATACGAGCTTGCCACCGTCTCCAGAATGCTGCGGTCGGTGAGCACCGATGAGGCACGCGAGCTGTCGTAGCTCGATAGCAGCGTGAGCTTGGGCGTGCCCGCATCGTCGACCGTATAGATGCCCGCGACCTCGCCGGCCTTAAGCGCACGGTTCGCATCGGCTGCGTCATCGCACTCGTGGATCTCGAGCAGCCGGTCGTCGCCTTCCTGGGCAAGCGACGTCGCCACGTCCTTAAAGGTCGAGGCGTCCCAAGCCTCATCCGCCACGACAGCAACCGGCACCGGGTCGACCGTGCCGTCGGAGCTGAGGTTCGCAAACATAAACATGAACATCGTGGAAAGCGCGACGGGAAAGACAGCGCCCCAAACCCACGTGCTCGGCCGGCGCAGCAGCGTCTTGACCGTGGTGATGATGGTTTTGAACATGACTGCCCCCTAGTCGCGCAGCTCGCGGCCGGTGATCTCGAGGAACACGTCATTGAGGGTCGGCGGCTCGGAATAAATGCGGCCAAGCGCCACGTCATGCGAGCGCAGCGCATCGAGAATGTCCGTCAGGTTATGCGGGCTCGCCTCGCACGAAAACGTGAGCTGGCCCGCCGTCGCCGACAGGTCCAGGACATGTGGCAGGCTCGCGACGGCACCGAGCGCCGCGCTCGGCACCTCGCCGACCTCGATCACGATCTTCTCGCCCATCTGAATCATGCGCTTGAGTTCGTCGTTGGTGCCCTGCGCCAGCACGCGCCCGCCGTCCATGATCATGATGCGGCTGCAGATCTGCTCGACTTCCTCCATATAATGGCTGGTATACACCACCGTGGCGCCCTCGTCGCGCAGGCGGCAGATGCCCTCCAGGATGGCGTTGCGACTCTGCGGGTCGACCGCCACCGTGGGCTCGTCAAAGAAGATGAGCTCGGGCTTGTGCGCGATACCGCAGGCGATGTTGAGGCGACGCGCCAGGCCACCCGAAAGCTTGCCGGGGCGGAACTTGGTAAAGTCGCCCAGACCGACAAAGTCGATCGCCTCGTCCACCAGCGCGCGGCGGCGTTTGCGGTCGCTGACGTAGAGGCTGCAGAAATAGTCGATGTTCTCGCGCACGGTGAGCTCGTCGAACACCGCCACCTGTTGCGGCACCACGCCGATGCGGCGCTTGAGGTCGTAGCGGGCGGGCGTCATGGGCTCGCCAAAGAGCTCGATGGTGCCTTTGTCGTAGGCAAGCAGCTGCAGGATACAGTTGATGGACGTGGTTTTGCCCGAGCCGTTGGGGCCGAGCAGGCCAAAGATCTCGCCGGGGGCGATGCTCAGGTTAAAGTGGTCGAGCGCGATAAGATCGTCATAGCGCTTGACGAGGTTTTCGACGTGGACGATGTCTGTCATGAGGCGGCCCTTCCGTTGATTGCGGCCCGGTACGATTGCATCATCGCAGGAGCGGGCGGCGCGCACCAGTGAGCTTTGTCACGAGTGCGGAGCTTGGCCGTGCGGCCTGCCGACGTCTCCGCTTTGCCGCGTGGGAGGAATGTCACGGTTGCTCCGGGTGGCGCCTCCCCCATGCGCGGCATCGCGTACAATACCCATATGAACAGGCTTTTCGACAAATCGATCGTGCTGGCGTGCTGTATTGCGGCCGCCATGGGTCTTGCTGTGGACGCTCACCTGGTCGCGGCGTTTTGCCTTGGCGTTATTGCCACCTCGCTGGCCGAGGTCGCACAGGGGGAACGCACCCGGCGCGCGAGCGAGACCGCGAGCTGCGCTTACATCATCGCGGCAGTCGTCGTGCCGCCGTTTGTGCCGTTTGCGCCTCTCGCTCTCTATGACATCGCGCGACGCGTTCGCCGTGAACGCATCTGGCCCGCGCTGGCGATTGGCGCCGTGTTTGTCTGCGCGCTTGTCGCGGACCTTCGCGGCAGCGTGCTCACCACCCGAACGCTCCTGCTGACCGCCATCCTTTCGGTTGCCGCCACCTTGCTATCGCTACGTACCACCCGGCTGGAGCGCGAGCAACAGCGCATGCGCCGTACCCGCGACGAGCTGCAAGAACGCGCCCTGGCACTCGAGGCACGCAACCGCGACCTCGCCGACCGCCAGGACTACGAAGTCGAACTCGCGACGCTCGCCGAACGCGCCCGCATCGCGCGCGAAATCCACGATAACGTGGGCCACCAGCTCACGCGCGCTTCGCTTCAAGCCGAGGCCTTGCGCGTGGTCCATGCCGATGAGCCCGGCGTCGCCGCCGATTTCGCCGACGTCAAACGCACGGTTGACGAGGCGCTCCAGCTCGTGCGCGCCAGCGTCCACGCGCTCAACGACAATGCGACTGATCTCTCCGTGCAGCTCGAGCGCATCGTTGAAGGCGCACGCTCGGACAGCGGTCCGCAGATTGAGCTTGAGGTTTTGGCCGAGCATGCGCCCGCCAACGTCGCCAACTGCTTTGCGGCGGTGCTGCGCGAGGCGCTTTCCAACGCCATGCGCCACGCCCATGCCAAAACCATTACCGTGCGGTGCATGGAGCATCCGTCGTTTTACCAGCTCATCGTTACCGATGATGGCGCGGGCGGGGTCCAAGCAAACGGCCGCGGCGCTGCGGAGGGCATGGGGCTCGCCTCCATGCGCGAGCGCATCGAGGCGCTTGGCGGCACCTTCACCGCCGGCCCGCGTGCCAACGCCGGCGGCTGGCGCGTGTTTGCCACCGTTCCCAAACAGCAAGGAGATGAGGACCGATGAGGCTCATCGTTGTCGACGACGACCGCTTAGTGGTCGATTCGCTCAAGATTATCCTGGGCGCCCAGCCGCAGATCGAAGTGGTGGGCACCGGCGCCAATGGCGACGAGGCGGTCGCGCTCTACAGCGAGCACGCGCCCGACATCGCGCTGCTCGACATTCAGATGCCGGAACGCGACGGCCTTTCGGCGGCACGCGAAATCCTTGAGCGCGACCCCACGGCGCGCGTGGTGTTTCTGACGACATTCTCGGATGACGAGTACATTGTGTCGGCGCTTAAACTGGGCGCCCGCGGCTACCTGATCAAGACCGATGTCGCCGCCATTCCGCCGGCGTTGGCACAGGTCATGGATGACAAACGCGTGCTCGAGGGCAAGGCGATCGAGGATATCGATTTTGATGGGGCGGGCACCGAAGCCGACGCGCCCCGCCGGCCCGCAGCCTTTGCCGGCCTAACCGACCGCGAGTTCGAAGTCGCCGAGCTCATCGCCCGCGGCCTCGACAACAAGGAGATCGCCGCCACCGCCTACATGGGCGAAGGCACCGTGCGCAACCACATCAGCTCAATCCTAGCCAAAATGGGCCTGCGCAACCGCACCCAAATCGCCATCGCCTATCTGCGAGGGTAATTACCCAGCGGCCGACCGCCCCGGCATAGCAAAATGGCTGCTACCGATTTAATGCCATTTCAAAACTATACCGGTTTACTACGATGAATCGCCCGCCTTCGACCACGGTAAATTGCGCGCTTGCAAAACCGCAGGTAGAACGCTTGCAATATTTAGAAAAATGCAGTCATGGTCGGGAATGTCGAATTCATCGTAGTAAACCGACATAGTTTTGTTCGGGCGGCCCTGCACGAGTGCCCCTGCAAGCCTCGCGGGACCAAAATGGTCCGTTTTCCTTCGCCCCCAAGGGATCAGCCGGAACCGCTCGCCACGAAACCGGCCCATCTACTACGTTTGACCCGATACCCCCGACCACAACCGCGTTTTATGAAAAACCGCAGGCGTTCTACCTGCGGTTTTGTTTTCGCGTTTTTTTAGCATGGTTGGGGGTAAGGGACTAAACGTAGTAGATGGGCCGGTTTCGTGGCGAACCCTTCTCGCCTACGCACAAAAGCGCCGCCACGGAGGAGGGAGATACCTCCGTGGCGGCTGGGGGGGGGGGGGGGGGCTATGTTCTGGCTCCCCGCCGGCCGCCCGGGGCCTTTTGGCCCCGGGCGCTGCCAGCGTGCCTAGCGCTTACGGATACCCCAGACCAGGGCTCCGACGCCGGCCATGGCAATGACGAATGCCATGAGCAATGCGGCGGCCTGCTGGTCACCCGTGGTGGGCAGGAAACCCTTGACCGTCTTGACGATGTTCGTCACGGTCTTGGGCGTGCCGGGATCGGGTGTCGGCACGGGCGTCTCGGGCTTCTTGTACGTGTTGTTGAACACGATACCCTCGACGCTCTTGTCGCCCTTGGTAAAGGCGACGTTCGCCTTGAGGTTGCCCTCGCCGTCATCGACCACGTTGACGGTCACGGTAAAGACGGACTTGTCGTAGGTCATACCGACCTCGTCGCCCTTGACCTCGCTGATGGTGTAGGCGTGCGTACCGGGCTCGTCGTACTCAAACTTGTCAAAGTTGATCTTGCCGTCGGCATCGTTGGTAACCGTAGACTCGATGTCCTCGCCAACGAGCTTAAAGCTAAACTCGTCCTTCTTGAGCTCGCGTCCCTCAAGCACCTTGACCGCACCGATGGAAACCTGCGTAGGCATGGCGTGATACTTGTTGGTAAAGCCAGCCGACTCGGTGGTTCCCTCGAGCTTGTGCGTCGCGGTCAGCGTGCCGTCGCCGTTGTCGGAGACGGTGGTCACGACGGTGTAGGTCGTGCCGTCATAGGTGACGCCCTTGTACAGGCCGAGCGCGTTGGGGCAAGCCTCGCGCAGCGTGTACGTGTGCGTGCCGGGTGCCTCGTAGCGAATCGGGCTCAGCGTCACGGTGCCGTTAGCGTCGTTGGTGCCGTTAGCGACAACCACGTCGTCCTCGAGCAGCTCAAACGTGAACTCGCCTGCTGCAAGGTCGCGTCCAGTCAGGCGCTTGACTGTCTTGACCTGATCGGTCACGGACGAATCGGTAGGTGCCACGCCGTAGGTGTTGGTAAACGTGAAGGCAGCACCGTCGTCGCCTTCGCGCTTGACACTCAGATGCCCGGCACCGTCGTCAGACACGGTGTAGGAAACCTTGCGCGTGGCGTTGGTGTCATTGGTCACGCCAGGGGCACTACCGGACTCGGTCACCGTGTAGGTAAAGGTGTGCGAGCGCGGAGCGGTGGGGGCTGCGGGCTCGGGCTCGTCGTTGGACTCGTCGGTGTCGGCAGCGTCGGCGTCAACCTCGGCCTCGTCGGCCTCGGCTTCGTCAGCTTCGTCTGCCTCGGCCTTATCGGTCGCATCGTCCGTCACGCCCAGAGCGCGGTTGAGGTCCTCGAGCGTAAAGTGGATCTTGCCAAAGTCCACGTTGCCAGCCGCGTCGTTGGTTGCGGTCGTGCGCTCGGGCATCGGGGCACCAGCCTCGTCGGCGGTCACGGTAAAGGTGAACTTGCCCGTGATGTCAGCCGGGGTCAGGCCCTCGGCAGCTTGGAGCTTCTTAGTGCCGGTGAGCGCGGCATCGACGGCTTCGGCGCCGTAGACGTTCTCGAACAAGGGCTCGACGCCGCCGTAGTCGACCGTTGCCGTCAGGGTACCGTCACCGTTGTCGACGACGATAACCTTAAAGCCAAAGCTCCACGTTGTAGCGGAAACGCCATTCGGCAGCCCGAATAAATCTTCGTAGGCCGTGTAGTTAATGGTCCAGGCAAGCTTACCGTCCTTATCGGTACGATAAGCAAGCCCAGCAGCCTCAAGATTAGCAAGCATCTTAGTGTCGTAGTGCAGCGTATCAAAGCTCACGTGCCCGCCGATATTGGGCTTGAGGTTTTCGTATGCCACAAGCTCACCCTGATAGGCGATGCCGAACCAGAACTCGCCGTCGGCCATCGGGCGGCCGGTCAGAGTCTTGGTGGCAACGACCTGAGCGGCAGTGCCGCCAGGCGTGTTGGTCGTAGCGCTGTAACTGTTGTGGAACGGCACCAGAGCCTTCTCGACCTTGTTCTCGCCACTCTTGTGGACCGTCTCATGCGTGCCCTCGGGACCGCCGGAAACGGTCGTCGTAGCAGTGAGCGTGCCGGCGGTGTCGTCGGCGATGGCGATCGTCACCGTGCGCACGGCGTCGTCGTAGGTGTAACCGGGCTGGCCGTCGTTCTTCTCGGCCACGGTGTACGTAAAGGTCTTGCCGGCGTCAGCCTGCGTAAATATAACCTCATGACCAGCCAGAATGTCGATCAGTCCGACCGTTGCCTCTGCCGCTGCGGGGGACTTGAAGCTATTAGCCCCGGGCAGCAGACCGAGCGCGCGAGCCGAAGCGTCGTCAGCAGGTGTCACGGTAAAGGTGAACTGACCCTCGGTCATGGGGCGGCCGTCCAGATACTTGCTGAGCCACAGACCGCCGGCAGCGGTGTAGTTAAGCTCAGTGCGGTACGTGTTGGTGAAGCGTCCGTTTTCCTTCTTGGTGACGTTGGCGGTCAGGCTGCCATCGCCGTTCTCGGTCACGGTCACTTCGGCGGTTGCGACATGCGCGTCATACGTCATGCCGACCGTGCTGCCCGCGTTCTCGCGGATCTCGTACTTGTAGGTTCCGGTGGCCGTGTAGCGAATCTTGCCGAACTTGATGGCGGCAATGCCGTCCTTCGCATCGTGCTTGCTCACGGTTACGGTCGCAGGATCGGGGAGCGGGGCGCCATCGGAGGCGGTAATGGTAAAGCTGAACTCGTCCCCATCCGTCCACTCGCGGCCGTCGATGGCCTTGCTCAGGTCAAAGTCGAGGTCTGCATCGGTCGGGGTCACGCTGTAAGTGTTCTCGAAGGTCGCAGGCGTGGCGCTCTTCAGCTCGTGCGTAGCGCTGAGGGTACCGTCACCGTTGTCGGTAATGGTGGTCTCGATGGTGTACTTGGCGTTGCTGTACGTGATGCCCTTGCTGGTGGTTCCGCCGTTGACCTCGCGCAGCGTGTAGGTGTACTTGCCGGGCTTGGTGTAGGTGATCTTGTCCATGGCGATCGTGCCGTCGTCGGCGTTGGTGCCCTTGGCGACGACCTTGTCGCCCTCGACCAGCTCAAAGGAGAACTCGCCGTCCTTGAGATCGCGGCCGGTCAGGACCTTGGTCGCGGTGATCTGTTCGGTGACGCTCGTCTCGACAGGCGTCACGTTATAGGTATTGGTGAACGTGAAGGCCGCATCACCGTCCGGCTTGCGGGATACGCGCAGATTCCCCTTGCCGTCATCGGTCACGGTGAAGGAAACCTCGCGCGACGGCTTAGCGTCGTTGGTCACGCCAGCGACCTCACCGGACTCGGTCACGGTGTAGGTAAAGGTATGCTCGCGCTTCTCGGGCTTCTCGCCCACAGCCTTGTTAAGGTCGTCGAGCGTAAAGGTAATCTTGCCAAAGTCGACCTTGCCGTCGACGTCGTTGTGCACGCTCGTGCTCGCAGGCATAGGCGCGCCCTCTTCACCGGTCACGGTAAAGGTGAACTTGCCGGCAATGTCAGCCGGGGTCAGAGCGTCGTCAACCTGCAGATTCTTGATACCCGCAAGCGATGCCTCGGTAGCATTCGTGGTGTAGGCGTTCTTGAACTCGATGCTCTTGACGTCCTTGGCGTCCTTCAGCTCGTGCGTGGCAACCAGCTGGCCCTTGCCGTTATCGGCGATGGTCGTCACGATGGTGTAGACCGCGTCATCGTAGTCAATACCGCCGGCGTTGCCCTTAACCTCATGCAGCTTGTAGGTGTGCTGGCCGATCTTGGTGTACTTGATGGCACTGAACGTCACCTTGCCGTCGGCGGCGTTCTTAACGGTCTCGATAAGCTCGGAGTTCTCACCCTTAATCTCGCGCAGCTCAAAGCTGAACTCACCGGCCGTAAGATCGCGCCCGGTCAGAGACTTGGTCACGGTAATCTGGTCGGTAACGCTGGACTCAACAGGCTCCGCAGTGTAGACGTTCTTGAACTCGGTCTCGTCGGCTTCGCTCCAAGTCACCTTCACAGCGGCGCTGAGCTCGCCCCTCTTGTTGGGCGTTACCGTCACGGTGACCTCCGCGACGTTCTTGCTGTAGGCAATGCCGTCAACCGTGGTCCCGGCGTTCTTTTCGCTGACC
The DNA here is from genome assembly GCA_900541175.1 of uncultured Collinsella sp. GTDB lineage: Bacteria > Actinomycetota > Coriobacteriia > Coriobacteriales > Coriobacteriaceae > Collinsella. The sequence continues at coordinate 60,254 of UQIT01000007.1, forward strand.
TTGTAGACGTACGTGCCAGGTTCGGTGTATTCGATCGTGCCGAAGTCGATGACAGCCTTGCCCTGGTCCAGGTCAGCCTTGCGCACGGTCGCAGTCCTAGCCGCAGGCATCGGGGCGCCGCTCTCGGATGTCAGGCCAAACTCAAACGCGTCAGCATTCGTCCAGTCGCGACCCTCGAGCACCTTGGTCAGGCCGAAGCTGGCCTTGGTTTCCACCATTGCCGGCGTCATGTCATACGCAAAGCTGATCTTGCCGTTGTTGCCTAGGTAGGAATTGACATGCGTCGCGGTCGCCTTGGCGGACACGTTGTTCCACTTGGGGTTGAGAACGTCAGTCGCGGTACCAGTGTTGTTGCCGCCCACGCTGCCCTTGGTAGTGTGGAGCTCATCGATAAAGGCCAGACGCGCGGTTCCCACGCTAAACGAAAGGTTGCCGTCCCCGTCGGCAACTATAGCGCCGTCAAACTTGGCAGCGTCGCCGCCGATAAACTCGATGACGGCAGTGGCGGGCTTGGCCTCGCCGTTTTCGCCCTGCTCCTCAAACTCATCCTTGTAGTAATAGGTGCCGGTATCTGCCAGCGAATTCTTTGCAGGCTGCGTGCAGCCCTTATCCGCGTAAATGGGAGTCTGCTTCTGGAAGTAGTAGTAGCGGTTGGTGTCGGCCGGCTCAAAGGTCGCAACCGTATCACCCAACGCACCACCGCTCCACTTGTTCGCGTAGAAGCTCACGGTCTTGGTGCCGTCAACGACAGTCGTATTATGCTCGATGTAGTTCTTGAGCCCTGCTACCTTCTCGGGCGTAAACAGGTTGTCAAGCGCGGCGCTCTTCACGCTCGAGGCATACTTCACCTGAATGGGCTTAACGTTGTCGACCGAAAGCTTGCCGTCTACGGTCTTAAAGTGACTCAGCGGAATCAACGACGCAGGAATATTAACCGTTACGATATCGCCCTTCCGGGGATTGTCATCGCCAGCGCGCTGTACGGTAATGAGCAGGTCTTTTGCCTTGCCGGCGAACTCGTAGGTGTCGGTATTGGTCTCTTTGTTGACCGTCTTGCTCGCCTTGGTAAACGACGTGCCGTTGATGACGACTTCGGTAAATCCGTCGACCTGCATAAAGTCGCCCAGCTCGTCGGTAAACGTGATGTAGCCGGATTTGGTCTCGTCGTAGCCCTTATGGATTTCGGTCGGATAAGGCGGCTCCGATGTAATGGCTTGTGAGATGTCGTCGAAGACCTTCTTGAGCTCTTCGGCATTGGTCGCCGACTTGTAGTAGTCGGAGTTTTCCACGCGTGTGCCAAGCTCGTCGCTCGCATACGACGTGGCATCGGGATAATTACTCGACACGGCGTGCATAAACTTGTTGACGTCGCTTGTCCCCTCTTTCGAGGGATCGTCAGCGGGGTCCGCTCCACTAAAGATGCCGATGGTATAAACGGTGGCCTTGCCATCCTTCATCTTCTTGGCAGCCGTCACGGCACCCTTGGCGACGTCAGAATCAAACTCGCTGAAGCTCGTTGGCTTGCCGTCGGTAAAGAACACAACGATCTTCTTGGCATCTGCGCGGCCAGAAGCGATATCCCCGGCCAGTTCCAGACCATAGTCGGCACGCGTGGCACCGCTTGGCTTGATTCCAGCAACTGTATCCTCAAGAACTTTCACGTTGCCGCCAGAGCAATCGGTCAAACCCTTCATCACCTGCGAGTTGTTGTACCAAAATTGCCCTTTCTTGTACTGGTCATTGCCGACCTTATTGGTCTTATCACCCGCAAACTTAACAATGGCAACCCTGTGCTGCCTATCGACACCCTCGATACCCTCGTTTTGCTTGGCAATGGTATTGATAAAGCTGTTCGCAGCGCTCTTCAGTGCATCGATACGCTTGGTGGAATCTCTGCCACCCATAGGATCATCCATCGAGCCGGAGGCATCCAGCACCATCACGATGTCGAGTGGCGTGGTGACTGTCACGGTTGAATTAGACGTCGAGGACATCGCCGAAAGCGTGGTCAAAAAGTCCGACTCTTCGTTTTCCCCGGTTGCCTTGACCGTCTTGTCGGTCCAAATTCGACCGACGTTTTGGGTTGTTACTTTATTACCGCCGTGGCCGGCTGCCCAGATTTCCCAGCGTCCGCTAGTATCGGGGTCGACGACCGTCCCGCTTACTGTCGGCCCGTCCATTCCGGTGCTGGACCTGGCGTTGGCCTCGGGCAGCATGGCGAATGCTGCGGCTGGCAATACCAGCACTACGGCCAGTATCACCGCCAAGAGACCCCTCGTGTACTTACTCATCGCGTCTCCCTTCTCGCGGTCTCAGACCTTGCAACAGCCTAAAGTTACGAAATGAGACACAATTTGGGCAGGTGACACATGTTCCAGATTCTGTTTTGGGCGTGAGACAAATGTCTCACCAAAGTTGAGACACGGCGTTTTCGCAGGAAAACGGGTGCGACTCAAGATCGGCGGGGGCAAAAGAGCCCGTTTTCCTCCGTCCTTGGGAGATCAAGGGCTGTTACGGATATGGTGTCATTTCAAAACTATGCCGGATTACGGGGCCAAAGTCGGGCCCTCATCCATACCTTCATTTTTTCAAAAACGGAAGGCTATCTACCTGCGGTTTTGTTTTTGCGTTTTTCTGCATGGTGGGAGGTTCGCTATCCAGCCCCGTAATCCGGCATAGTTTTGTTCGTGGCAGCCCAACCGCGCGTTCACGCGCGGGGCCGGTGGGGCATTTTTGCCCCACCGGCCCCTATTCCAGCGCTATACCAGCCCCATCCCAGCGCTACTCCGGCTTGGTTTCTACCGTGGGAGTCTTGTCCGCCGCAACCGGAGTGCGGGCGGTGTCCATGCTCAGGCAGTGTTTAGGACAGCTTTCGATGCACTCGCCGCACACCACACAGGCATACGGGTCGATCGACCACGTTCCGCCCTTGCGATCGACCGCGAGTGCGCCCGCCGGGCAGCGGCGCGCGCACATGCCACAGCAGATGCACACGTTCATGTCGTTAACGATATGCCCGCGCAGGCGCTCGGGTGCCGCGAGCTTCTCCTGCGGATAGCACACCGTGACCGGCTGCTTGACCATAGAACCCAAGGCCGTCTTGGCAAATGTCAGTAAACTCATGCCGCGCCTACCTTTCCGTGCAGCTAATGCAGGGGTCAATGGTCAGGATAATCATGGGCACGTTGGCAAGGAGCACGCCCTGCAGCGCATGCGTCAGACCCGCCAGGTTCTGCGACGTCGGCGTGCGCACGCGGAAACGGTCCAGGTTCTTGGTGCCGTTACCGCGCACATAGTAATACGCCTCGCCGCGCGGTTGCTCAATCACAACCTCGCCGCGCGCGCCGTCGGCCGGTGTGAGCTTGGTACACCCGCCGATGCCGTCGTGCGGAATCCTGCCGACAAGCTCCTTGATAATGTCCATGGCCTGCGTGACCTCGGCGCAACGCACCTGGCAGCGGGCATAGCAATCGCCATCGGTAGCAACGATGGGCTCAAACGCGGCCAGATCCGCATAGGCGCCGTCGCCGAACATGCGCACGTCGTAATCCACGCCCGAGGCGCGGCCGAACGGGCCGACCATCGACAGATCCAGCGCGTCTTTCTTGCTGATCACGCCCACGCCATGCAGGCGCTCGCCGCAGCTGTTGTCGTCCAGAAACGTATGCACCAGGGCCTCGTAGTCGGGGCGCATGGCGTCGAGCGTCTGGACAATACCCGCCAGCTCGGAGTCCTCAATGTCGTGCTTAAGGCCGCCGATCTCGTTGATCGACAGAATCACGCGGCCGCCGCAGGTGCACTCAAAAATCTTGAGTATCTGCTCGCGCAGGGTCCACGACCGATAGAACAGCGCCTCAAAACCAAAGGCGTCGGCGAGCAGGCCCAGCCACAGCAGATGCGAGTGGATGCGCGAAAGCTCGTGCAAAATGGTGCGGATATACTGCACGCGGCCGGGCACCTCGATGTCGAGCATGCGTTCGCAGGCGCTGGCATAGCCGCAGCTGTGACCCACGGCGCAAATGCCACAGATGCGCTCGGCGATGTAGCCAAACTGATGCATGTCGCGCTTTTCGGTGAGCTTCTCGAGCCCGCGGTGCACAAAGCCGATCTGCGGAATTGCCTCGATGACGCGGTCGTCATCGATCACCAGGTCTAGATGAAGCGGCTCGGGCAGCACCGGGTGCTGCGGGCCAAACGGAATAACGGAGCGATGTGCCATGGACCTTACGCCTCCTTTTTCTGCTTGTCGCGGGCAGCCTTGGCGGCAAGCGCCGCGCGGACCTTGGCCGCTTTTTCGGGATCCATGGCGGCGAGCTTTGCCTCCATCTCGGCAGCCTTGAGCGCGGCCTTGGCAGCGGCCTCATCGTGCTGAGCATCGGAACCGGCAGCCGCAGCGGGCTGAGCGACGGCAGCGCCCGCAGCATCGCCAGTGCCCTCCCCCGCAGCGGCCGTGGCAGCGGCGGCCTTCTCGGCCGCGGCCTTGCGCGTCTTGGCCTCGGCAGCGGCACGGACCTTCATGGCTTTCTCGCGCGCGGCCTTCACCTCGGGCGTGATAACGCTCATAGGCCCGGCAGTCGAGACCTGGTAGAAAAAGCCCTTAAAGTCGATCTGCATGTCGGTGATGGCAAGCCCAAACAGGTCGTGGACCTCATTTTCAAACGGGAATACCGCCGGATAGTACGAGCTGATGGACGGAATCTCTTGGTACTGATCAATTCCCTCAACCACCAGGTTCTCAATCGCATAGCTGCCGTCCTGCGCAATATGCTCCTGAGCAGCACGAACGTTGATAAACGTATAGACCAAGCGATACGAGCCGTCGTCGACGTTGCGTTCAGCGTGCATTTGCACAAAGCGCGCGCCGACGCCCTTAAGCGCCTGGACATGCGACAGGAGCTCTTCGATCCCGACGGTGGTATAGATTGCCTTTTGCATTACTCGGCCTCCCTTGCAGCGGCGGTCGCGTCGCCGGCCTCCGCAGCAGCCACAAACCCGTCCTCGCCCAGCTCAACGCCACCGTCCCAGGTTGCGGCGCCGCCCACGGTAAGCGGGTCACCGCCAGCGCGCATCACGGCCTCCTTCTGGTCCAGGATGCCGCACGCCTCCACGATGGCATCGATCACCGTCTCGGGGCGAATGGCGCATCCGGGCGCGTACACGTCCACGGGAATCGCGCGGTCCACGCCGCCGATCACGTTATAGGCATCGCGGAACACGCCGCCCGAACATGCGCAGATGCCGCACGCCACCACGCATTTGGGCTCGAGCATCTGGTTGTAAATCTGGCGCACGACGGGCAGGTTCTGGGCATTGACCGAACCCGTCACCAAAAAGATGTCCGCATGCTTGGGGTTGCCGGTGTTGACCACGCCAACGCGCTCCGCATCGAACAGCGGCGTGAGCGAGGCCAGCACCTCGATATCGCATCCGTTGCAGCTCGAACCGTCGTAATGAATAACCCACGGCGAGCGCGACATTTTATGATCCATGGATGCCGCCTCCTAAATAAATACGTCGACGAGGATGGGCATAAGGTTGAGCAGGCCAAACACCAGCGCCACGCCCCATCCGAGCCTAAAGCAGCTGCGCCAGGTGCTACGTGCGAAGGTATTGTCGATCAGGACCTCGACAAAATACGTCGCGGCCATCACGACCAGGGCTACAACCCAGCTCACGGGGTTGTCCCAGACAAAGAACATGCCCACCCACATCAAAAACAGCACGGTCTCGCACCAGTGCATAAGGGTCATCTTGGCCAGCGTGCCGCCGCTCATCTCGGTGGCGACGCCCTGGACGATCTCCTGGTGCGCATGATGCGAGTACGAAAGGTCAAACGGCGACTTGCGCAGCTTGATGGTAAGCACCGCGAGCAACGCGAGAAAAATGGGTGCGCTGTACACGATGATGGGGGCCGACTGCCCCGTCACGGCGATGGAATCGAAGCTGTCGGTGGCAAGGTACAGGCCCACGCTCATCAGCAGAACGGCGGGCTCGTAACTCATGACCTGCAGCAGCTCGCGATCGGCGCCGACCTGGGCAAACGGGCTTTGCGTCGAGGCGGACGCCAGCACCACAAAGATCGCGGCGAGCGTCACCATAAAGGCGCACAGCAGTGTGTTGGAGCCCGACACAAAGATGCCGCCGCCCACGACGGTAAAGATGAGCGCGCACGCCATATAGGTGTCGTCCATGGTGTTTACGCTGGCGGGGGCCTTGCGCAGCAGCTTGGCAACGTCGTAGAAGGGCTGCAGCAGGCGCGGGCCCACGCGGCCCTGCATGCGGGCCGAAAGCTTACGGTCAACGCCGTCGATCAAGCCGCCCACAAGCGGCGCAATCAAGGCAAACGCCACGGTGCCTATAAAGATGCCCACGACGCCCGAACCTTCGAAATACTTGCCGCGCAGCACCGAGGGCGCGCTCATGGCAAGTCTCTCGGGTCCAATCCACGCGCAACACAGCAGCGCAAACAAGATAATGCTGCAGCACACGACGCTGCCCGCGGGGCCAATACGCTTCTCGCCAAGGGCGTCCTCCGAGTACCAATTGCGCTTTTCGGCCTTCACCTCGTGTCCCATCGAGCCGCGGAAATGGCGATATTTGTCGGTTCCCACACCCGAAAGGTACACGTTGACGTGCGGCTTGTTGCTCACGCGGAATGAAGTCAGCAGCACCACGGCGATAAAAGCCACGATAACCACCATCAGATACATGGCGTCCTTGCCAATAACGTACGGCACGCGGCCAAACACCATGGCGAGGTAAGGCGACACCAGGCCGCTCGAGATAACCGGAAACGCCACGCAGCACAGAATCAGCAGCGCGGCGATGGTGTTGAGGGCCATCCATTCGGTCTTATGGACATTGGCCTCAACGTTTTGAGCCGTGGGGTCGACGCCCGAAAGCTTGGCAAGCCACTTGCCCCAGAAGAAGAACGTCGCGGCCGAGCCAAAGGCAAGTACCATGATCATTAGCACGTTGCCGGTCTGCGCAAACGCCACCAGGGCGCCCCACTTGGACACGAGCATGCCAAACGGCGCCACAAACATGCCCATAATGCCCAGCATCATCAGACGCGTCAGGTGCGGCATGCGGCTGAACATGCCGTCCATGTCCTCGATATTGCGGCTGCCGATATGGTGCTCGGCGGTGCCTACGCACAGGAACAGCAGCGACTTAGCCACCGTGTGGAACAAGATCAGGAAGATGGCCGCCCATACGGCCTCGGGCGCGCCGACACCCAGGCAGGCACTGATGAGACCCAAGTTGGAAATGGTGGAGAACGCGAGCACGCGCTTGGCATTGCTCTGCGAGATGGCCATGAGGGCCGCGAGCAAAAACGTGATGGCACCCACACTCGTAACCATAAAGCCGGTCACGGGATAGATGGCATAGAGCGGGCTCAGCTTGACCATTAGGAACACGCCGGCTTTGACCATGGTGGACGAATGCAGCAGGGCGCTCGTGGGCGTGGGGGCAACCATGGCGCCGAGCAGCCAGGTATGGAACGGCATCTGCGCGGCCTTGGTAAGGGCGGCGAGCGACAGCAGAACGACCGGCATCACCAGCAGCGCGGATTGCGCGGTTCCGGCGCCGGAAAGCTCGATCATGCCCGAGATGGTCAGCGGCATGCCGTTAACGTGCAGGTACATGAGTCCGGCCAAAAACGCGATGCCGCCCAGCATGTTGAGGATGATCTGGGTGAAGGCGTTCTTGATGGCCTCGGGCGTGCGCGTGTAGCCAATCATGAGGAACGAGCACACGGTGGTGATTTCCCAGCCGCAGAACAGCCACTCAAGGTTATCGCTCGTCACGATGACGAACATGGCCGAGAGGAACAGGAACATAAGCGCCAGGAACTGCGGGCGACGGTCGGGCGCGGTCTGCCCGCGCAGCGCGGCCTCGTGCTCGTCATGGGCCTGGAAGTCCTTCATGTAACCCAGGGCATACACGCAGATTAGACTGCCGACGATACCGACGGCGAGGACCATGATCACGCTCATGTAGTCTAGGTAGAGCGGCGTCGCCGTGACGGCCTCGGCCGCGGGCAGCGTCATGGCTGCAAAGGCGAGCGAGCCCACCAGCTGCACCACGCCGAGCACCGTGGTGAGCGTGCTCTTATATTTACGCGCGTTGTACAGGATGACGGCGCACAGAATCACGTCGATGGCGGAGCTGATGATCGAGAGCACATGCGAGGTGCCGGGGGCAACCTCAAAGCTCTGCGGACCCGTGCCAAAAAACATGACGGCGACTACAACTGTCACCGCCATAATAATGCCGGAACCTATGAGCCCCACCGCATCGCGGGCGCGGTCACCGCGCGCGAGCAGCATGCCCAGCGCCGGTACCAGCGGAAACAGGGTAAGGAAATACAGTAGCGTCATACCATCACTCCCCCATGCAAAAACGCTGCAATTGTTTAACGTTATAGCTCAATTGAGGAGCAGCAGCGGCAGGTTTTCGGTCAACTGGGGAGTTTTAGGCGTACGGGGCAAGGGCGCGTCCGCTTTGGAGCAGAGAGGCGACGCTCCCCTATCGCAGCGACAGGCGCGCGGGCCACTGCGTGCAGTTTATTGGCCACGTTGGAGGATGTCCCGACAGGCTCGCGCCGGTCCAAAAAGTTGGCGCGGCAAGAAAAATGCGCCCCTGTGGGCGCACCATCCCGTTTGCTATTCCGCCTTTTTAACGCGTGGCTTGCGGCCGCGCGGCTTATCGACCAGTGCGGACTCACCGCTCTCGCGGTACTGACGGCACCAAGCCTTGACCGAAGACTCGCTGGGAATCTTGTGCTTGATCATGGCCTCGCGAACCGTCAAGCCGTTTTCCAGACGGTCCTTAACCACAGCGAGCTTTACGTCGTACGAATAGGTGTGATGATGCGAACCGGCATTGAGAACGGCGTCGGCACCGCCCACGGCATACGCGCGGGCCCACTGACGAGCTGTGGCCTGGGGAATGCCAAGCTCCGCGGCGAGGGCGCGATGGCCGACCCCCTCTTGGAGGATCTCGACGGCGCGCTGCCTAACCTCGGGCGCATGCGTGCGAGTCCTAGTTGCTTCCGACATACCTGCCACTTCTTAGCCTTAACCGTTAATCTGCTTTCTTACGTGCAAGTTAGATAGTAGCATTTTACTGTTTGCTCAAAGCAGTTAATTAAAATAGACGCGGCGTTATCTGGGCATTTGGCACCAAATTACGACATTTCTTTATCGATTATTTACGCTGGTAGCTGACTCGCAGCTAATCGTCATTCGCTTGTCAACAAAATTGACATCTCTTTATGTCCTTTGGTATAGAGGATATAGTTATTAACCCCTCCCCCAATAATTTCGAGTGATCTGCAAGGCAGTAGACGTCCTCACTCCTCATGATTACCTCGCATTGCCATCCACCGGAGCAAAACAAAAAGGGCGGGACCTGCTGCCCTTGCAGGCCCCGCACCGGTTGACACCCGACGGGACACAGCCGGGCGAGACGGATCCGTGCTACCGCCCCGCCTGGCCGCGATGTTCAACTACAGCTCGTTGGCCGCGTGATATGCCGTGCGAATGGCGCTCGCGATGTCGGCGGTGCGCTCGCCCGAGCAGTCTCCCACGTAGGTCACGGGCACCGTCACGCCATCCAGGTCAAGCGCGTTGGCCTTGGAGCCCACGGCCATCACCACGTAATCGCAGGCGATCTTCACCGGCTCCTCGGCGCCGTCCTCGGTGGTGCGAACAGCCTCCACGCCCTCGTCGGTAATGGCGGTCAGGCGGGTCTTCACGTGCTGCTCCACGTTGTGCTCGGCAAAGTCGCTCATAATCAGCGGCAGAATGGTCTCGGACTCGCCCGCGGCAATCTTGTCGAGCATCTCCACGATCGCCACCTCGCAGCCGTGCTGCAGCAGGTACTCGGCAGTCTCGGTGCCCACCAGGCCGCCGCCAATGACGGCGACGCGGCCCGTAAGCTCCACCTTGCCGGCCAGCACGTCCCAGCTCGAGACGACCTTGTCCGAGTCGGCACCCGGAACGGGGATGACCACGTCGTGCGCGCCCACAGCCACAATCGCGGCATCGGCGGCGTTGAGGTCCTCTGCCGTAGCGACGTGGCTGAGCTCAACCTTCACGCCAAGGCCAGGCAGAATCTTCTCGTAGTACTCGACCGAGCGCATGATCTCGTCCTTGCGCGGGGGCGCGGCCGCCAGCACAATCTGGCCGCCCAAGTGATCGCTCGCCTCGTAGATGGTCACGTCGTAGCCGCGCTTGGCCGCCACGCGTGCGGCCTCCAGGCCGGCAATACCGCCGCCCACCACGGCGATCTTCTTGTCGCCCTCGCCCGGCTTGATGGCGATGGTCGCCTCGTCGCCGTTCTCGGCGTTGAGCACGCACGAGATGTACTTGCGGTTTTGGATCGCGTCGACGCAACCCTTGTTGCAGTTGAGGCACTCGCGGATGGGCTCGCCCGTGGCGGCCTTCAGCGCAATGTCGGGGTCGCACATGAGCGAGCGGCCGTAGGCGATGATGTCGGCGGCGCCGTCTTCCAGAATCTTCTCGCCGGCCTCGACCGAGACCACGCGGCCGACGGTTGCCACCGGCACGGAGACCAGGGCCTTGACGCGCTCGGCCACGGGCAGCGTCCAGTTGTAGGGCATGGCACCCATGGGCGGAATGGTGTCGCCCATGTTGCCGGTGTGGTTGGCCTGCGCGACCTGGATCATATCGATGCCCGCGCCCTCGAGCAGCTTGGCGAACTCGCAGGCCTCGTCGGGCTGCAGGCCGCCCTTGCCGCGCGGCGTGCCGTCGGGGTTCTCCATGATCACGGGGAGCTTGTACTCCACCATCAGCTGCGGCGCGGCTTCCTTAATGGCAGCGACGACCTCGAGCGCATAGCGGACGCGGTTCTCGAACGAGCCACCGTACTCGTCGGTGCGCTGGTTGAGGATCGCGGAGCACAGCGAACCCACCAGACGGTCGCCGTGGACCTCGATGGCGTCGATGCCGGCCTGCTGCGCGCGGGCGGCCGAGGCAGCGATGGCCTCCTTGATCTGGGTGAGCTGATCCACGCTGGCCTCGTTCACAAAGTGCTGCATGTCGTGGTGCAGCTTGGCGTAGGCCTGATTGCGGATCTCGTTGGACTCGGCCATCTTGGCGGCAAAGGCCTCCTCGTCGCCGGCGGCCTTGGCCTCCTGCGCGGCCTTGGCGGCGGCCATGGAACCCATGACCATGCGGCCGACACCGGGCACGTCGTACTCGGGGTGGAACAGCTGCAGCGCAACCTTGGCACCGTGCTTGTGGACGGTGTCGGCCAGGGCCTTAAACGTGGGGATCTGAGCGTCGGTTGCCAGCTTGGGCGTGGGGCTTGCGGTCATGACGGGAGCAACGTCGCCGATGACGATGTAGCTCACGCCGCCACGGGCCAGGCGCTCGTAAAAAGCCAGGCTGCGCTCGCCAATGGAACCGTCGCGCTCCTCGTAGCCGGTGGTCAGCGGCGGAAATATAATGCGGTTCTTGAGCTCAAGGGGGCCAACCGTAATGGGCTGGAGCAGCTTGGATGCAGGTGCGGTCATGGACATTCCTCTCTTGTAGGCGCGGCGGCGATGATGCCGCGTAGTTGTCTAGAGGATATGGCATGGGGGCACAGCGGCACAACGGAAATCGGCGAATATCAGGTGGCGGCAGGTGGATGGGGGTGGGCGGGGCGGCCCGTCGGTTTGTCTCAATCTGTAACAGTTACGCGGCAAAACTGGGTCTTACTGTTACAGATCGAGACAAACCAAACCCGCCTGCTAGAAAATCTCAATCTATAACAACAACTCGGCAAAATCCGTCCCTCGTGTTACAGATTTAGACAAACACGACCCAACCCACCGGTATATCTCGATCTGTAACACCTGGCCGCCCAAATCGGGTCTAGATGTTACAGATCGAGATTTTGTTTGAGAGGCCGAGAATTGGACCGAAAACACGGTCCCGAAATAACAAAAAAGCTCGCCGGCTAGGCCGACGAGCTGCAAGTTCTTGGTCGCGGGGGCAGGATTTGAACCTACGACCTCCGGGTTATGAGCCCGGCGAGCTACCAGACTGCTCCACCCCGCAATGTCTGGGCGCCTCATGTGCGCAAGAAAGAATATTACGCGGGAGTTCGGTAAACGGCAAGGAAAATCTCGTAGAGCATAATTCCTTCATATTTAAAACCCCTCAGCCCCTATCACCGTAAACGAATCGCGGCCGAGCGCCGTCGACGGCGCGTATACAATGGTGCGCGTCCTTTTATGCCAACACCGGGAGTAGACATGCTGCTCGCTATCGATATGGGAAACACGCAGACGGCCATGGGCCTGTTTGACGGAGACGAGCTGGTGCAGTCGTGGCGCATGCCCACCGACCGCTCTTATACCGCCGACGAGATCCATGTGCGCCTGATGGGTTTCTTTAAGATGTACGGCCTTTCGCTCGACGCGGTCGACGCGATCGCCTTTGCGGGCGTGGTGCCGCAGCTCTCGCGCGAATGGCACGCCGTGGCCGACCGCATTGCCGCAGATGCCATCGTCATCGGACCGCAGACGGCCGCGGTGACCAAGCTGCGCGCGGCGCGTCCCCAGGCCGTAGGTGCCGACCGCGTCGCTAACGCCGTTGCGGCCGAAACTTTCTACGGCGCGCCGGCAATCGTGGTGGACTTTGGCACCGCGACCAATATCGACGTCATCGATGAGGACGGTTATTACATTGGTGGAGCGATTGCGCCGGGCATCCGCATTTCGATGGACGCGCTCGCCGCCCGAGCCGCCAAGCTCGCCAGCGTGCCGCTCGAGGCGCCCGAGCACGCCATCGGCCGCGATACCGAGGAGTGCATCAAGGTCGGCGCCGTGATGGGCGCCGCCGCCATGGCCGAGGGCCTGGTCGCGCGCATGAAGCGCGAGCTGGGCCGCGAGGATGCCACCGTTATCGCCACGGGCGGTCTCGCCGGCATCGTCGCCGATTCGACCGATGCCTTCGACGTAGTCGACGGACAGCTCACCATCAAGGGTATCTGCGAAATCTACCGCCGCATGCAGGAGCTGGGATAGAGCAGGGGCTTAAGTCGAGTACACCCGATGCCACAGCTCCCCCGCAAACGTTCGCCAAGCCTATTCCTCAGATAGGCGAAGCCCTCCCCGGCACAGGCCGAAGAGGGCTTCGTTGTCATCGTTATCTTTGAGCGCGGGCGCCTCGCGTTACAGTCCGCGAATTCGTACAGCCTCGGGCGGAAACTCCTGCTCGCCGGCATCGGTCTTGATGGTCGCGCGACCCCAGATGTCCAGGCCCGCAAACACACCGACCGCAAGCGGCAAGCCGTTGGGCGACACCGCGGCAACTTGGCGGCCCAGCAGCGGCACCATGTCGAAGTACTCGCCCAGCACGGGAGCCAGCGGACCGGCAGCGCCCTGCGGCGTGTTGGCAACAACCGCCCAGGTGTCCACACGGGTCAGCACGGCGGCGGCCAACTCCTCGACCAGCGCTTCGTCGGCCGCATCCACACCGAGCTCGCTCAACGCCGAAAGCTCAATATCCACCGTCACGGCACCGAACATGCCCGCGGCACCGGCACCGCCGTTCACGGTAACGCGCGCGAACGACGTCTCAAATGCGGGCGCGCCGCACACAATGTCGCTCGGCCACTGGATACCCACCTTACCGGCAAGGCCCAACCCCGGCGTCGATGCCGTGCCCACGAGCGCGTCCATCATGCCCATCGCGGCCACAAACGGCAGGCCGTGGAAGGCATGCATGTTCACATCGGGGCGCACAACCAGCGAAAACGTCAGCGAAGCATCGCCCGCGCTCCACGCGCACCAGCCCGCGGACACGCCCTCGCGGCCCGCGTCGCGCGCCGCGTCGAGCTCGGTGCCGGCGACAACAGCATTCATCTCGATCATCTACATACGCCCCAATTCGCCCACGATATGGCCCACGCGGTCCTCGGGCTCCTTGACCTCGACACCGTTGTAGCGGAAGAACCGCGCCGGGTCGTGCATCAGGTCCTCGAGCGGCACCAGCACAAAGTCGCGCTCGCCAATGAGAGGATGCGGCAGGCGCAGCTTTTTGCCGCCGTGGGTCTCGCCATCCATCCACAGCAGGTCCAGGTCGATGGTGCGCGGACCGTTGGCCTTGGCCTTCTTGGAGCGGTCGCGCCCCAGCTCGGCCTCGATCTTCATGAGCTCATCGAGCAGTACCAGCGGCGCCAGCTCGGTCTTGATCTCGATGACGGCGTTGGCAAACGCGTCCTGGCGCGTCTCGTAGGCCGGCTCGCTCTCATAAATCTTGGAGGAGTTAGACACGCAGGTGAGTGGAATCTCGGCGATCATCTCGCGTGCGGCGCGGATGTTGTCGCAGCGATGCCCCAGGTTGGAGCCCACGGCCACAAATGCGCGGCGCGGCTGTGGCTTGGCAACCGCCCAGTAGCCGTTCAGGAACTGCGCAAAACCCGCAGCGTCGTGCACGCGCACGATGTTGGCACCGGCCTGGATGGCGCCCAGGCACACGCCAAACGTAGCGGCATCGCGCTCGGCGGCCTCGGTCATGCCCGAGACGGCGCCCACAAAGCGCTTGCGCGACACGGCGCACATGAGCGGATAGCCCAGTGACGCCATCTTGGCAGTCTCGCGCTGGATGACGATGTCCTCGTTAGCCGACTTACCAAAGCCCGGACCAGGATCGATGCAGATGCGATCGCGCGACACGCCGGCATGGATGAGCGTGCGGGCCTGGTCGGACAGAAAGCCCATGACGCGGCGCATGATGGGCGCCGAATCGGGCAGGGTGAAGCGGCGGAGCTGCGAGGTGGGCACGTAGGCTTCCTCGCGGCGGGCGCTGCGGCGCATCATGGCGGCCAGGCGGTCATTGGACTCCGATGCGGCCTCGGTGGCTGCGGGCGCGGCCTCGGGCGCGGGCGCGACGGTCTCGGCGGCAGTAGCCTGCTCGGCGGCCGGCGTCTCCTGCTCGCTTGAAGGCTCAGACGTGGGCTCCGGTTCGCCAAACGGCAACGAGGGCTGCACCACGCCGCCCGGAAGCTTGGCCTCCGGCTTAGGCTCGCCCAGCAACTTGCCGCGACGGCG
>UQIT01000008.1 GCA_900541175.1 uncultured Collinsella sp.
GACCCCACAGCGTCTGCGGCACCGCCGTCTACAACGTGGCCGGCACGCGTGCCGCCGCTGTCGCCGACGCCCCGGCAAGCTTTAAGGTCGCCTTTATCGACGAGCTCTACCGCGCAACCGCCCAAGACATCGCCGATAACCGACTCGAGCTCGAGGAGGCATAGGCCATGTCCGAGCCCGCAACCAATGCCGGCATGAACACGCTCGTCGCCGTGGCCATCGCCCCGTGCGGCACCGGCGATGAGCTATCCGCCGAGGTCGCCGAGGTCGTGCGTGTCATTCGCGAGAGCGGCCTGCCCAACCGCACCACCTCCATGTTCACCGAAATCGAGGGCGACTGGGACGAGGTCATGCAGGTCGTGCGCGACGCAACCTTTGTGTTGGCGAGCAAGGGCATCCGCACCGAAGTCGTGCTCAAAGCCGATATTCGACCCGGATTTACCGACACCATGACCGGCAAACTCGAGCGCATGGAAGCACAGATCAAAAAGCAGGAGGAAGCACGATGAGCATCCGCGACAACCTTGATATCTCGGCCTATCTGGTACTCGGCCCCGAAAACACGCTCGGGCGCCCCGTGGGCGATGTGGTGGCCCAGGCGCTCGACGCCGGCTTTACCTGCATCCAGGTGCGCTCCAAGGTGGCAAGCGCCCGCGAGATCATTGCGCTGACCGGCGACGCCGCGCAGGCAATCGCTCAGGCCGGCAAGACCGGTCAGGTCGCCTTGCTGATCGACGACCGTCTGGACTGTGTGCTTGCCGCGCGCGAGCAGGGTATTGCTGTCGACGGTGTGCACGTGGGCCAAAGCGATATTCCCGTCGAGGTCTGTCGCAAGTTGCTGGGCCCCGACGCCATCGTGGGCCTTTCGGCCCGTTGCGAGGAGATGCTCGAGTACGTCAAGACCGCCGATATGAGTTTGGTCGACTACCTTGGCATCGGCCCACTCCACGAGACCGAGACCAAGCGCGACTGCGGACGCGCGGCCGACGGCTCTATCATCACCAAGAGCTTTGAGGACCTGGCCGCGCTCCATGCGGCAAGCCCCGTGCCCATCGTGGTGGGCGGCGGCGTCAAGACGGCCGACCTTCCGCAGCTCAAGGCTACCGGCGTCGACGGCTTCTTTGTGGTGAGTGCCGTCTGCAGCGCCGATGACCCCTACGCCGCGGCCAAGGAGCTCGTAGACACCTGGCAGCAGGCATAGGCATAAGCCGAGCAGTTGCTCCGCGGCCCCATAACTTCAGCAATGGAAAACGCATCCCAGTTTGGACGTCCATTCTGGGATGCGCTTTCCGCTGAGCACGCGGCAGTTTGCCCTACTCTGCCAGATATGCCTCCAGTGCCGGCAAGGTCGCCTCCGCATCGCGGCGACCAATCTGGTAGATGCGTTCAAGTTCATCGGGCTCGCGACACAGCGACGGCACCTTCACCGATTCGCTCGGCCGCACCACAAAGATCTCGCCGGCAGCCTCGCGACGTGCCAGGTCATCGAGCGTGGTATTGTAGACCTCATGCCGATGCTCAAGCGCTGCGACAAACTCCGGATAGTGACGGAACACGCGTCGCAGCATGGGCATCACGCTGTTGGGCTGCTTCACAAAGCCCGCTGGCTGCGTGAGTACCACGATATTGCGGTCATACCCCTGCGCAAACAGCCATGCGCTGGGAATAGAATCAGCCACGCCACCATCCAGATACTTATGCC
Organism: uncultured Collinsella sp.; assembly: GCA_900541175.1. GTDB lineage: Bacteria > Actinomycetota > Coriobacteriia > Coriobacteriales > Coriobacteriaceae > Collinsella. The sequence goes on from UQIT01000008.1 coordinate 1,703, forward strand.
CGTCAATAGCAACGGGACGCGTCGCCACGGGAATTGCCGACGACGCCCGGATCCACTCGATATCGCGCTCGTCGCCATACGGCAGATCGTGATAGACGGCCTTGCCCGTCTCGATATCGGTACACACGCACGTAAACCGCATGGGGCAGGCGCGATATGTCTCCAAATCGATGGGATCGCGCTCGATGGGCACCTCGTGATAGGCAAAATCGGCATTGAACATGTCGCCGGTTCGCAACCAGCTCGTCACGCTCGCATAGCGCTTATCGGCACAATAGGCTTTGTTGTAGCGAATGGCGCGGCCGATCTGGCGCGATTTAAAGTTGTAGCCAAACGCCGCGCCCGCCGAGACACCCACCATATGGTCGCAAGTTAAGCCATGCTCCATCCATACGTCGAGCACGCCCGCCGTATACATGCCGCGGTAGCCGCCTCCCTCGAGTGCCAGCCCCACCGTGCGCGTCGTATTTGACTGTGCCATGCGACCATCTCCGTCCCCGCAAATTCAAACGGAACAAGTATACCCGTCAACATATATCGTCTCAGTCGCATTTTCATCGAACATCGCATCGTCGCGCCACCGCCTGTCGAATAATAGCCGCCCACAGCATGTACACCCATATATAATTGTGCACCGTTGTTTACACTACTCAGCTGTTATCAACAGCGAACATTAGCCGGTAAATTAACTCAACAACGCAGCAAGGCGGGGGCCTGGATACATGCAAAGCGCTGAGCAACGACGCGTGTACACAACGAGCTCGCCCGACGCAATCCGCCCCGACCTCAGAAAGCCGCTTAGAACATGGATACTGTCAGCAATTACACCGAAACGCTCGAAAAGACCGTCCGTGACCTTCTCGAGCGGCAGGAGGATCTGATCAGGACTGCCTTTACCGACCAGCTTACTGGGCTTGGCAACCGCGGCGGTTTTGCCCGTTCCCTCGAGGAGCTCTGGGAGCAGGACGCCCCCGTTACCATGGCGTTCATCGATATCGACAATCTCAAGCACTGCAACGACGTCTTTGGGCATGACGAGGGCAACCGCTATATCTTGCAGGTAAGTCTCTATCTTAAGCTGTATATGAAGGTGGGCGAAGCGGCGTTTCGCATAGGCGGCGACGAGTTTGCCATCCTATCTACGATTGCAACCGAGGACGACCTCGCCGAACGTCTGGAACGCTGCCGAACGGTCTTGCTCAAAAACAACGATTCCGAGATGCCCCGCTCGTTTAGCTACGGAGTGTCACATGCCGACCCCGCCCTGGGCGAAGCTTCCAATCGCATGACGCTCGATGCCGACCATCGCATGTACGACTACAAGCTACGTCATGCCATGCACCTCGATCGACGCAATATCACGCAAGTCCACGCCGACGACTTCGAAATAAGCGATCGTATTTTTGACGCCTTTTCGATGCTCAACGAGGGCCGTTATTTCTTCATCGAGAACTTGGACAAACATCGCACCCTTTGGTCACAAGGTGCCTTGCGCGATCTTGGCCTTCCCTCGGAGCACATAGACAACTGTCGCGATTACTGGAAAACGCGCGTCCATCCCGACGACCTTGAGGCCTGCATCAACGACATCGACCAAGTCTACAACGGCACCAAGCACCGTCGCGTCATGCAGTATCGTGTGCGCAACGCCGTCGGCGACTACGTCCTTTGCCGTGCTCGCGGGTTTCGTATCGACGGCGACGGAAATGTCCCCTCGCTCTATGTCGGCGAGCTCGTCAACCACTCACTTGCCGAAACCGTCGACGCTGCCACAGGCCTCGGAACGCAGCGCATGCTGGTCAACGCCATCGACGCCTGCCGCCGCGATCGTTGCGAGACAGGGCTTATAGCGGTGCGCGTTCGTGGCACGACAAAACTCAACGAGCTCTACGGGGCCGAGGCTGTCGACAACATGCTTGCCGAATACGCAGGCCGCATGCTGTCGATCACCCGCGGCAGGAGCCGGGTCTACCGTTCACGAAGCGTCCAGTTCGTCGTGCTCAGCAACGAACTGGACCACGAGGCATTCGAGCAACTGACCCGCCACCTTAAAGAGGCCGTTTTCGCTCCTGTTCGAATCGCAGGCGACACCATTACTCCCGTCTGCCTTGTCGTCCCGGCCTTTTACGAGCACTTAACCCATCAAGCGACCGCCGTTTTAGGCGAACTCGACCGTCGCCTTCGCACGGCCGGCGGGCTTGTTCCCAACGACAGCCTCCCCATACCCGAGGCGGAGCGCAAAAGCGCCATAGCCGAACGTATCGACTCGCTCACGGGCCTCTATCGACCCAGCGAGTTTATGCGGCGCGCCAACGCATTTCTCGAGGCAAGGCGCAACGGCACCTGGTGCATCGCCACAGTCGACATGGGCCACATGCGCCTGTTTAATGAATGGCACGGCCAGGCCGAGGGCGACCGCGTACTCGCCGATGTGGGCACGGTCCTCAAGGACATCGAGAATGCCGATATGGGCGTCGCAGGGTACTGGGGCCAAGATGACTTTTGTGTACTCATCCCCTTTAAGCACATCACCGTCCATCAAATCTACAACCGCGTTCGCGAGGCCGTAGCCAGACATGATGACGGCGTAGGTTTTTGGCCGTCCATGGGCGTTTACCCCATCGACTCCAATGAGGAAATCACCATCGATGCGCAGGCAAAGGCCATGTTTACCAATCGACGCGCAAAAAACGACTTTAAGGAGCGCATTGCTATTTTCCGCCCCGCGGAGTACGAGCGCGAAGTCGCGTTCCACCGCACGCTGACCGAATTCCAGTACGCGCTGTCAAATGGTCGCATCACGTACTATCTTCAGCCCCAGGTCGATATGGAAACCGGCGAGATTATTGGCGCCGAAGCACTCACCCGCTGGATTGACAAGGACGGCTCTCTCATTTCGCCCGCAACGTTTATCCCCGCACTCGAGGAAAGCGGCTTTGTAGTGACGCTCGACAAGTACATTTGGCAGGGTGTCGCCATATGGCTTCGCGAGCGTCTCGATCCCCGTCTTCGCGTGGTTCCGGTCTCGCTTAATGTGTCGCGCGTGGATATCCTTGCCTGCGACGTTGCCGAACATATGGGGGCGCTCGCCGCCCAATACAACCTACCGCCCGAGCTCATGCGTATCGAGATCACCGAGACGGCTTATACGGGAGAATCCGAGGCCGTGGATAAGCTGACCGCAGATCTGCACACCCGCGGCTTCTCGACCTATATGGACGATTTTGGCACCGGTCAGTCCACGCTCGCGATGCTCAAGAACGTCAACGTCGACGTCATCAAGCTCGACCGCACCTTTGTGCCCACCGACCGCGATCAAGGCCGCAGCACGCAAATCATTTCATCGATGCTCGAAATGGCGCAGTCGCTCCATCTGCCCGTCGTGGTCGAAGACGTCGAGACAAATGAGCAGGCAAACATGCTACGACAAATGGGCGCCCGCTACGCTCAGGGCTTCCTCTACTACCGCCCCATGCCTGCGAAGGATTTTGAGGCATTGCTCGATGGTGGCAATAACAACTGATACGCTCGCGCGCAAAACGCCACCGTCGAAGGGGGCATTTGTCTTCATTAGCTAACTTATATCCCCAATTCAAACCGAATTGGGGATATGATACAAACCGTTGTTCCGCCCAAGGAGGTTATCCATCATGAACCAGTCATATCGCCTGGGCGAGCAATCGATTATTGCCTATCTTCAGCGACTTGCGAACGGCGTCTCGACCGCCGAACTCGATGTTGCCGCGCTGCCTGCTGAGCTACGCGCCGTTGGTGAGCAACTGCAAAAGACGCATGCCATCCTGCAACAAGAGCGCCAGCTGCTTGAGCGCAACGCCTATATCGATCCGCTCACCAACTTGGGCAACCGCAACGGATTCGACCGTCACGTCGAGCAACTCTGGCGCAAAGGCGACCCCTTCACCTGCGCCTATATTGACATCGACCATCTCAAGCATTGCAACGATAGGTTTGGCCACGCCGAAGGCAATCGCTATATTCTGAGCATCTGCCGCACGCTCTCCGAAACCATGGAGCACGATGAGATGCTGTTCCGTATCGGTGGAGACGAGTTTGTGCTCATCTCGCCCTCCGCAAACGAGATTGAACTCGAGCAGCGCTTGGAGCAGGTACGTACCAGGCTGATCGAGGCGAGCTCAGGTGGCAAGGCGCCCATGATCGGCAGCTTTAGCTTTGGCTGCTCGCGCGTCGATCCACTTGCTGGCGACACGCGTCGCCAGATGACGATGGATGCCGATCGCAAGATGTATCGCTATAAGCTTATGCATCGTGTGCAGCAACCGAAAGACGATGACGCGCCGCAACGCCCAATCGTCGATCAGCTTCCCTGCAACGACCGGGTGTTCCAAGCGATCTCCATGAGCTCCGAGACGCGCTATCCGTTTATCCTCAATCTCGATACGGGAGAATCGCAATGGTCGGTTAACGCCGTGCGCGATTTTGACCTGCCCTCCCAGCACCCTTTTAACTCACTCGACATGTGGCTCGCCCGCGTTCATCCCGAGGACCGCGACAACGTACGTGCCGAGCTCGACATGGTGATAAACGGCACATGGCACTTCCACTACATGCAGTATCGCGTAATGGATGCCACCGGAAAATACGTGCTTTGCGACTGCACGGGCTACCGCTTGGACGGCACCGATACCGAGCCCGGCATGTATGTGGGCATTATCATCAACCGAAGCTTGGCAGATACGACCGATTCCGTGACCGGCTTGGGCGATATTCACGCCCTGGTCAACGCCATTGGCGAAATGCGTCGCGTGGCGCGCAAGGCTGGTTTGATCGCCATCAAAATCGACGATATCGCTCAGGTCAATGCCCGCTTTGGCTTTGATGCGGGCGACCGCGTTTTGGCAGAAAGCGCCGCCTGCCTCATGGAATGCTCGCGCGGCAAGGGTCGCCTGTTCCGCTCGACGGGACCGACGTTCGCGGCGCTTTTCGACGACTTTGATCCCGAAGAGACCGACGCGATCGCAGAAGAAATCGAGCGGTTCCTGGGTTCTCCCGTGCTCATCGGCTCGCTTGAATATCAGCCACCCATTCGTGTGGCGACACTTCATCTGGACGCTGTCGATCGACAGCCCGTTTCCATTTTGAACGAGCTCAAAGCGCGGCTTATAGAGGCACCGCAAGTACCGGGCACCAAGCTGGACTAGCGTTGTGGGGCGCGATGTGAAACACAAGCCGTTTCACATCGCGCCCCACGCCATCTGCCCTCTCGTGCGATAATCCTCCGCAGAAGTCACCAACAGCAGAGGGAGTTTGTGATGAAGGTTCTTTTGGTCAATGGCAGTCCCAAGGCAAACGGCAACACCGCCCGCGCACTCGCCGAGGTCGCCGAGCAGCTCAATACCGAAGGCATTGATACCGAGGTGTTTCAGCTGGGCGCCAAGCCCATTCGCGACTGCATCGGCTGCGGTCAGTGCGGCAAACTTGGCGGTCGCTGTACCTTTGACGACGACGTGGTGAACGAGCTCATCGCTGCCGCCGAGCAGGCCGACGGTTTTGTCTTTGGCTCGCCCGTCTACTACGCGCACCCCAGCGGCCGCATCCTTTCGGCCCTCGATCGCGCCTTCTATGCAGGCGGGCATGCCTTTGAGCACAAACCCGGCGCCGCAGTCGCCGTCGCCCGTCGCGGCGGCACGTCGACCACCTTCGATGTGCTCAACAAGTACTTCACCATTAAGCAAATGCCCGTGGTTGCCTCCACCTACTGGAACAACGTGTTTGGCCGCGTGCCCGGCGACGCCGATGGGGATGCCGAGGGCCTTGCCACCATGCGAAACATCGGCAAAAACATGGCCTGGCTCCTGCGCTGCATCGAGGCAGGACAGGCCGCCGGTATCAACGCACCCGAGGCAGATCGCGCAACGACCAACTTCATCAGGTAGAACGGCGGAGCATGAATATCCAGATTTTTGGCACCAAAAAGTCCTTCGATACCAAGAAGGCCCAGCGTTATTTTAAGGAGCGCCGCATTAAGGTGCAGTTTATCGACCTTAAGGAAAAGGAGATGAGCAAAGGCGAGCTCACGAGCGTGATGCAGGCGGTCGGCGGCATCGACAAGCTGCTCAACCCCAAAGCCAAGGACGAGGAGACGCTCGCGCTCATTCAGCACCTCACCCCCAGTCAGCGCTTCGACAAGCTGCTCGAGAACCAGCAGGTCTTGGCCGAGCCCATCGTGCGTAACGGCAAAAAGGCCACCGTCGGCTATTGCCCCGACGTGTGGGGAGCCTGGGAGTAGCCTGTGTTATTTGCCGGCGCGTGGGTATAAGAGCAGGCGTTTGGCATAAGATTCAACTGTAAGCCAAGTCTAACAAAGGAGGGCACATGCCCAACAAACCCGTGAAGATCATCATGCTTACCGGATACCTCGGTGCCGGCAAGACCACGCTGCTCAACCACATCCTCGCTAACGACGGCGGCATCCGCGCCGCCGTGATCGTCAACGATATCGGCGAGATCAACGTCGACGCCAGCCTTATCGCCGACGGCGGCCTTTCCGAGACCGACGACCTCATCCCGCTCACCAACGGCTGCATCTGCTGCACGCTTTCGGACGACCTTGCCAACCAGCTGCAGGGCATCGCCGATTCGGGCGACTTCGATTACATCATCATCGAGGCCTCGGGCATTTGCGAGCCTATCCCCATCGCCTACACCATCTCGAGCTTCTGCGACGAGGCCAAGGTGGGCGGCAAGCCCAAGCTCGCGCTCGACAACATCGTGGCCGTGGTCGACTGCGCCCGCATGTACGACGAGTTCAACGGCGGTCGCGACCTGCTGGCTGAGGATATCGACGAGGACGACATCGAGAGCCTGCTCATCCAGCAGATCGAGTTTTGCTCCACGCTGATCCTCAACAAGACCGATACCGTGAGCCCTGAGCAAATCGCCGAGCTCAAGGCCATCGTGCGCAGCCTGCAGAAAGACGCCGTAATTGTCGAGGCCCAAAACGGCGAGGTCCCCATGGAGGAGCTGCTCGATACCGACCGCTTCGACTTTATGCGCGCCTACAACTCCGCCGCCTGGATCGAGGCCATGGAGCACCCCGAGGAGCACGACGACCCCGAGGTGCTCGAGTACGACATCGAGACCTTTGTGTACTCGCGCCGCAAGCCGTTTGACCTGCAGAAGTTCACCGATTTTGTTGAGCAGGAATGGCCCGACGAGGTCATTCGCGTCAAGGGTCCGCTGTGGCAGACCGGCGATCCGGACATGTGCTACATGTTTGAGCAGGCCGGCCACCAGATGCGCCTGATGGAGAACGGCCTGTTTGTCGACTCCGCGCCCGAGGGCGAGAAGCAGAAGATCATCGACGAGAACCCCGAGATCATGCAGATTTGGGACGACGAGACGGGCGACCGCATGACGAGCCTGTGCATCATCGGCCGTCACATGGACAAGGATGCGCTCATCGCCTCCCTTGATGCCTGCCTGACCGACTGGCACCGCGCCTAGGTTTATCCATGCGGGCATTGTTCCGCCTACGTAACCGCCAAACCACCACGAAGGTGCCCTTCGTGGTGGTTTTTCGTTCTAAGCCAAGGAGATTCATGTTCAACATTGTGCTGTATGCGCCCGAGATTCCGGCCAATACGGGCAATATCGGCCGTACCTGCGTGGTCACCGGCGCCCATCTGCATCTGGTGGAGCCGCTGGGCTTTTCGCTCGATGACAAGACGGTGCGTCGCGCCGGTCTGGGCTACTGGCAAAACTTGGACGTGACGACCTATGCCGGCTGGGAGGATTTCCTTGCGCGCAACGGCCTCTCCCCCGCCGACGAGCGCCTGCATCTGCTAACCAAAAAGGCACGCCGCACCTATGTGCAGAGTACCTACCGCGATGGAGACTACTTGGTCTTTGGCAGCGAGAGCTCGGGCATTCCCGAGCCACTGCTTGCCGCGGCGTCCGAGCGCTGCGAGCGCATCCCGATGCTGCGCGATTGTGACTCACTCGATAACGCCGAGGCCTGGGAAGCCCACGAGGAATCGCTGGGGCATACCCAGGACAGTCACGAGGCCATCCTTCGGCAGGATATCTGCGGCAACTTCGTCGACCCGGACGACTACCGCATCAGCGCGCTCAACCTCTCCAACAGCGCCGCCATCGTCCTCTACGAGGCCCTGCGCCAAACAGGCTTTCCGGGAATGTGACAAAGGGACCGTCCCTTTGTCACATTTGGTTATAGGTAGCGGCCGGTGATGCTTGCGGGGCAGGCCGCGATATCCGCCGGCGTACCGGCGCAGACGACTTGCCCGCCGGCATCGCCACCGCCCGGGCCCATGTCGATTACGTAATCGGCGTTACGGATAAGGTCGAGATCGTGTTCGATCACGATAACCGTGGCGCCCTTGGCAACGAGACCGTCGAATACGCTCAGCAACACCTGAACATCGAGCGGATGTAGTCCGATCGTGGGCTCATCGAATACGAATACGGCATCGTCCTGCACGCGGCCCATCTCGCTCGCAAGCTTAAGACGCTGCGCCTCGCCGCCCGAGAGCGCCGGCGTGGGCTCACCGAGCGTGAGATAGCCCAAGCCCAGGTCGTGCAAGGTCTGCAAGCGCGCCTGAACTTTCTTGAGCCCCACCGTGGCGTCGAGAGCCTCGTCCACGCTCATGTCCATGAGCTGCGGCAACGTAAGCAAGCTCCCATCCTTGCCCTCGCGATGGATATGCGAAGCCGTGTCTGCATAACGCGAACCGCGACATGCCGGGCAGACGATCTCGACGTCGGGCAAAAACTGCACGTCGAGCGATATCGAGCCCGTGCCATCGCACGTAGGGCAGCGCAGAGTGCCAGTGTTATAGCTAAAGGCACCTGCCTTGTAGCCGGCTGCCTTGGCCTCTGGCGTGCGGGCGAAGGCGCGGCGCAGCTCATCATGGATGTCGGCATAAGTCGCCACCGTCGAGCGCACGTTGGCGCCGATAGGCGTAGCGTCAATCAGGTTTGCGCGGGCAATGCCTTCGGCATCGATCCAACGCACATGTTTTGGCAGGCGCTCGCCGGCTGCCTGCGCCTTGAGTGCCGGGATAAGCGTCTCGAGCACCAACGTCGTCTTGCCCGAACCCGAAACGCCCGTAACCGCGACGAGACGGCCGCGCGGGATATCGACTTCGAGCGGCTTGACGGTATGGATAGCATCGGTTGCCATGTGGATATGCCCCTGGTCGAACATCTCGTCGTCAGTCACCTGCGGACGCAAGCGTTTGGGCTCTGCGCGCAAAAACGGAGCGATGCGGCTGCCCCGCGATTGCTCGACCTCGCCTACCGTACCAATGGCAATCACATTACCGCCGTCTGCTCCGGCAACGGGGCCCATCTCGACGAGATAGTCGGCTTCCGCCAGTACGCGCGTATCGTGGTCGACAACAACCACGGTGTTGCCGTCATCCACCAGATCGCGCATCACGCCCACCAAGCCGTCGACATTGGCAGGATGCAAGCCGATCGAAGGCTCGTCCAGCACATAAAGCACGCCTGTCGATCGGTTGCGCACCACGCGAGCAAGCTGCACGCGCTGGCGCTCACCCGTGGAGAGCGTGGCACCGGCGCGATCGAGTGAAAGGTAATCGAGACCCAGGTCGACCAGACGACGGGCCGCACTCAAAAACGAATCGCAGATATCCGTCGCCATGGGCTGCATCTCGGCCGGCAAGGATGCGGGCACCCCGCGCACCCACTCAATCGCCTCGCCCAATGTCATGGCCGCCGCCTGCGCCAGATTGATACCGCGCACCTGGGGCTGGCGCGCAGCCTCGGAGAGACGCGTGCCGCCGCAGTCACGGCATGGCCCCTCGCGTAAAAAGCGCGCAACGCGCTTGAGGCCCTTGTCGTCCTTAACCTTGGCGAGCGCATTCTCGACGGTATAGACGGCGTTGTAATAGGTAAAGTCGAGCGGCGTGGCGCCCTCGCCGTTTTTGGGAACGTAAAGAATGTGCTTCTTAACCGCCGGGCCGTGGAACACGATATCGCGCTCTTGAGGCGTGAGCTGGTTAAACGGCACGTCGGTGCGCACGCCCATCTCGCCGGCCACCTGCTTCATCAGATCCCACATGAGCGTGCCCCAAGGAAGCACCGCGCCCTCGTTGATAGCCTTTGACTCGTCGGGCACCAAGCTCGCCTCGTCCACCTCGCGCATAACGCCGGTGCCGCCGCAGGTGGGACACGCGCCACCACTATTGAAAGCCAAATCCTCGGCACTCGGCGCGTAGAACTCGCGGCCGCACGTCAGACACGTGAGCGACAGGCCTGCGGCCACGTTAAGGCTCGGCTCAACGCGCGCCCCGCAGTGCGGGCACACGTGATGGGCGCAACGGCTAAAGAGCAGACGCAGGCTATTGTTAAGCTCGGTCATGGTGCCAAAGGTGGAACGCACGCCCGGCACGCTGGGGCGTTGATGCAATGCGAGCGCCGCCGGCACGTGCAGCACCTCGTCCACCTGGGCGTGCTCGGCTTGCGTCAGGCGACGTCGAGTATAGGTGCTGAGCGCCTCCAGGTAACGGCGCGAGCCCTCGGCGTAAAGAACGCCCAGTGCCAGCGAGCTCTTACCCGAACCCGACACGCCGGCAATACCCACGAGCTTTCCCAGCGGGATATCGATATCGATGTCCTTGAGGTTGTGGACACGTGCACCACGCACCTCGATAGCCTGCGGGCTCATCTTCTGTTCCGTCACCTTTATCACCCTACTTATGCCATAAAACGCGGTCGCGGATGTACTCGCCCAGCATGGGCACAGTAAACCGGACGAGACCGTATCCGGCAGCCTCGATGACGCGCTCGCGAATCAGGCTTGCGCGATATTTACTCGCCCAGCTCTGAGTACGGTCGCAGCGCTCAATGATGTCCGCCATGCGCGTCGGTTTACCCTCGTCAACCGCCATGGCCTCGATAAATAGGCGCTGCGGGCTACGCAGCCCGTAATACAGGGGCGCGTCGACCGCTTCATAGAACTCGGAGACGGCATCGGCGCAGCCAGCCTCGACATCGCACACTTCAATGACCTGCGAGCCACGCCGGACGGCAGACCGCCACATGTAATAGCCCACCAGCTGAACCATATAGGGATGCCCCATGCTCTTGTGTGCCGCAAGATTCGCCGTCTCCGCGTCAACGTAAAGACCAGCGTCTTTGACCGTCTGGATATATGAATCGCGCACCTTGGGCAAAGATATCGCCCCCAGCGTACACTGCTGGGCACGCCGCAAAAACGTCACGCTCGGCTCTTCGAGCAAATCGTCGATCATACTGGGTAAGCCGGCAAACACCAGCGCAAGACCGCGTTGGTCGCTATCGGACAAGCCCGTAGCATCCTGATCTCCGAGCACCTGCTGATAGAGAACGACAAGAGCCGCCAGCTCCTCGATTGACGCAGATTGAGCCTCGTCAATCGCAAACAGTATGCCCTTGCCTGGGCCGAGCTTCTTGAGGCGCTCGTTGACCAGCCCTCGCAACGTCTCGCCCTTTGCTCGCGCCGCCTCGACCGGCATCCGGCCAAACGACGGACCGAACTCCATTGACGTCACAACGGGTTTATTCGAGCGAAGCGCGTCGGCCAAGCGGTCGCATAAGCCAAGCGAAGCGAAATCGGAGACAACCGCCCATCCGCGCTCGCTGGCCAGACGTTGCAGCTCCCTCAGGAGAACCGTCTTGCCGCAGCCGCGGTTTCCCGTAATGAGCATGAGCCTGCCCGGCGCTCCAGCGCCGTTATCGAGCCCTTCCTCAAAATCTTCTATGACCGACTCGCGATCGATGAGCATCGGGGGCCGCTTGCCAGCCGTGGGCTTAAAGGGATTTGGATTCATGTCGGCCTCCTCGGATTGGAAAACCCTGGTAATAGTTATACCAACTTATACCGAGTTATACCAATAGTATGTGACAAAGGAACTGTCCCTTTGTCACATATGGCCGAAAAACTCGGCGTCTGCTGCTCGCCAGGGGCGGAAGGTGGCGGGATCGATCTTTACGTGCGCTGCGGCGGATACGTCGTACCATTTGACCGTGTAACCGGCGCCGTGAGAGCAAAAGACCGAATCGGGGGTGTTGGGCAGATCGGCCTCGGGCTCATAGGCCGCCGTCTCGATTACGCGCTCGGCGTCGTGGCAGGGCGCATAACCAGCGAACTCTAGGTACAGATGCCCGCGACCGCTCGTGTAGGCAGCCACCTCCAGCGCGTAATCCTGCACCTCGGATGCCGGCACGCGGCCCACAAGCTTCGCCCGGTCGCCCGCCATCGTCGGCGGCTCGTACTCGGCACCCATGCGCGTGGCGTCTGACAACGCCCTGCCCACGCACTCCCCCGGCACCTCGAGCTCAAAGTGGTACCACGGCTCCAACAGCACCGCCGCGCCGGCCTCACGCGCCTGCATGAGTCCCTGTCGAAGCGCGCGATACGTGGCCTGGCGAAAGTCGCCGCCCTCGGTGTGCTTGGCATGCGCACGGCCGCCCGTGAGCGTAATGCGCACATCGGTGATGGGCGAGCCGGTCAGCACGCCCAGGTGATCACGCTCCATGGCGTTAGTGAGTGCCAAACGATGCCAGTTAAGATCGAGCTCGTCGGTCGAGGTCACGGTGCCAAACTGCACGCCCGAGACCGCCGGCAACGGCTCCAGGCGCAGATGTACCTCGGCATAGTGGCGCAGTGGCTCAAAGTGGCCCACGCCCTCAACCGGCTGCGAAATAGTCTCCTTATAGAGAATGCCGCCGGGCTCAAACTTGACCAAAAGGCCAAAGCGATCGACCAGCACCCGCTGCACGACCTCGAGCTGCACGGCGCCCATCAACTGAAGGTGAATCTGCTCAAGATGCGTGTTCCAGCTTACGCCGAGCATGGGGTCTTCGTCTGCCAGCTCAGTCAACGCTTTGAATACCACATGGACGTCGTGTTCGCCCGGTAGCACGGTATAGGTGAGAACCGGCGCAATGACAGGTGCATCGCCCGCGGGCTCCGCGCCCAGGGCGTCCCCCGGGCGAACGTGCGCAAGGCCCGTCACGGCACAAATACCGCCAGCAGCAACTTCTTGGGCAAGCTCATACTTCTCGCCGTTATAGATGCGTACCTGATCGACCTTCTGCTCCCATGCCTCGGCACCGGAACGTCCGCCAATCATCTGCTTGGCATGCAGTGTGCCGCCGGTTACTTTAACCCATGCCAAGCGCTCGCCGCGATCCCCGCGGCTGACACGATAGACGCGCGCGGCAAACTCCGGGAGCCACGCCTGTTCACGCATCAGCGCGCATATGCCATCCAGCAGCTCGTCCACGCCTTGGTCCTTGAGCGCCGACCCGGCAAAACAGGGAAAGAGCTTGCGCTCGGCAACCATGCGCGACAGCGTCGCGACGGAAAGCTCACCCGCCTCAAGAAACTCCTCGAGCGCCGCCTCGTCTAACGCGGCAGCGTCCTCCTGAACGGCCCCGCCCGCCAGCAGTTCGCCGGCATCCAGGCAGCCCTCGGAGAGACGTTGCCCAAGTTGTGCCAGCAAAACATCGCGGCCGGGATTCTCCAAATCGATTTTGTTGATGAAGATGAATGTCGGGATGTCATAACGTGCAAGCAGGCGCCACAGGGTTTCGGTGTGTCCCTGCACGCCGTCGTTGGCACCCACAACCAAAATCGCATAGTCAAGCGCGCGCAGCGTGCGCTCCGCCTCGGCCGAAAAATCGACGTGGCCGGGCGCATCCACGAGCATGACGTGGGTATCACCGTGGTCGAGCACGGCCTGCGACGAAAAAATCGTGATGCCACGCTCGCGCTCGATCGCGTTCGTGTCCAGATGCGAATCGCCATCGTCCACGCGGCCGCGCTTGCGAATGCGACCCGCGTTGAACAGCATGACCTCGGCCAACGTGGTCTTGCCGGCATCGACGTGCGCCACAATTCCAACGACCGCTTGCTTCGACATGGCTCTCCTCTTATTGCAAGCCCATCGCACGCGGCAACGGGCGTTCACGCTCCACACTGGATGATACAATTTACGGGCCGGCGGGCGAAGCGGGCCCTATCCCCCGACCAAGCTCATCGCCCTGCGTTGCCGCGCGGCGATTTTCGTAGGTTCGCGCCTTGCGAAAGCCGGCTTTCAAAACAGCACAGCGAACGAAAATAGCCCCGGGTGGGACCATTTTCGTTCGCACGAATTATTGATACGCGTCCTCGCTCTTATGCCTCGCGTAGCCAATCGAACGCGACACGCGGCGTGCCGTCCGACACATACACGATGCCGGCGCGCTCGAACCCCGCCTTAATACTCGCACCCTGCATGGGCAGGTTGTCCTGATGCGTGTCGATGCGCAGGTGATCGGCACGCTCTTTGGCAAAGGCGAACATCGCAGCCGCGATACCGTGCACGGTGCCGTCGGATGCCACACGGTGCAGCACGGCGTACGGAGTGTCGCTACGCCATTGACCGTCCTCAATTACGTCATAGCACTCGTCCGGGCCCTGTAAAAATGCAAACGTCGCCACCACGCGGCCGTCGACTTCGCACACATAGCTGCCACCGGCAGCGATATCGGCAGCCAGCTGCTCGGCAGAAGGCGTGCCCTCGGGCCACTGCGTGGCGTTGCCATGCGCGCGCATAAAGGCGCGGGCCGCGTCATAGATAGCCATGACGGCGGGAATGTCGGTATCGAGGGTTTTTCTGATCATCACGCGGCGACCTCACGTTTATTGGTATCACTTTGATTGAGCAATGATACCAACGTTTGGAGAGGGGCGCGATGCAGATGGGAAGCAAAAAGCGAGCCGCCTGGTCAAAGGCCAAAAGCGAGTTTTTGGGCGCTGCCACCGGCGGCGATATGAGCGACCTGTTTGCGCGCGAGGACGAGCGTCGCGACGCCTTGGACGCCGAGCGCGATGAGGCTTGGCGCTACAAGTCGTGCGAGCGCAAAAACCGTTACGACACGCGCGCCGAGGCCGAGGCAGTTATGGCCGACTGCGAAAACCGCGGGCGGCGTGGTTTGGCCTGCTACAAATGCGAATACTGCGGTGGATGGCACCTGACGTCGCACCCATGGAAATAGACGCCGCATCGGCACGGCGCTAGCGAAGCGCCGGTAATCGCACGCAAGTTACGGGCGCGGCGGCACTAAAACATCGTAACGAACTGCCTTGCCCGCAAGTTGATAGCTCGGCTTAACGCCGGCAAGCAGCGGCCCCTTCACCGGCCGCTTGATAACGACCTTGCGCGGCCGCACCGCAAGCGCAGCTTCGACCAACGTCTCCTCATCGGCGCACGGCTGTTCCAGATGATGCAAGAGTTGGAACTTCTTTTTAACCGCCGCGCTCTTGGTGCGTCCGGGAAACATGGGGTCCAGATACACCACGTCGGGAGCGGCGAGCTCGCCCTGCCCGATCAGCTCAGCTGTATGGCGAAGGCCGGCAATGCTGTCCTCGCCCGCATGCAAGCGCATGCGCGCCACGGCTGTCGCAAGCGCCGGATCATCTGCCGCGCGATCCAAGGCATCCTTGAGGAGCGCCGCGATCACGCAATCCTGCTCATACAGATCGACGGTAAAGCCCGCGGCCGCCAGCAGCAGCGAATCCTCGCCAAAACCTGCCGTGGCATCAATCGCCCATGGGCGCTCGATGCCTTTTGCGCGCGCAGCCTTTACCAACAGCTCTTGCTGCAGACGGCCCTGCTTGAGCCGCGGAAGCATGCGGCCAAAATCGGCACGCAGCTCCATCGTGCCGTCGGTGAGCGTGAGTCCCTCGGACTTCCCGGTCAGCTCAAGCCCCACGGCCCGAGCAACAGAAAAGGGATCGACGACGCCCATGGGTACTCCTTAACAAGCAAAACGAATACGCGAGCGCCGTTTATGTCGACACCCAACCGTCCGCTATTGTCCCACATGCGACATGGCCCACAGCATCCCAATGCAAAGCACCGCCATCAATCCCGTGCACACGGCAGCGATCACAGAATCACCCATGCGCCTTCCCAACGACCGCGGCTCACGCACCTGCCCTGCTCCGTACATCATGGCTCCTCCTTCGGTCCAGCTCCTTGTTACGGCCTCATCATCTCAGCGCCGCACATGAGCTGCCATCGATTTGGCTTACGCCCAGCTTTCCCTTTTGAAAGGTTGGGGGCTGCGCGGGCTCAAAGCGCTTTCAGGGGCATGCATCGCCGCGTTGAACTACAATGTGCTTCACCATATGTGCGGCACATGGGGTGCACCAGACCGGCCGTACCCGTATCGAAAGGACCAGCCATGAGCAACGCCTGCAAATTACTCAAAATCCTATCGTTCTTCTTCTTTGTCGTCGGCATTCTAAGTGCAGGCATGGGTGCTACAGCGCTCTTTGCGGGCAGTGCGGCAGGCGATATCACGGGTGCCATGATCGTCTCTTGCGTCGTCGTCATCGTATTGGGCGTCGTCGAAATTGTGACCGCTGTCTTTGGTATCCGCGCGGCAAATAATCCCGCCAAGGCTGGCGTTGTCTGGATCTGGTCCATCGTCTGCCTAGCATGTTCGGTCATCAGTCTGCTCCTCTCCCTGCCCCTCTTGGGTGGGACTGGCTCAAGCATCCCCGATTTTACCGGCTTGATTGTCAGCATTATCTACTTTGTACTCGCCAACCGCGTCAAGAAAGAGGGCATGGACCGTTTGAGCTAAGCCGCATCCGTGTCAATCGCTCAGCGACTCTGGTATATACGCCAATAAAAAGGGCCGATCGCGTAGCAACGCGGTCGGCCCTTTACGTTTACCCAGATAAAACCTGCCAAAATAAACCTGTCCCTTTTTGGCAGGTTGTTAGCTGTGGCGGTACTCGGCGATGATGAAGTCGATGTCGGTTTGAAGGGTGTCCAAGTTTGCCAGGCGCTCTTTATCGGCAGGTCGTGTGCGGTAATAGTACGGCGTCATCTGGAACACCGCCTCGATGTCGGCTTGGGTCTGAAGCGTAATATTCGCAGATACCCGCTGCGTTCCGACTAACTCGAGTTCAGTAGTCTTCGGCAGTTTCTCGTCATTGAGATATGGCGTGTCGTAGAGTACCTCCTTGAGCCCAAACAGATGACGGGCACCTGGCACCACGGTGTAGAGCGAACCTTCGGGTGCCAGCACGCGGGCAAACTCGCGCTCGTTAAAGGGAGCAAAGAGCTCGGTCACCATATCGAAGGCGCCATCAGCCACGGGGATATCCTTCATGTTGGCCACGAAGTAGGTCGCATCGCCGCGCTTGGCGGCAAGGCGCACCATCTCTTTGCCCAGGTCGAAACCGTAAGCATCCACGCCCGGCACCGCGCCCATGGCACTGGTGTAGTAGCCCTCGCCGCAGCAAATATCGAGCAGCGTCATGGGGCCGTTCGCAGACGCTGCACGCCCAGACACCCGCTCGTGCACCAGCTCAACCATCGCATCGCGCAACGGTGCATAGTAACCGCGGTTCAGAAAGTCACGACGGCTGCGCGCCTGCGACTTGGGATCGCCCATGGAGTCGCCGCTCTTGGACGAGCGCAGCAGATATAAATAGCCCTCGCGCGCACGGTCAAACCGGTGTCCGCCCGCGCATGCAGCACCGCGTTCGTCATCCACCAACGGTTCATGGCAAACAGGACACAACAACATGGCAACTCCTTAGCGCGAACAACACAACGCCCACCATTGTCGCACGCCTTCCCTACCTAGTCATAGAAGAGACAAGGAGTGTCCCCAGCTGCCGACAGAAAAGGAACGTCCCTAAGTGCCGACTGGTTGCATTAGGAGTATCATCGTCTGCGCAAATAAGCACGAAAGAGCATGTTAGAGATTGAGAGCGTATGGCTGATACCGCATCTAAGCACATTGACATGACCACCGGATCGCTGTGGCGCAATATTCCCCTGTTCGCCTTCCCCGTGGCCGCCACGAGCATCTTGGAGCAGCTGTCGAACCTCATCGCCACCGTCATCATCGGTAATTTCTCGGGCGACCAGGGAACCCTCGCCATGGCGGCGGTCGGCTCCAATGTTCCGCTTACCAGTCTTATGCTCAACCTGTTTATTGGGATGTCGCTTGGCTCCAACGTGGTCATCGCCAACGCTATCGGCCGCAACGATCAGAACATGGTCAAACGCGCCGTCCATACCTCGATTTTAATGGCGCTTGTGGGCTTTGTCGTCATCGCGCTGGGCGAGATCTTTGCCGAGCCCATGCTCGCCGCGCTCAACGTTCCCGCCGAAACCATGCCGCTCGCCTCGCTCTACCTACGCGTCTTTTTGCTCAGCCTGCCCTCGATCTTGCTCTACAACTTTGAGGCCGCGATCTTCCGCTCCGTCGGCATCACCCGCATGCCGCTGCAGGCGCTTGCCGTGTCCACCGTCCTCAACATTGGCCTGGACCTCATCTTTGTCCCCGTACTCCACTGGGGCGTCGTGGGCGTCGCCATCGCCACCGCCATCGCCTACACCGTCAGCGCCGCTACGCTCTTTATCCGCCTGCTCAAGACCGACTCCGTCGTCCGCGTCACCCCACGCGACCTGGCTATCGACCCCGTCGCCCTCAAGCGCATCGTCAAGATCGGCCTGCCTGCCGGCATCCAAAGCGCCGTCTTTGCCGTCGCCAACATCATCATCCAGTCTGCCATCAACAGCCTGGGCACCGAGGTCATGGCGGCCTCGAGCGCCGCCATGAGCCTGGAGTATGTGTGCTACAACCTGCTCAACAGCTTTAGCCAGGCTTGCACCACCTTTGTGGGACAAAACCACGGCGCTCGTCAGATCGACCGCTGCACCAAAACGCTCAAGGTCTGCCTGGTCGAAGGCGGTATCGTTGCCCTCACCACGATTATCGTTATTGTCGGCCTCGGGCGCGAAATCCTATCGCTGTTCAACAGCGATCCCAACATCGTCTCGATCGGCTATATCCGCGTGTGCTCGATTTTCCCGGCGTACGCCTTTAGCATGTTCTACGAAAACATGTCCGGCTACCTGCGCGGCTTTGGTATCTCGCTCATGCCCGCCCTCATCACCATGATCTGTGTCTGCGGCATCCGCTTCTATTGGGTGTTCTGCGTGTTCCCGCACTTCCGCACCTTTGCGAACATCATGATGGTCTACCCCATCAGCCTGGGCACCACGGCGTTCTTTATGGTCGTGGCGGTATTACTCTGCCACCCGGCACGCACCTATCGCGCCGCCCAAGCCAAAGCGACAGCCCGCTAAACACCGCACTCAACGCCACGCCAGTCATTAATTGACAATATGCGAGCTCATATAGTCGATAAAGCGCCTCGTGGCGATAGGCATGGTGTCCCAACTGCGCCAGGCTGCCACTACGTCACGCGAGGGGGCGTGCACGATGGGACGTACGCGAATATCGGCCCGCATGCCCTCGACGGTACGGCGATACAGCATGCTCACGCCTAGGCCCTCCTCCACCATCGCCATGATGGTGTAATCGTCGGTGACCTCGCTCGTCACGTGCGGCGACAGCCCATGCGCCGCGAATGCATCGAGTACCAGGCTCTGTTCGCCTTCATCCAGCAGCACAAACGGCTCGGACGCTAGGTCAGCGAGTGTCACCTTTTCCTTTGCCGTCAGCGGATGCGCCGCCGGCAACAATGCCACCAACTCGTCGTGATAGACCACACGCTTCTCGAGCCCAGCGGTAAATCCGCGTGCCGTAAAACAAAAATCAACCACGCCATCGTGCACCCACTGGGCGTTGCGCGTGTAATCGCCCTGCTTGAGGGTAAAGTGTACGCCCGGGTGCAGGGCCCCAAAGTCGCGGATCACGCGCGGCAACACGGTTCGACTCACGTTGGTAAACGTCGCAATACGAATATCAGTCGAGGAAAGTCCCAGCAGCTCCTGGCGCTTGCCCTCGAGCTCGGCCTCGGCGGTCACGATCTGGCGCAGGTACGGCAGATACTGCTTGCCGTCGCGCGTAAGCGAAACGCCCTGCTTGCCGCGCTCGATAAGCGTGGTGCCTAACTCGCGCTCGAGCGCCTTGACAGCCTGGCTCACCGCACTTTGCGTATAGCCCAGCTCATCGGCCGCGCCCTTAAGACTGCCGCGATCGACCACCATACAAACAATCTGATAACGTGATGCCATTGTGCCTCCCCGTCAATGCAGACGTAAAACGTTTTGCCAGGGCTTTTTCTGCCAACATTAGCATTTCTTAATCATACTGAAGATACATTCGCTTTACTACATCCACATCTGGGAGCAGAATCCTTTTTACGAAACCGTTCTGTAACAAAAGGAGCCCCATGGATCGCAAAAAAGCAATCGCGCTCTCATTTTCCGTTCCCGTCGCATGGGGCTTTTCGTATCCCCTCATGAAGATCGGCATGGACAGCATGAACGCCACGAGCATCGTTGCGCTGCGCTGCATCATCGCCTTTGCGGCCTGCCTGCTGCTCTTCCACAAGCGCGCTTTCCGCATCAATCGCGACCTTATGGTCCGCGCCGCTATCATCGGCGCCATCATGGCAACCGAGCTCACCTGCATGTGCCTGGGCTCCAGCCTCACTTCTGCCTCCACTGCCGGCTTTTTGCAGAGCCTGACGGTCTTGATCGTGCCGTTTGCCAACGCCGCCCTGCTGCGTCGCGCCCCCGAGCGCAAGGTGCTCGTCGGCACGGCTATCGTCACCTGCGGCATGCTGCTGCTCTCGGGCGCCGACTTTACCAGCCTGAACCCGGGCGCGCTCATCATGCTGTTATCCGCCTTTGTCTACGCCGGACACATCATTGTGGCCAAGCGCTTTGTCGAAGAAGTCGATCCGCTGACTCTGGGCGTTTGGCAACTAGGCTTCGGCGGCCTGTTCTCGGGCATCGCGGCATTCACCTTTGGCGGTTTCACGCTTCCCGGCACGCCGGGCGAGGTCGTGGTCGTCGTCGCACTCGCACTCATCTGCTCTGCCTATGGCTTTATCACCCAAACGCTCGTGCAGCCCCACGTACCCGCCGAGACCACCGGCTTCGCTTTCTCGCTCGAGCCGGTATGCTCCGCCGTCTTTTCGTTCTTCCTGGTCGGCGAGGTCCTGAGCCCCATCGCCTTCCTGGGTGCAGCTCTCATCCTCACCGGCGTCATAGCGGCAACCGTCGAACTTCCGCGCCTTCGTGCACATGGACAGGCTCGCATGGCGGGAACGCCCGAACGCGTCTCGTAGATCCCACTCTTCATACAGCCGTGGCATAAAGGCAACCGGTGCGCCTTTACAATAGATACCGACAGAGCATCTGAGTAAAGGAGCCCCATGGACGCTGCGACCCGCGACCGCAACATAGCAACTTGGTTGGGCGATGCGCCGCAGCCGGTACGTGACACTACGAACCAGCTGCTCGAGCGCATCGCCCTTTTGCGTGCCGAGCAGACCATCTATCCGGCACAAGACGACATTCTCAATGCCCTCGCCTACACGCCGGCCGACCAGGTCAAGGTTGTCATCTTGGGTCAGGACCCCTATCACGGACCCAACCAGGCCATGGGGCTGTCGTTCTCGGTCCCCGCGACGCAAACCAAGTTGCCGCCGAGCCTGCGCAACATTTACAAGGAACTCAAAGCCGATCTGGGCTGCCCCATTCCCGCCACGGGAGACCTAACCCCATGGGCACGGCAGGGCGTCCTGCTCCTCAACACTACGCTCACCGTGCGCGAGCATGCCGCCAACTCGCACGCCAAACTGGGCTGGAGCACGCTCACCGATTACGTTATCGAACGCTGCTGCCAGCTGCCCCAGCCGGTAGTCTTTTTGGCATGGGGTCGCTTTGCCCAACAGATGGTCGAAGGCAAGCTCGTCGCGACTGGCGCGGACAAGGCAGCCGACAAGTTCTGCCTGGCCTCTACGCATCCCTCGCCGCTTTCGGCCAACCGTGCCACGGCAGAACTCCCCGCCTTTATGGGGTCGCGCCCCTTCTCGGCAGCCAATCGGCTACTCGAACAGCACGGCTCGACCCCCGTCAACTGGACTTGCCTCGGCTAAAATCGATACATCAAAAACGCGCCCGACGGCAATTTTGCCATCGAGCGCGTTTCCTATTCGGGCCAAATAAATTGTGTGCGGCCGGCCTCGCCGCCATCGATCAGCAGACTCTGTCCGGTCATAAACCGGTTGGTCACGCCCACAAAGTAGATCCACTCGGCGATCTCTTGGGCGGTGGCCCAGCGCTTAAGCGGTGTGAGCTCCATAATCTGGTTCCACAGGTGTTCGTCTTCCATCACGCAACGGTTGAGCGGCGTGATAACGCCGCCCGGGTCCACACTGTTGGCGATGGCCTGCGGTGCCAGCCGGTTTGCAAGGTTCTTGGTGTAGGCGATAACGCCGCCCTTGCTGGCGGCATAGGCGGGAAACTCCGATCCCGTATGCCCGCTCGCCGACCCCACATTGACCACGGATTTGATAGCCGGTGCCGGCTTGGCGGCAAGCCCCTCCCCCACAAAGGCGTAGCGCTCGGTCACGTTGATGGTTCCACACAGGTTGGCGGCGATGTCGTCAGCCGAATCCTGCGTACCGGCAACGTTCACGATTACCCGGGGTTCAAGGTCGCCTGGAAACGAGTCGGGCTCGCGGACATCAACGATCAGATGGCGGTAGCGCTCGTGTTCGATCGCCGCCGGCAGCAGATCAAAGCCCACGACCTCGTGGCCCTCGTCCAAAAAGCGCTGCACGCACGCGGCTCCGATACCGCCCGAAGCGCCCGTGATCAAAACCCGCATACTTGCTCCTTAGACGGTTGCGTGGCGCTCGAGGTACTCGGCGCCCACATTCTCACGCTCCCAGCCACGCACGACCCTGTAGCCCACGGGGCTCAGGAAGACCTCGCACAGCAGCTCGGCAACAGCGCCGGTCAGCGAGCACATAAGGACCTGCACCCAGGTCCAACCAAAGAACGTGTGGCTCACCACAATGGCAAAGACCAGGTTGTCGATAAACTGGCCAACACCCGTGGACACATAGGAGCGGAAGGCAAAGCTCGCAAAATTATTCTTTTTGAGCATACGGCCGAGCGATTGGTTGAGCGTGGAGTTAACCACGGCAGAAACGAGCATTGCCAGCGAAGAGCCCAGTACCACGTACCAGGTGCCGCCGATGGTGGCGTTAAGGGCAGTGTTGACCTCGATCATGCCGGTGTCGTAGTAGGCACCCCACATACCGGGCGTGAGCGAGCATGCCCAAAAGCACAGGCTCACGGCCAGGTTAACCAGCAGCGCGAGGATAGAGATTTTGATGGATGCCTTGGCGCCAAAGCGCTTGCAGATCATGTCCTGGCACAAAAACGAAACCCAGCTCACCACAAAGCCACAGTCGAGCGCCAGATACGGCAGGCTGATAAGCTCTTTGTTGGCCAGCAGGTTCATCATGATGACGCTCACGAAAAACAGCGAAACCGTTGCCGCGGGAATGCTCCGCAACAGGACCTTGTAGTCCTCCATGACCTTCTTGATCATTATGTACTCCTTTGGTTTTAGGTTTAACGAGCAGGATATCGGACCCGAACTGCTCGGACGCCCCGGTCTTGAGACGACGGTGGGTATGATAGCCGCTCACACGGCATCAGGCAAGCAAACGGCACGGCAGCCCCGCAGGGCCACCGCGCCGATGCGTTAAAAGGCTACGTTGCCAAACTCCGACAGGATAAGGTCGGGGTTGTGGTCGGTTGCCCAATCCACGTTCCACGGGCTCGTGAACAGCAGCAGCTTGCCGCCGCGCATGTCCTCGACGCGCAGGGTGTCACGCGTGAGCGAAAGGCCCGGGATATCGATAGTGTCGGGGTCATTCTGGATCCAGCGGATGTCCGTATAGGGCAGCGGCTGGCGACGAACCTCAACACGGTACTCGGCCTTGAGGCGGCGCTCGAGTACCTCAAACTGCAGCACGCCGACCACGCCCACGATGACGCTCTCCATGCCGGCACCCAGCTCGCGGAAGATCTGGATGGCGCCCTCCTGGGCAAGCTCCTCCATGCCCTTGACGAACTGCTTGCGCTTGAGCGTGTCAACCTGCGTAATGCGAGCGAACATCTCGGGGGCAAACGTCGGGATCTGCGGATACTGCACGTGGCGCTTGCCGGAGCACACGGTGTCGCCGATACTAAAGATACCCGGGTCGAACAGGCCCACGATATCGCCCGCGTACGCCTCGTCCACGATGGCGCGGTCATCGGCCATCATCGACGTGCCCGTAGCAAGCTTGAGCTTGCGGTTGCCCTGCACGTGGAAGGCGTCCATGCCGCGCTCGAACTTGCCCGAGCAAATGCGCACAAAGGCGATGCGGTCGCGGTGGTTCTTGTCCATGTTGGCCTGGATCTTAAACACAAAGCCGCTAAAGTCGTCGCGGCAGGGATCGACCGGCTCGCTGGTGAGCGTATCGGTATAGGCGCGCGGCGTCGGGGCCAGACGCAGGAACTCCTTGAGGAAGGGCTCCACACCAAAGTTGGTGAGCGCCGAGCCAAAGAACGCCGGGCTCAGCTTGCCGCAGGCCACGGCATCCAAGTCGAGCTCGTCGCCGGCACCATCGAGCAGCTCAATGTCGTCCATCAGGTTCTTATGGTTTTCCTCGCCGATAAGCTCATCCATGGCGGGGTCGCCCAGCTCGGCCTCGACCTCGGCGACCTTCTTGGTGGCGTTGGCGTGACCGTCGCCCTCAAAGGCGATAACGCGACGGGTCTGACGATCGAACACGCCGCGGAAATTGCGGCCGCTGCCGATCGGCCAGTTCATAGGATACGTATTGATGCCCAGGACGTTCTCGATCTCTTCCATGAGCTCAAACGGATCGCGAGCCTCGTGATCGAGCTTGTTCACAAAGGTGAAAATGGGAATGTGGCGCAGCGTACAGACCTTAAAGAGCTTTTTGGTCTGGGCCTCGACGCCCTTGGCGCCGTCGATGACCATGACAGCGGCGTCGGCGGCCATAAGGGTACGGTAGGTATCCTCCGAGAAGTCCTGGTGGCCGGGGGTATCGAGGATGTTGACGCAGGCGCCGTTGTAGGTGAACTGCAGCACCGAGGAAGTAACGGAAATACCGCGCTCCTTCTCGATGTCCATCCAGTCCGAGACGGCATGCTTGGCCGAGCTCTTGCCCTTGACCGAGCCGGCAGTCTGGATGCTGCCGGTATAGAGCAGCAGCTTCTCGGTAAGCGTGGTCTTACCGGCGTCCGGGTGGCTGATGATCGCGAATGTGCGGCGCGACGAGATTTCATCCGACAGGCTTGCCATGCGGATCCTTTCTTGCATTGAGTGCATTACGTCGATGTAACCGTATTATTGTAGCCGCGAAATCTCGCTCTAGGGCGCCTATCAGGACAAATTCATCAGTTGGGGCCTAGGGTAGCAGTCGATGGCGGCACTCCGCAGTAGTTTGTCTCGATCTGTAACATCTAGACGGTTTTTGAACCTCTACCTGTTACAGATTGAGACAACCAGGTGGGGCCCGCCAGCAAAATCTCAATCTGTAACAGGTAGCCGTCCAAATCGGTTCCAGATGTTACAGATTGAGATGAACGAACGAGCGGACAATCCCTATTTACCTCTTGCATAACTGTGCATAGTGTATATATACTGTGCTTACCGGTTATATACACGTGTAGCCCAACAGCTAAGGAGCCGCTGTGGACATCATCCTATCCAATTCGAGCGACAAGCCCATATACGAACAGATATCCTCGCAGGTCAAAGCTCAGATCCTTTCGGGCACGCTCGCTGCGGGAGCCAAACTCCCCAGCATCCGTGCACTCGCGAGCGACCTTGGCGTGAGCGTCATCACCACCAAGCGCGCCTACGCCGACCTAGAGCAACTCGGGTTTATCTGCACCGTGCAGGGCAAGGGCTGCTTTGTCGCCGAGGGCAACCAGGAACTCTTGCGCGAAAGTCAGCTCTGCCATATCGAAGAGTTGCTTGCGAAAGCGGCGAGCCAAGCCGAAACCCTGGGCGTCACACGCGACAAGCTGCACGAGATGCTCGACCTGGTAGCCCCCGAAACCATGCAGTAGCCATCTGCAAGAAAGGCTATACCATGCAAAACTTGCTAGAACTCAAAGGTATCTCACGCCGTGTGAGCGACCGCTTTTCACTACGCGATGTCACGCTCGCCGTGGAGCCCGGCCAGATTGTTGGCTTTGTGGGCGCAAACGGCGCCGGCAAAACAACGACGATTCGCGCCGCTCTCGGGCTTATAAAGCTCGATGCCGGCGAAGTGCACCTGTTTGGGCAGCGCTGTGGCGCCGACGCGCCCGATGAATCGCAGCGTTGCCTGCGCACTCGTGTCGGCCTCGTGCTGGACACTTGCCCCTTCCCTTCCACACTCAAGGTGACCGAAGTTGAGGCACTCGTAAGCCCGGCATACCCCACCTGGAGCCACGACACCTTCGCCAGCCTCATCGACCGATTTGGCTTGGATCCCAAGGCAAAGGTCAAAGACCTCTCCCGCGGCATGGGCATGAAGCTGCAGCTTGCCTGCGCACTCAGCCACAATGCCAAGCTGCTCGTTTTGGACGAAGCCACCGCGGGCCTCGATCCCATGGCACGCGAGGAACTGCTCGACGAGCTGCTTGCCTTTGTCGCCGACGGCCAGCACAGCGTGTTACTCTCGAGCCACATTACGTCCGACCTCGATCGCACCGCTGATCGCGTCATCTGCATCGATAATGGCTCGATTATTTTTGACCTGCCGCGCGAGGACATTACCGACCGCGCCGGCATCGCCCACTGCACCCAAGCACAGGCCGCCGAGCTTATGGCTTGCGTCGAAGGCGCCCGTGCCGTCCACCACGCCTATAGCGTAGACGTGCTCGTGCCCAACCGTCGCGAAACACTCGAGGCCTTCCCCGAGATTCCCTGCGATCGGGCAACCATTGATGACTATCTGCGCCTCATGCTGAAAGGGGCTTCGAAATGAAACGCGCCTTTACGTCCGAGCTCGCCATCGTTCGCACGCTCATCCCGAGCATCGCGGGCGTCGGCCTGTTCATATTCGTCGTGTTGACCCTCGCCAACGCATCGGACGGTGACTCCGGCATGAGTGCCGGTGCCTGCGCGGTCAGTGCCATGTCACCCATCATGGCCATGAGCTCGCTGGCCGGCTTCGACAATCAAAATGGCTGGGAGCGTTATCGGGCAACGCTGCCCTTCTCGCACAAAGACATTATTTGTGCCCGCTACCTGTGCATCGTTGTCTTCTCGGCCGTCATGGCCTGCGCCGCCGTGCTTTTGAACATCATCGTCCTTCCGCTCTTCAACAGTGCGGGCGTGACCTCGATAGGACAAACCGTCTTTGAGATCGCAATAGCCTCGGCAGCATCGATGCTCATCTCCCTCATGATGGTGTTCTTGGCACAGCCGCTGTTCTTTCGATTTGGGCACATGGAGGCGCTACGGCTATCCGTTGGCCTGTTTGCCCTGCTCGGGTGCCTTGCCATGGCCACGCTAAGCTCCTCCAACCCCATTAGCAACTGGCTTATGTCGATTGCCGGAGCGAATCCCGATCCTTCCGTTCTTGGCTGCCTGTGCGCAGGCATCGCCGCGCTGGCTCTCGCGCTATGTGCAATCAGCTACACCGTCAGCACCAAGGTTTATCGAGCACGCGATCTGTAATCGACAGCTAAAAAAGCCTAGGTGGTACCCCGCTTATTTTTTCAATGAAACAAGGCGGCATAGCGTCACCACCGTCCCTCACAGCAGGCCGTCTAGTTCTTGGCAACCAAAAAGACACCGTCAGCATATCGAAGGTGAATACTTTTCCGCGAAGTGAACGAGTAAAATCAGTACCCCGTATCATCGACATTTTCATGGGCTTAATTCCTGCGGTTTTTGTCTAAGAATCCTGCGGTTTTGTTCGAAAAAAGTGTGCATGTTCCAGGGGTCCAGATTTACTCGTTCACTTCGCGGAAAAGTATTCACCTTCGATTCGAGCCTTAACCAAATGTCCTCTCGAAATATGGCCCCTGTCTCACCACAGCGAAATCAAAGCTTCATGGCGGGACGGTATCATCGGACGAGCGCCGTAAATCTGGCGCGGTTGTTCTTTGGGGAGGCATTTCACCCGTGTCGTGGGTCGCAGCAGCATTTGTGTCGGCTTTCTTTGCCGGCATCACATCTGTCCTGGCCAAATGCGGCATCAAGCAGACCGACTCCGATGTCGCGACGGCCATTCGCACCTGCGTGGTGCTCGTTTTCGCCTGGGCAATGGCGGGCATTTCTGGATCCATTGGAACCATCGGCAGCATCGAACCCAGATCTTGGCTCTTTCTCGTCCTCTCGGGACTCGCTACCGGTGCTTCGTGGATCTGTTACTTTAAGGCATTGGGCATCGGAGACGTCAATAAGGTCGTACCGGTCGACAAGATGAGCGCCGTACTCGCCGCACTGATCGCCATCGTGCTTTTTGGCGAGACGAGCAACCTTGCGGTTAAGCTCGTGGGAACCGCTGTCATCACCCTCGGCACGTTTTTAATGATCGAGAAGAAGCAGTCTGTCGGACCCGAGCAGCAGCAAGACCGAACCTGGCTCGCTTACGCCCTCGGCGCCGCCGTGTTCGCGGCGCTCACGTCCATCCTTGCCAAGGTTGGCATCGAAGGCGTCGAGTCAAACCTGGCCACGGCAATCCGCACCTGCGTGGTACTGGTTATGGCATGGGCGATCGTGGCAGCCAAGGGAAAACTGGATCAGGTCGCGCACGCTGACCGGCGCGAACTCACATTTCTCGCAACATCGGGCATCGCGACCGGAGCATCGTGGCTGCTCTATTACTACGCCATCGCCACAGGCCAGGTGAGCGTCGTGGTGCAGATCGACAAACTATCGATTGTCGTATCAGTACTATTTGCGCGCCTGACATTCAACGAAAAACTCTCACGACGCAGCGTCATCGGTCTCGCCCTCATCGTACTGGGCACCGCCGCGCTCGCAGTTTGGAAGTAGCGCGGCCAGCAGCCGCTACATCCTCACACCTGGCTTGGGATGCCTGTACTGACCGTGGGATGCCGTGCGCTTACCGTGCGAGATGGCAAATTTGGGACAACAGTGCAGGCAACGAAGGCAGGCTGCGCACTCCGGCTTTGTCCAGACGGGAAGGCCGTCGCGCATCTCAATCGCCGCCATGGGGCAGCGCTTGGCACACAGGCCGCAGCCGATGCAGCGATCGGCATCGACGGCAAACTTGCTCGTCTGTTGCATGCGCGGCAGCCCAATTGCGTGATACGCGCACGATGCAAACAGAGGCACGCGATGGCGCATCATGTTGCCCGTGCGGCGTGCCCGCACCGCCTCGATCACGGCATCAATCTGCGCCTCGGCAGCTCTATTGATACCCTCAACCTTTTGAGGGTCAGACAGGTCGAAAACAGGCGTCCAGGTATTGGGCATCTTGACGCTCATCGCCGCATCTAACTCGAGCCCACGCTCGTGTAGCAGATCGCGGGCGAACTTGGCCGATTGCCCGGTCGTCGAACCATATGTCGAGACATAGAACGTATAGGGGCGCTCGCCGCCCTTTGTGCCGGCAGCAACCGATAGGTCGACAGTCTTCAAAAACTCGATCATTGGCGTCGGCAAGCCCCAGGCGTATACCGGGGCGACAAACCCCAGCCGACAGGGGCCTTCCATCACAGCAAGGTGAAGGATCTCGGCATCAAAGCGCTCAATCGACATAACTTTGTCGCTTGTCGCCGCTGCAATGCGACGCGCCACATGCTCGCTGTTCCCTGTCGCGCTAAAGTACAGGATCATCTCGTACCCCTGGAATTGACTCGTGAAAAACCGCGCTACTTGCGCAGCGGCTTGGGCAGTGGAATGCCGGCGGCGATGACGGCCGCGATGATCATGCAGACGATACCCTTGAGTGGAAAGCACATAAGCAGCAGGCCCACGACCATGACCGGCTGACGCATGACCGCACCCATCGTCGATGCCGTGCAGACGGCGACGCAAAAGACCGGATCTGCGCCGGTGAGGATGGCAAGGCCATAGCCCAGGCTTACGCCCGAGAAGATAACCGGGAAGAAGTGGCCGCCGCGCCAACCAAGGTTGATGAGGGCGGGCGTCAGCATGGCCTTAACAAGACCGGTCGCGATAAGCACGCCAGCGGGAATGGTCAGGTAGGTTTCCATGAGCACATCGGCCTGGGTCTCGCCGGCAAACATGGTGTAGGGCAGGACCGTGCCACAGATGGCGAGCGCCAGACCGGCTAGCATGGCCTTGACGACAGGACGCTCCCCTATGGCATGGGACAGCGTCTCGCTCGCGTGCTCCGAGACAAAGTACAGCCAACCGCATACGGTGCCGACCAACGCCAGCGGAATGAGCCAGGCAAGCTCCAGGTTGCCCACCTCGGCGGCCTCGAACCTAGGCATGCCCATGCCGCCGCCCACAAGCTGGCCAAGCAGCAGATAGGTGCCCAGACCGCCGGCAATCGCAATGCCGTAGACCACGGTCTTCTGTGCCTTGGGCAGCTTGATCGTGATCTCGTCGGACGCAGAGCCCTCGTCGCCGTCGGCGCTGCCGGCAAGCGGTGCCACAAAGCCAAAGACGGGCGCGGTAAAGAGCGCCGTCAACGCGGCCTGGGTACCCAGCAGCGTAAGCTCCCTAAATTCGGCGCCAAAGCGGCGCATGCGGTCGCCAACCCAGCTGCACAGACCCGCGATAACGCCGGTCAGGCCGGCCTCCGGTCCAATACTTCCGCCAAACAGCAGCGGCAGCAATGCCGCGAGCGAAAGCTTGCCCAGGTTGTCGTACGGGCAGCGCCCGTCTTGCTTAACCTTAGCCATCACCTGGTTGAGGTCATCGGTCTTGGTGCCTGTCATCTTCTCGTACAGACCAATTAACAGACCGCCCAGCAAGCAGACAAAAAACGGGTACGGCAGAAAGCCAAACGGACCGCTGGCAAGCTCGGGCGAAGCGACGCCCAGCGCGTGCGGAATCTCGGTCCATAGATAGTCGATACCGTGCTCCATCGCAAAAAAGAACAGCCAGACCGCGGCACCTGCGAACGCACCGGTCACGGCAACGCTAACTAAAAACAGCGCGCGGTTTGTGGGTTTGGCAAGGTTATCCATCGGGTCCTCCCGCGGTCAAAGTCGACATAGTTATGTTTTATTGTAGAGCGAGCGTTGCTCGAACGAGCCAACCGTCTGCGCCGCAAACGGCACCATTGGGAGTCATAGTGGGACAGGCTCAAGACTTATCCGTTGATAATCGAGGCAATCTCGCGCAAATCGTCGGCAAAGTAAATGCCTTGCTGGCGCTGCGGGCTCGATAAACCCTTATCGATCATGTGCCCGAGCAGCGCCTTGAGGTCGTTGTAGTAACCGCCCAGGTTATACAGGATGCACGGAGCGCTCAGGTGCCCCAATGACACCGCGGACATGACCTCGGCAATCTCCTCGAGCGTGCCCGTGCCACCGGGAAAGGCGATGAACGCATCGCCGAGCTCAATCATCTTGGCCTTGCGCTCCGCCATATCACTCGTCACGATGAGGTCGTCGATACCGTCATGTTGAAACTCGGCCTCGATAAAAAAGCTCGGCTCCACACCCGTCACGTGTCCGCCAGCATCGAGCACGCTATCGGCGAGCGCACCCATCAGACCCGATTTGGACCCGCCGTATACCAACGCGTGTCCGTTGGCGCCAATCCAGTTGCCCAGCTCCTGTACCGCAGGCAGAAACGCCGGGTCATTACCGACGCTGGCACCCAGATACACGGTGATATCCATTTCAGTCCCCCTCATCGTGACGCGCGGCGCCCGTTCTAGCGTTGGCGTCGGCGATACTCGCGCACGCGACGCGAAAGATCGGCAAGCTCGTCGCGATCGAGCTCTTCCAGATGCTCCAGATCATCCATAAAGCGCGCCATGGTGTCCTTTTGACGCATCTTGATAAGCGTATTGCAGTAGTTCACCGCCACGCCCGTGAGCATAGCGATGTAGAAGATGCTGATGACGCTCAAGACGACGGTAATGGCGCGGGCAACCGGCGTTTCGGCCGGAATGTCGCCAAAGCCGATCGTCGAGACCGTCTCAAAGCTAAACCACAGGCCATCGCCAAACGTGAGGGTCGTGGGCTCGGACAGCCAGACGGCCGTCGAGCACAGCAGATAGAAGACGAGGAACAGTTCCGTAATGCGCACAAAGCCCGCCTGGCGCAACACGTCGGCAAGCATCCTGAGCTTTTTCATCGCGACCCCTTCCACGGACAACCAATCACGTTCGCTCGGTATTGTCCCACAACCGTCAGTTAGGGACGTTCCTTTTGTGCCGGCAGAAAGGGACTGTCCCCAACTGCCGGGCGGAACCGTTTAGCGGTGCCGCTGCCGGCTGGGCAGGCTGAGCTGGTATCCTTATGCGGTAATGTCTCGATTCGTTAGGATTGCATGTGAGAGCTGCCACTGTCCTTCGTTCAGTTATATGTCGCACCCTGGCCGCCGCGCTTACCGCGCTCGCCGTACTGAGCGCCGTCGCGCCCGCCCCTGTCTTTGCCGCCGACTCCGATCAGCAGGTCAAAACGGTCCGCGTCGGCTGGCTCGTCAACAACGAGGGCTTCCAGGACGGCACCCCCGGCGAGCGTCTCTCGGGATGGGGTTACGAGTACCTCCAGACTCTGTCGTACTACACGCCCGGCTGGCGGTACGAATACGTCTCCGGCACCTTCACCGAGCTTATGGACATGCTCGAGGCGGGCGAGATCGACCTCATGCCCAACATCTCCTACTCCGAGGAACGCGCCCAAAAGCTGCTCTTTTCCTCGAACCCCGAGGGCACCGAGCGCTACTTCATCTACGCCAAGCCCGATCGCGACGATCTGGCCAAGGGTGACCCCCGAGCGCTCCAAGGCCTTACCATCGGCTGCAACCCCGACGTTATGCAAACCTTCGTTGGCCAGCAGTGGCTCGCCAACGAAGGCATTACCTGCACCTATAAAGAAATCGACACTGGCGGTGCCCTCTTTGACGCGCTCGCAAACAACGAGGTCGATGCCATCATCATGAACGACACGACCTCGTCGCCCAGCGCCTCCCCCATGTTCTACATTGGTTCGAGCGACTACTTTTTTGCCGTCCCCAAAAGCCGCCCCGACCTGATGGACGACATCAATGCCGCCATGTCGGCAATCGCCCGCGTCAACCCACGCTATATCGACGAAGTCAAATCTAGCTACTCGGCCCAAAACAGCGGTTCATCATCGCTCAACGGCCCCGAACGTTCCTGGCTCAAAACAAATGACAACACCATCACGCTCGGCTACATTACGGGCAGACTCCCCTACTGCAACGAAGACGAAAACGGCGAAATGGAAGGCTCGCTCGCATCGCTTGCGACGACGTTGCACGATAAATTTGGCATTACGGTCAAAACCGTCGCCTTTGATAGCTACAAGATGATGTCAAAGGCCCTGTCAAAGGAAAGCATAGACGTTGTGCTGCCGGTATACCGAGATTACTGGTTTGCCGAGCAATCAGGCGTTGTGCAGTCGGTATCGTTGGGGACCATATCCCTCACCGCCATCCACACCGGCAGCGACCTGAACAAAGACCTTCAGAACATCGCCTGTACCAAATCATCGTTTGTCAACAAAAATGCACTTGAAAGTCTGTTCCCCACAGCGACCGTGACCGAATACCAATCCGACGATGAAGCGTTCGACGCCCTCAGAAAGGGAACGGCGCACTGCATCGTCGCTCCCAGCTCACGCATAAAAACCATCGGCGACCGTCATGATCTCAAGGACTACGAGACGGTCGAGCTCCCTGACACCTGTGAGCTCTCGTGCTGGATTTCGCGCGGAAAGCCCGAGCTGCTGGGAATCATCAACAAGAGCATCATCAATGCCGGAGAATCGCTCTCCGCAAGCAATTACTCATCCACGTCGTACACGACCCAGGAATCAGACACGCTTCAATTCCTTTTTCGCAACCGCACCGCCATTGCAGCTACCCTCATCGGTATGTTGTCGGTCTGCATCGTCCTGCTCATCTGGGCGCTCGTGCGCGCTCGAACCGAGCGCAAAAAAGCCGACGCTGCCAACGCCGCTAAGACGGCATTCCTCACGCGCATGAGCCACGACATCCGTACGCCGCTCAACGGTATCCTGGGCCTTATCGAGATCGAGGAATTGAAGGAAGGCGATATCAAGGTCGCCCGCGAGAGCCGTGCCAAGGCGCGCGTTGCCGCCAATCACCTGCTCTCGCTGATCAACGACATCCTCGAGATGGGCAAAATCGAAGACCGCAAGCTAACACTGGAGCATGCGCCTTTTAACCTCAAAGAGCTCTGTGACAATACGCTGGTTCTGTGCAAGCTCCGCGCGTCCAGTAACGGCATCACCATGCAGGACAATAGTCTGCCGTACGCCACGGGGCCATACATGATCGGCAGTCCCACCCATATCCGACAGATCATGATCAACCTGTTAGACAACAGCATTAAGTACAACAAGCACGGCGGCTCCGTCGCCTTTAGCTCAAAGACCAAGCCACTCGATAACGGGCGCGCGCTCTTTTGCTTTAGCGTTTCGGATACCGGCATTGGCATGACTCCCAAGTTTTTAAAGCATATCTATGAGCCGTTTGCCCAAGAAGGTGACGATGCGCGCAGCAAGTTCCAAGGAACCGGCATGGGCATGCCAATCGTCAAGTCGCTTATTGAGCTGATGGGCGGCACCATCGAAGTCACCAGTGAGCTCCATGTGGGCACCTCGTTCTACGTGGAGATTCCGCTCGATATCGACGAGAATCCCCAGGCGCGGGCGAATACGGTTGAGAGTGCGCCCGACTGCTCGCTCGCCGACATGAACGTGCTGCTCGCCGAAGACAACGAATTGAATGCCGAGATTGCCCAGACGCTGCTAGAATCCGAGGGCGTCGTGGTCACCCGCGCCGCCAACGGCAACGAGGTCGTCGATCTGTACCTGTCGCATCCCGCCGGCAGCTTCGATGCGATCCTGATGGACATTATGATGCCGGGCATGGACGGCTATGAGGCAACCCGCGCGATTCGTCTGAGCGAGAAGGTCGATGCAGCCGATATCCCCATCATCGCGCTCACCGCCAACGCCTTTGCCGAGGACGCCAAGGCGGCACACGATGCCGGCATGAACGCCCATCTGTCCAAACCGCTCGACTTTAACAAGCTCAAAAACATACTCGCCCGCATCAAGAAAAACGGATCCGTTTCGCTATAGTTTGTGCTCAGCCACCACGCACGACCAGAAAGGAAGCCAACGATGTTTAGGCCCTTACGTCGAAAGAAACGCGCCATCACCGACGAGGAAGCGCGCAAACTGCTCGCCACCTGCAAGCGCGGCGTCTTTGCCGTCAACGGCGACGATGGCTACCCGTACGCCATTCCCGTCAACTACTTCTTTGACGCCGAGCACGACAAGATTTATTTCCATGGCGCCAAGGCTGGCCACAAGGTCGACGCACTCAAGCGCGATGACAAGGTCTGCTTTACCGTTTACGGCAACGAGTGGTACAAGGACGGTGACTGGGCTCCCTACGTTATGAGCACCGTCGTCTTTGGCCGTTGTCGCCTGGCGAATGACACCCCCGCGTTTATCGAGGACAAAGTCCGCCAGCTCGCCCTTAAGTACTACCCTTCCGCCGAAGAAGTCGAAGAGGAGATCGCCAAAGACATCAAGGGCGTCCAGCTCTACGAGATTACGATTGAGCATCTCTGCGGTAAGCAGATTCAGGAAAAGTAAGCCCCTCAGCAGGTCTCGCAAATAGCAATATGGCCCGGTTCCAACCCACCTTGGAACCGGGCCATATGCTTATGAAGCGTCGGCGGCGATGTGTGCTAGCGCCTCGACGAGCTCTTGCGAGCTCACAGGCTTGCTCAGATGCGCGTTCATGCCCGCCTCGCGCGAAAGCCTGCGGTCGTCGGCAAAGGCGTTGGCACTCACGGCGATAATCGACGTGGTCGCGGCATCCTCGCGATCGAGCGCTCGAATCTGACGCGTGGCCTCAAGGCCATCGATGCCAGGCATCATGATGTCCATCAACACCACGTCGTACTCGTGCGGTGCGCTCGCGGCAAACGCCTCAACGGCAGACTCGCCATCCTTAGCATGCGTCACGACGGCACCGGCACGGCTGAGCGTAAACTGCGCGATCTCGGCATTCAGATCGTTATCCTCTACGAGCAAAACGCGCAAGCCCTGGAGCGCATCGCCATCGCCCGCATCCGCGCGAACTGCCTGAGGAATCTCGGAGCGCTTGCATTTCTCGAACGGCAGGCGGATGGTAAACGTCGTCCCCTGCCCCAAGACGCTCGTAAAGCTCATGGTTCCGCCCATAAGCTCGACCAACTGTTTTGCGATAGGCGCGCCCAGGCCAGTTCCCGATGAGGCACCTTCCACCTGTTGCTCCTCGCGGCAAAACGGCTCGTAGAGGTGCTGTTGGAACTCCTCGCTCATGCCAATACCGTTGTCGGCGATCGTGTATTCATAGACGGGGACGCCATCCGCTGGCTCCACCTCGCGGCACACCAGGCGAACATAGCCGCCCTGGCGGTTGTACTTAACGGCATTGCCGGCAATATTGAGCAACAAGCGCTTGAGATGCGTCACGCTCACCCGCGCATAGGGATGATTAAGCGTCTGCTGGTCGCAGATAATTGTCACCAGACGCTCCTCGGCCTGACGCTCCAGAATATCGCGCACTTC
Organism: uncultured Collinsella sp.; assembly: GCA_900541175.1. Lineage (GTDB taxonomy): Bacteria > Actinomycetota > Coriobacteriia > Coriobacteriales > Coriobacteriaceae > Collinsella. The sequence continues at coordinate 38,317 of UQIT01000008.1, forward strand.
ACAGTTGAGGGCCACCAAATTTATGGGCACGAGGTTCAGGTCGACCTGCCCGCTCTCCAGGCGACTCATATCGAGTGCCTCGTTGGCAAGGTCGAGCAGCAGTCCCGATGCCGTCCAGATTTTCGAGCGGCACTCGGTCTGCTTTTGCAGATCGTCCGCATTGGCATCGCCAACCTCGACCATGCCGCGAATGCCGTTGATGGGTGTGCGCAAGTCATGGCTCATGCGACGCAAAAACTCCGTCTTTGCCGAGTTGGCAGACGAGGCCTCACGCGCCGCCTTTGCCAGCTTGTCGCCATAGTCGCGCTCCTGCTGCAGCAAGTCCGTCAAACGTCGACGATCAGCGCGGCGACGCACCGTCACAACAACGGCTATAACACCGCTGTAGAGCGCCAGCACGCCGGCAGCAACAGCCGCGACAACCTCAAAGTAACGCCGCGCCGAGGCATAGGTGTACACATAGAATTTGTGCGCTTTTCCAAATGTGCCCAAATACCACTCGCCGTCGGCGTTAACCAATCTGACCTTACCAGCCAGGCATCGATCCTTAATACCGTCGACAATGAAGACGTCCGTCGCAGGCAGATCGAATACGCCCAATACGGTGGGTTCAACGGCATTGGTCGCAACGACCTTGCCGTCGCTTTCGATCACGATATTGCCGCTATCGATGGTTTCATAGCCATCAAGCAAGCTCTGCAGTTTGAGTGTATTGCTTGCAACCGCCTTCGCGCTCTGATGCCTTACCGCGATAACGATGCCCTCGCCATCCTGCCGAGTCACGCAGCCAATGTCTGCGACCGAATCATCCGCAAGCGTGATGCGGGCGGTATAGGACTTAAGCGGATGAGCTGCCACCTCCAGCACGGGTGATCCTTTGAGATACGTAGCGAGCGACTCGTAGCCCACGTCATCGGTCGAGGACTCGGACACCAAATTGCCCGATGCGTCCGTCACGATCAGTGCGCTCACGTTGAACTGGTCGGCATATTGCTCCAGCGTGGCGTTATCCACCGAACCGTCGCGCTCCATATCGCGGGCAGCCTCTCCGGCGATCTCCATAACGCGAATCAGGTTTTTGGTCGTATAGGCGCTGTTGAATGCATCGTAGGAAAGGCTCTGCGTCGCCACGTAATCGACAACGTCGGCAAAGCGCTGCTCGGTTTGGGCCGTCATGTAACCGTAGCTCATCATGCCGGCAGCAACCGAGAGCGCTATCCCCAGCAGAGCGACAAGGAGCCATGCCCCTGCCGAACGATTGCCCCGCTCCTGAGCGGCGTGGTCGAGCGCATCGATCATGACAGGCCCTCCACATTCAAAAATGGCGAAGGGTCATCGAAGTACTTTGACACCAGGCGTTCCATGGTGCCATCGGCAAGCATTTCTTGGTAGGCATGAGTGAGCTTAACGTCGATGCCGCGCGTATCGTTGATATCGAAAGCGGTGCCCAAACCGACCTCTAGCAACGGCTCATCCAAAATGCGATACGTTACGCCATAGTCTTTTTCGTAGGTGAGCAGCAAGGACTCATGCGCGGCGATGGCGTCGACCAGGCCCTCGACGAGCGCCGGGTTCAGGCACGAACGGTCCGAAAAGCAGTAGAGTTCCTTGATCTGCGGAACGTTTTCATTTGTGCGATTGAGCAAAATGCCCTCGGGCTTGGTGGTGGACTGAACCGCCACGATCTTATCCTCAAGATCGGCAAGCGTGTAGATATCGCTCTGGGGATCGACCGCGACCACCTGGCGACTCGCAAGGTACGGACCAGCCCAACGATACTCGTTTTCGCGACCAGTCATGCTAAAGCTGCCCATGACACAATCGAGTTCGCCGCTCGCCAGCAGCTCTTTCTTCTTTTCCCAATCGATCAGCTGGTATTTTGGCTTGTAACCAATGCGGGCCAAAGCCTCGGTTAATATCTCGACATCCAGGCCAACGATATCGCCGTACTCGTCGGTATACACAAACGGTGGATAGAGGTCGCTGCCGACGTTGAGTGTCTTAAGGTCGTCGTCTTTGACCTGCGAGGCGTCCGGACCTTTTGATGCAGACGTCGAGGCTCCGTCGTTCGACCCGGAACAGCCAGCTATCGCTACGACAAAGGCACTCGCCACTGCAAGCGCAACAAACAACGATATGGCAACCGAGCGACGGGGTCTTTTCATCGAGCTCCAGAAGATCCTGTTTACAGACTGAAATGCTAAAAATAATAGCAAATGAAACCACTCAAGCGCCCAATGGTTACAGACGCATTACCATGCGGGACCTTCTAGCCGACTTGGCAGAAGGCCCCGCATGCAGCGCACACTTACCGTGCATTAAAAACGTAGCGGTCCAAGCGGTCGCACGCTTCCCTTACGCGCGAAAGCGGCAGCGCCAGATTCACGCGAATGTGGCAGGGCCCATGGAACGGACGGCCGTCCTGATACCCCACGCCCACGCGCGCCCCCTCGCCGAGCAACCACTGAATATCGCGGCTATGCTCGCGGCACCACTCGGTGCAGTCCAGAAACACCATGTACGTGCCCTGCGGACGCGAAAACGCGACGCCCTTCCAGTGTTTTTCTGCATACGTGCAGAAGTACTCGATATTACCGGCAAGCACCTGGTTGAGCTCGTCCACCCACTCGTAGCCCTGCGGCTGGTAGGCACCGATAAGCGCATGCATGGAGAGGACGTTCATCTCGTTGTAGTGGGTCTTGTCGGACACGGCGCACACGCGGTCGCGCAGCGTCTCGTTGTAGATAATGTGGTAGCTGCCGACCAGACCCGCCAGGTTAAACGTCTTGCTAGGCGCATAGAGGGCAACCGTGCGCATGCGGGCATCCTCGCTCACCGACTGCGTCGGGATATGCTTGTGACCCGGCAGGATGATATCGGACCAAATCTCGTCCGATATCACCACGCAATCGTGCTGGCGATAGATATCCATGGCACGTTCGATCTCGTCGCGCTCCCATACGCGGCCGCAGGGATTATGCGGCGAGCAGAACACCGCGGCATGGATGTGGTTTTGGGCGAGCTTGCGCTCCATGTCCTCAAAGTCCATGCGCCACACGCCCTGGTCGTCGAGCTTAAGCGGGCTGTGGACAATACGATAGCCCGCGGCCTCGATGGACTTGGTAAAGCCGATGTAGGTAGGGCTGTGGACCAGCACCGCATCACCTGGCTGGACATACGCGCGTAGCGTCGACACGACACCGCCCAGCACGCCGTTTTCGTAGCCGATATGCTCCGGCGCCAAGTCCTCAACGCCGTTGCGACGGCTCTGCCATTCGATGATGCGGTCGAAGTACTCGGGACGCGGATTGAAGTAGCCAAACATGGGGTGCTGAGCGCGCTTGATGATGTACTCCTGAACCGTGGGCACCGTGGCGAAGTTCATGTCGGCCACCCACATGGGAATGCGGTCGAAGCCCTCGTCGGGTGCGTTCGGAGCCATACCGGGGATCTCGCCCCAAGAGTCAACGGCGATGGCATCCATGCCGTGGCGGTCGATAAGCGAGCTAAAGTCGTATTTCATGCTGAGCTCCCATGCAAAGCGGACTATTTTGGTAGGCGTTATTGTCCACCAGCATGGGCGATTTTGACATGGGGTTTGGCGCTTAATTTGACGGGTTCAGACGAATGGCTGGTTAGTCTTGCGCGTCGTTGACGGCGACTACGGTTAGCTGGGTTTTATCGACCGTAAAAGATATGTCGAGCCCAGCGAAGGCCAGATGATAGACGCGGTTTGGCTCGTGTTTGCTGCCCGCGCGGCGCGGATCTTGGCGAAGAACCTCGACCAGACCGGGGAGCTTTGCGCTTGGGACTTTGTCTTGTAGTGTTTGCGAGAACTCGACGTCGAGCTCTTGCCACGGAGCGCCCTCAATCCAGCCGCCGGTCGCATCCGGGTGGCAGTCCGCAAACGGGATGTAGGGCTTGATATCGTAGATGGGCGTGCCGTCGCGCAGATCGGCCCCCAGCACATGGATGATGGGGCCGTCGTCGGTAAGCTCCACGCGGTCGAGCTTAACGCAGGTGAGCCCGATGGGATTAGGGCGAAACGGACTGCGCGTGGCAAAGACACCCACGCGCTCGGCTCCGCCCAGACGCGGCGGACGCACGGTCTTCGACCACTTGACGTTGGTGCCGGACCTGTCCTGCGACTTGGCATCGGCAGCTATGTCTTTAGCCGTGCCGCCGGGCGTTCCGTTTTCGAAGCGCCACAGCAGCCACAGGTGAGAGAAGGAGTCCAAACCCTCAACCGCTGCATTGGAGGCAAATTCCGGCTCAAAGACGATGTGTCCCTGCAGATGAGGCGCCAAAAAGCTGTTGCGCGGAATGCCGAACTTCTGCGGCAGGTCGGTATGTATGTGTGCGATAGGTTCCATGCCGGTCATTGTACGGCATGGAGGTGTGGGGCGTTGCGCGCAATTCTTCGCCGCGGTCCCCGTCGTGCAACCAACGGTTGCTTGGAAGGGCACCTGCGGCCGCTTATGCTTAAGCCATCAACCAGCAGAAAGGAGCCGCTATGGCCTTTGCAGAAAAGCTCATCGCCGTCCGTCGCGCCCATCACCTTACCCAGGAGCAGCTCGCCGCCAAGCTCTTCGTCACACGCCAAGCCGTCAGCCGTTGGGAGCGTGGCGAGGTCACACCGGGCATCGACATGATGAAGCTCATCGCCGCCGTGACTGGCGAGCCCCTGTCTCATCTGCTCGAAATGCCCGAGCACTATTGTCAGAGCTGCGGCATGATACTCACGCCCGACGACTGCGGTACCGATGCTGCGGGCACCGCGACCGATCATTACTGCAAGTGGTGCTACGACCACGGCAAGTACACCTACGACACCACCATGGAGGCGATGATTGAAGATTGTGCCCCGCGGCTGGCGCAAAACACCGGCATGTCGCTCGACGAAGCCGTCTCGCTCATGGGCGCCGTCCTGCCGCAACTGGAGCGCTGGCGCACCGTGCAGGAAAACGAGGAGCGCTACGGTGCCGAGGCGCGGGCGCGCTATGGCGATGAGGCTATCGATGCAGCAAACGAAACGTTACTGGACATGGATCCTCAGACATGGAACGACATGAAGGAACTTGAACGCGCTATTCTGGGTCAACTCTCGATTGCCATGGGCGACGGCGATGCGGATGGAAGCGAGGCTCGCAAGCTTGTCGCGATGCATCGTCGTTGGATTGGTCTCAACTGGGGACGCGAACCCCAGAACGAAGCGTACCTGGGCCTCGCCCACGGCTATCTTGCCGACCAGCGCTTTGTTGACTACTACGACAAGCCCTGCGGCACCGGAGCCACGGCGTTTCTGGCCCAGGCCATCGAGTTGTCACTGGCCCGCGCATAGACCGCGGCGGCTTTGGGTATTTCAATCAAAACCGCAACCGATTGGAGACCTATGGCTACTGATCATGAGCTCGCACTGTACGTTATGACCGGCTGCCCGTATTGCATAAAGGTCAAGCGTTTCCTTGCCGATAACGGCGTGACCATTCCCGAGCGCAATATCTCGACCGATTCCGATGCCGAACAGACACTTATCGCCGTCGGCGGAAAACGCCAGGTTCCCTGCCTATTCATCGACGGCAAACCACTCTACGAATCGAGCGACATCATCGCATGGGTACAGGAGAACCTGCTCTAGTGCAACAGAGTCGTTGGGGACGTTCTTAAATGACTAGTCGTTAAAGAACGTCCCCAATGACTAGCTAGCTGTGGAAGCGGGCTATGGGCGCAAGTGGCTGCTCGCGAAAGACGCGATCGACGGCGGCGCGGTATTCGTCGACCTTTTTAGTCTTACGCACGAGCTTGTGGACGGTAGCGGGGTCGGCGAAGGCGCATTTGGCGTAGAACCACCACTCCTTCATGCGAAAGACCGCATTACCGCCAATCTCTTCTGCATATGCCGCAAACAGCGTGTCGTGGAAGCGCTGCAGCTCAGCAGCCGTTGCAGCAGGGCCGCCCTTGACCATGCGAGCCAGCGCGGGGTTCGCAAGCAAGCCACGCCCCAGCATCACATGGCGTGTACCGGGATAGGTCTCAACCAGCGCGTCCATATCCTCAAGATCAAAAATGTCACCGTTATAGGCGACCGGAAACGGCGCGCGCTCCAGTGTCTCGCCGTAAAACTCCTTGCGCGGCGTGCCCGTATAGCGGTCCTTTTGCACGCGCGGGTGCACGATTAGCTCGGCCAGCGGCATGCGGCAGTAAAGGTCGAGCACGCGCTCGTATTCGCCGTCGTCCTCGAGCCCCAACCTAGTCTTGACCGACACCGGCAGCGGAGAGCGTTCGCACACGTCGCTTAGAAACACCTCGAGCTCATCGAGATTGCGCAGGAAACCCGAGCCCTTGCCCTTAGCGACAACCGTTCCCGAAGGGCAACCCAGGTTGAGATTGACCTCCCGATAGCCCATGTCGGCGAGCACCTGTGCCGCCCACACAAACTCGTCCGCGTTCTTGGACATCAGCTGAGGCACTACGTTAAGCCCCTGGTTATTGACAGAATCGATCTCCTTAAACGCCTTGCCGCCAAAGCGGTTTCCCACCCGCGGCGGCGGCAAAAACGGCGTGTAATAGCAATCGAGCGCACCGAAGCACTCCGCATGCACGCGACGGAACACATGCCCGGTAATCCCCTCCATAGGGGCAAGCGAAAGAATCATCTACTCTTCTCTCATATCAACGGATGTGACAAAGGAACCGCCCCCTTGTTACATGCATTATGCCTTGTGCTCCAGATGATTCACAAGGCAGAGGCAGCAGCTTGACGATAATCACCCTTGCATCCGGCGCCTCATGCAACGAAGGTGAATGGTTTTCCGCGAAGTGAACGAGTGAAATCGGACCCTCGATGCATCGACACTTTTGGAAGGCCAATTCCTGCGGTTTTATCACTCAAATCCTGCGGTTTTAGCGTCGAAAAACGTGGGTGCTTCAGGGGTCCAAATTAGGTCGTTCACTTCTCGGGAAACCATTCACCTTCGATTTGCTGTTTGTGGGCATCGGCAGCGGCTTCATGCTCCAAAAGACGACGTTCGCGATCAAACGATCACCAACAGCACGCTGTTGACCGCTATGTATGAACAACAGACGTCCTTCACTCATCTATACTCAAGAGCGTGTGCACATCGCCCCCGAAAAACGATAAGAGTCGAGGCCCCATGCAGCAGCTCACCGAGCAAGAAAAGAAACGTATCCAGCGGTACTGCACATACCCCAAAATCGCAGCGACCGCACTCGTCATGTCGTTCGTAGCATGCCTGTTGATGTTGCCGCTCCAAATGATCAACGATATCGCGTTCCACCAAAAGGAATTCCAACCCGCGGGCATATATACCGCCATCGCACTCACCGTAATCGAACTCGCCATCTTTTGCTATTGCGCTCTTGCGCCGCGCTTTGGAATGCAGGGCAAACAGTGGAAGGAGCTGCAGAGCAGGCTTGCGGTAGCCCAAACCAACAAAGACCGCTCCGCGGAGGTCGCCGGTGTGCTTGCCACGCAAGCTGCCGGCCGCCTGCTCAAGAATAGCGATAACGATCTCGCACGCAACCTGGGCGGTGCCGCCGAGGTCGCCAGCACCGTGGGGGCAGTCGCCACGGCGGCAGACGTGCTGGCCGAGACCTCGAGCAATGCCGAGGCCATGGCGGCTGCATACGGCGTTGCGATTCCGAGCGCCAAGAAACAGATTATCGCGCTCATCGCAGTGCCCGCCATTGTGCTGCTTGGCGTCTACATCCCTCAGTTTGTCCAGGGAAATAACGAGCTTCAGGTAAGAAAGGCTGCAGCCGCCGAGCAGCTCGCCATCGCGCAGGATGCCTTGGAGCCCGTGTGCGAACGCGTCGCCGCAGACGACCCGTACGAGTCGTATCACGACTACGGCTACCGCATTATCGGCTATCTGCGCGATAATGACCTCGGCGCTCAAGCAGTCTATGTCTACCTTTCTTTTGATGCAGACGGCATGCTCACGGACGTCGATTACACCAGTCAGATCGACCCCGAGGCAAGCCCTGCAGACAACCTCGCCCGCGCCGAGCAGGATATCGCGACGCTCTGCGCCCCGCTCAACGGGTTGGACATTTCCGTTGCCACACCGGACCTCCTCACGCCATGCAGCCTGTCGGATGAATTTAAACAGGCATTTTTAGCCGGATCCCTATATGAAGAAATCAGCATCAAGACGGAGGACGAATCTATCAAGTCGTACTACACCTTTGACACCGAGCCCAAGGAAGAGTTCGACGAATACACCCACCCGGAAATTAGGCTCATGCTCTCTGCAAAGAAGAACTAAAGGCTTACGCTCTAATTGCCGCTCGCAAACATCGTCTATATCTCGAGGTCTAATACTTTTCCGAGAAGTGAACGGCTGTATTTGGACCCCCGAAGCATCGACATTTTCTGACGCCAAAACCGCAGGATTCAACAATCAAAACCGCAGGAAATTGCATCTCAAAAGTGTCGACGCTTCGGGGGTCCATTTTGACTCGTTCACTTCTCGGAAAAGTATTAGACCTCGAATTCATAAGCCGCTCAATGTGACAAAGGGACCGTCCCTTGTCACATTATTCAGAGCGCAGGGCCTCCACGGGATCCTTCCTGGACGCGCTGCGGGCGGGCAGCAGGCCGGCAACGACCGTCAACAGCACCGAAATCGCAATGAGCACCAGCGCATCCTGCACGGGCAGGCTCATCAGATTGGGTACCTGTTTGGCAGCAAGCACCCAGGCATTAACCGGAAAGCTCACGGCCACCACGACGACAACAGCAAAGACGCCGGCAATGAGGCCCTCGATAAAGGTCTCGGCATTGAATACGTTGGCCACGTTGCGCTTCGACGCGCCGATCGCGCGCAGGATGCCAATCTCCTTCTTGCGCTCCAGCACGCTGATGTAGGTGATGATGCCGATCATGATGGAGCTCACCACCAGGCTAATACTCACGAATGCGATGAGCACCAAGCTGATGGTGTTCACGATGTCGGTCACCGAACCCATGATGATGCCCATGTAGTCGGTGTACGAGATCGCCTGCTCATCGTGGCCGGCGGCTTTGACCTGCTTGTTGTACGCATCGATGTGATCGAGTACGCGCTCCTTGGCCTCAAAGTCGCGCGGGAAAATCTTGACCGAGATGGGGTCGGCCTCGTCCGCATAGCCCAGCGTGGTCAGATTGTTATCGTAGGTGAGCTTCGACGCCTTGGCATAGCTCATCATGAGCGAGCTCAGGTCCTCGGCGTCCATGTTGAAGTGAATGGCATGAGCAAAGGCACTCGCATCCACGCGCATGGCGGTCGCCAGGCTAGCAAAACTCGAAGACATCTGCGTCGCCATCTGACCCATGAGCCCTGCCGCGCCTGCTTTAAGCTGGGACGATACCGTTGTCGCTATCTGGTCGCTGATTGTCTTGGTCACCTGGTCCATTGCCTGTTGCAGATACGGAGCCAGCTGCTTTTGGACATAGTCGGTCATCGCCTGCTGCAGGCGCTCGGCCAGAGCATCGCCGCCGAGCGCTTTGAGCTGGGCCAGGATTTGCTGGGCAGCGGTATCATTCTCAAGATACGTCGAGAATGCGGCAGCGAGCTTTGACGCGTCTTTAAGATCTTCGGGTGTCAGCGCCTTAAACTGATCAGACTGCAAAAAGCCCTCAAACAGCTGGTTGGCAAGCGTTCCCACCTGCTGCATTTGCTCGGGCGTGAGTTCCAGACCGTCAAAGATACCCGAGAAATCTGGGGTTGGCGCTTTGGCCATGATGTCGCCAAAGTCGATGTCTTTCCCAACACCCGAAAGGTCAATGTCCAGCCCGGACAAATCGATACCAGAAAGGTCCATACCGCCGGCTGCACCCGAGAGCGCAGACGCATCGAACGAGAACGCGCTCTTGAGCGCCGCCTCGTCCACACTGAACATGCTGCCCAGATCCACGCCTTGCTTGGCCTCGCCCTGCAGTTCATCGAAAGACTTGCCCGTAAAGACATCCGTCTCGGGATGCGCAAGCTGCTCTTGCACAATTTGCGAATCGGCGGCGCGCTCCATAAGCCGGCGAGTCAGCGCATGCGTATAGGCAATGCCCGGAGACAACGCGCTCGCATTGGCCGTCTCGTTAGGTCGTACCACGCCCACAATGCGCACGTCGATACCGTCGGCAACCTTGGCAGCCATAAAGTCGGCGTCGCCAGACATGTCGGTCCACATGCCGGTCTCTTCATTTTTGCGATAGGCATCGGCCGGCGACAGCACCTTAAACGTCGTGGACAGAGCATCGTCGTAGGTAAAGTCGGTGCCGGTCTCGGGCGTTTCGACCCCACCGTCAGCCGCCATAGCGCTGTTTACCAGATCGTTGAGCTCATTGATATCCAGCGCACCGATGCTGTAGAGCGTGTAGTCGCCCACCGTACCACGACTCGAAAGCACCATCACGGCTTCGTTGGCGGACGTGGGCCAATGACCGGCGACGACATCGTACTGGCTGTCGAGCAGGCTCTGGTCGTCAATCATCTCGTTAAAGACCGAGGTTCCCATGGATTCCATGCTCACCGTTGCCGCCGAGCTCGCGCCTCCGCTCATGGCCTCGGTCATGGCGTTGGGCACCAGCCGGACAGGCTTCTCATCGCCCTTGCCGGCACGATAGACAACCGGCGATACACCGTAGCCGTACTGGAGGGCATTGACCTCTTTATCGATGCCGTCGCCACCGGCATCGAGCCATGCCTTAAAGCTCGTCATGTCGTTAGACTTAACGCTCGCAAACATGTCCTTTACGGCCGTAACCACGGGGATCTTATCGGTTCCCTTAGCTTTGCCACCAGTACCGTCGGACAAATCCCCGCCGTTGGACGCCTCATCATCCGTGGCCCCCTGTCCGCCCATCATGGACGACAGGTCGTAATCCTGCTTGGAAATGGTGAGCGGGTAGCTCGAAAGCGTATCCTCCTCGACCTTCTTGATGTAGCCGTTTACGCCATTGGACAGCGCCAGAATCGCCGCGATACCGATAATGCCAATCGAGCCCGCAAAGGCAGTCATGGCCGTGCGGCCCTTCTTGGTCATGAGATTTCGGGCAGAAAGCCCCAGCGCCGTCACAAAGCTCATCGAGGTTTTGCGCGTAGGCTTGGCCTCGCGGCGCGTGGCGTCAGCGACATCGAAAGGATCGGAATCGTCGGTGATCTTGCCGTCCGCCAGGTTAACGATGCGCGTGGCGTATTGGTACGCCAGCTCGGGATTGTGCGTGACCATAATAACCAGACGGTCGCGTGCCACGTCCTTGAGCAAATCCATGACCTGCACGGATGTCGTTGAGTCCAGGGCGCCGGTCGGCTCGTCTGCCAGCACAATCTCGGGATCGTTGATCAGCGCACGGGCGATGGCCACACGCTGCATCTGCCCGCCCGAAAGTTGGCTCGGGCGCTTGTTAACGTGCTCGCCCAGGCCGACTTTCTCCAACGCCTCGCGCGCACGCTGGCGGCGTTCGGCATGTCCCACGCCCGAGAGCGTGAGCGCCAGCTCCACGTTTTCCAAAATGGTCTGATGCGGAATGAGGTTATAGCTCTGGAACACAAAGCCGATGCGGTTGTTGCGATAGGCATCCCAATCGCGATCGTGAAAGTCCTTGGTCGAGATGCCGTCGATCAGCAGGTCGCCGGAATCGAAATGATCGAGCCCACCGATAACGTTGAGCATCGTGGTTTTACCCGAGCCCGAGGGACCCAGAATGGCCACGAACTCGTTATCGCGAAAAGACAGGCTTACGCTGTCGAGCGCCACCTGCGTAAACGACTGCGTAACATACCTTTTGCAAATACCTTTGAGCTCCAACATGGACGGCAACCTCTCCCACGCGGGCACGCTCGCCCGCTCTCCCCCGCCGTTCGTATTCGACGCGTTTGTCCTACTCTATCCCCATTTTTTGCCGGAGCCAGTGAGGAATGTAGTGAACCACGCCAAAAAACGAACGGGACGGCACCCAAAAGAAGAGGTCCCGAGCGGGACCTCTATATGGTGGAGTTTATCTTGAAAGGTAGCGGACTACTCCGCACAGCGGCGCACGATCCTCGCTACGCTTTACGCGTTTTTTACTGCTCGCTATTCGCAATCGCCTGGTCGATAAGCTTGTCGAGTGCTGCGCGCTGCTCGGCGGAGCTGATGGCTCCCACGATTGGATCTCCTACGATGTTGCCATTCTGATCGATGACATACGTTGTCGGGAACGAGAACAAATTTGACGTAAACTTACCGGCCTCGCTATCCGACTTGAACCAGATGTTCTTATATGTCACGCCCTTCTTGCTCAGCACGTCCTTGGCATCTGCAATCTCGCCCTTGTTGCCATCGAGCGTAAAGGAATTGACGCCCACGACCTGGCCGCCCTTCTCGGCAAGCTCCTGATTCAGTTTCTCAAGATCGCCCAGCTCGCCCACGCACGGCTTGCAAGTAGTGAACCAGAAGTTCATGACGGTGACCTTGTTCTTAGAGAACAGCTCGTCGCTATTCACGTCGTTGCCATCCAGGTCCTTGCCCGTAAAGCTGGGGAACTTCGTCGCCTCGCTCGAAGCATTGGCACCAGCCGTCATGCCAGCGGTCGAAGCGTCGACGCTCTCGCCTGCACTCGGCGTGCTTCCACAGCCGGGGAACTCCTTCTCCAGGCTCTCGAGCTTGTCCTCGATCTCCTTGATCTGCTGTGCACCGGCCTTGAGTGTCTTAAGCTCATCCGCCGTGAACTCATCCTTGGCGCCGTCGATGGTCTTGAGCAGAAAATCGCCGTAATTGCTGCCATCCTCAATCATTGCCGAGTCTTTATTTGCCGCATTGAATACCTTTTCCCACAGCGCGTTATCACTCGAAAAGATCTCGTTCTCCTTCTGCATGAGCTTCGCATACAGCTCGGCGGCCTCGTCGGCATTGGCCGGCTTCTGCGCAGTGAGTTCTGCGATCTTAGGATCGGAGCTCGCAGATTCGCTCGCATTGCCACCAGGTGCCGAACACGCCACAAGACACAAGGCCAGCACCGGCACCATAAACAGGGCCGCAATCTTAGAAAGCTTCATAGTCATTCCTCCGTTTTGTCGAAGCTTGTTTACTTTTTATCGGCGGTCAAGGGGAGCTTTTCCGCCGACACATCCAGGCCATAGCGATAGCTGATGGCATCGACAGGACAGGCCCCGATGCACTTTCCGCACCGGATGCATTCAGCATGATTGGGCGCGCGGACCACATCAACGTCCATCTGACAAACCTTTGAGCACTTGCCGCACGAGACACATTTGCATGCATCGACCCGGATCCCCAGTAGGGATACCTTATTCATGAGCGCATAGAATGCGCCGAGTGGACAAATCCATTTGCAGAAGGGGCGGTAGAACAAAACGCTCAGCACTACCACGGCAATGAGAACGGCAAGTTTCCAAGTAAAGAGATGTCCCAACGCAGATCGAATGCCGGCATTAGCAATGGCCAGCGGAATGGCGCCCTCGAGCACGCCCTGCGGACAGATGTACTTACAAAAGAACGGATCGCCCATGCCCACGTCGTTAACCACCAAGACGGGCAGCAGCACCGCGGCAAACAGCAGCACGACGTACTTGATGTACGTGAGCGGCTTAAGCTTTTTCGTGGAGAACTTTTTGCCGGGAATCTTGTGAAGCAGCTCCTGAAGCCAGCCAAACGGGCACAGAAAGCCGCATACAAAGCGTCCCAGCAGCACGCCGAGCAAAATGAGCGTACCGGTAACATAGTAAGAAAAGTTGAACTTGGAAGAACCTACCACCGACTGGAACGACCCGATGGGGCACGCACCCGATGCCGCGGGGCACGAATAGCAATTAAGTCCAGGTACGCAGACGGTTTTTCCCGCGCCCTGATAGATGCCGCCTTTGGCAAAGTTTGGCAGGTGAATGTTGGTAATAAGTGTTGCCGCCGCCTGAATGAATCCGCGAAATCGGGCCAAAACATGCGACGCAGTGTTTTCTCTTTTATCCAATTCCGATACACTCCAAGCACAGCCTAATCGCTTTGGCCAGCACGGCATCCGCCTCGCCACGCATAACACCAAAGCACACCATGGTAATTCCGACGATCAACAAAGCGACCTGTACCACGGGTTTTACCGCTTTGAACAACACGACCACTCCTTTCGTTACGCGACCATTGGACCATATCGACTATAAAATCCGTGTTAAGCGCGATTTGGAATGTGCAAGGAGACTGTTATGCGTATTTTGATCGTCGAAGACGAGCGAGCACTGTGCGATGCAATCGCGCGCAGCTTGCGAAGCTTGGCGTACAGCGTCGACTGCTGTCACGACGGACAGGAGGCGCTCGACCTACTGGACGTCGAAGTCTTTGACCTCTTGGTACTCGACCTCAACCTTCCCCGTGTCGACGGCATGACCGTGCTCAGGGAACTTAGGAAAACCGACTGCGAGACTAAGGTACTGATTCTGTCCGCACGTGGCGGAGTATCCGATAAAGTCGCCGGACTCGATGCCGGCGCCAACGATTACCTCACCAAGCCGTTTCATCTGGACGAACTTGCGGCAAGGATTCGCAGCCTTACCCTAAGACGCTTTACACAAAGCGACATAGTTTTAACCTGTGGAAAGCTCAGCTTTGACACCAAGGCGCGCATCGCTTCCGTGGACAGCGAGGCTTTATCTCTTACGCGCAAGGAAACGGGAATCTTGGAATACCTGATGCTTAATCAGGGGCGTCCGGTAAGTCAGGAGGAGCTTATCGAGCACGTTTGGGATAGCAGCGTGAACAGCTTTAGCAACGCAATCCGCGTTCATATCTCGTCACTCCGCAAAAAGCTACGCAGCGCTTTGGGATACGACCCGATTCGCAATCGGATTGGAGAGGGCTACGTTATGGAGGATGGCGAATGAAAAGACTTTCGCTGCAATGGCGCATAACGATTATGACGGCACTGCTCACGTGTGCGGCGTGCGTGCTGACGAACTGCCTGGTCGGCTATACGGGCATGCGCTACATGGATGCCATCGGCAGTAACATCTCGGCCTTTAACGCAACCGGCGAAGATTCGCCCCAGGCGTTCGACCCAACGAAAGCGACCCCCGATGACAAGGTCACGATCGTCGTAAACGACGCGCAAGAGTCTTTTGGCACGACAGCCTGGTACATCACGGCTGGAGTCACGCTCCTTGGCGGCGTGCTGACATACTTTGTGAGCGGCCGTGCGCTCAAACCGCTACGGGCTTTTGCAGCCCAGGTTGAACGTGTGCGGCCTGACAACCTAAGCGAAATCAGACTCAGTGAAGATGTGCCCACCGAGCTACAACGATGCAGCGCCTCTTTCAACGACATGATCGCCCGTCTTGGCGAAGGGTTCTCTGCGCAGCGTCAGTTTACCGGCAACGCCGCACACGAGCTGCGCACCCCGCTCGCCCTTATGCAAGCACAGATTGAACTATTCATCTCCGAGCACTCCGGTTTGCAACCCGAAACAGCCGAGCTGCTCGGCCTGCTACAAGAACAAACCGAGCGCATGTCCCGAATGACCAAGGTATTACTCGAGATGAGTGAGCTCCGCAGCGTTCCTTGCGAGAACGATGTTGAACTTGGTCCCTTGTCCGAAGAGGTCCTCACCGACCTTGCGCCACTTGCCGAGAATAAGGACGTAACCCTCGATTGCACCGGAGACGCTTTGACAATCGGAAGTGATACGCTCCTCTATCGGCTGGTGTTCAATCTGGTCGAAAACGCCATCCGCTATAGCCGCACCGACTCGAGCGTTACCGTCTCCATCAGCGACAGCGACAGCCACGTGCTCCTGCGAGTCAAAGATGAGGGCCCGGGAATACCCAAGCAGTACCGAGAGAGCATCTTCCAGCCGTTCTTTCGTCTAGACAAATCCCGCAGTAGGGCATACGGCGGCGCAGGACTCGGGCTAGCGCTTGTTTGGGAGATTGCAGTGCTTCACGGTGGCACGGTAGAGGTCGAAACAAGTTCCGAGAACGGGACTACCATGCTCGTAAGCCTTCCAAAAAGATCTGCAGCGTTAACCGAACAGTAAAACGAAAGGGGTCCCGAGCAACAGGAGTACAATTGCTGCATTGTTGCCAGCTGTTGGGAGATGGAAGATGGACTGCGATGGCTACCCATGCGTTCCCATGCCGTTGATGTGCACTGCCTTTGTGCCGGGGCAGATTGACGCTGCGGTTGCAGGCATTTCCGACCCCGATTCACGCACCATCGCCACGGCAGAAGCGCTGTACTTTCGCGGACAGGCCGCCCTCGCTGCCAAGACGGCGCGCCCCTATCTTGACGCCACCGATTCCGCACTGCGCTATTCCGCATGCTTTATCTGCGGATACGCCAGTCTGTCGCTCAACCGTATCGCCGACGCCCGCCGTTGTCTTGCGGGCATCCTCGATACGCCAACTGACGAGGAATCGCTCGCCGACCACGCCATGCACATCCTGTTCGCCTCGGCCGCAAGCATCCTGCTACACTTGCCTTCCCCGTATTCTGCCGAAGAGTTTTATCCGCTTGCGGCGCATCTACCCGAAGGCCTGCGCTTGTTCGCCAGCTACGTGATGGCGCACGCCTTGTATCTGCGCGGCGAATACGGCCGCAGCCTGGGCATGGCGGAAAATGCCCTGATCATGAAACAGGGAAGCTATCCGATCTCGGAACTGTTCCTGCACCTGGCAGCCTCCATGGCATGCATGAGCCTCAAGGACATCGACGCCGCAAAGGCACACTTCGGAGTTGCTTGGAACATTGCACGTCCCGACGGCCTTATTGAGCTCATTGGCGAGCATCACGGCCTTTTACAGGGGCTTATCGAGGCATGCCTAAAAACGCAATACCCTGACGACTTCGCGCGCATCATCGAGATCACGTACCGCTTCAGCTACGGCTGGCGGCACATCCACAACCCCGATTCGGGCGAGGACGTGGCCGACGATCTAACGACCACGGAATTCACCATGGCCATGCTCGCCTGCCGTGGGTGGACCAACGCCGAAATCGCACGCCATATGGGAGTATCGCCGGGCACCGTCAAAAACCGCCTATCCGGCGTATACGCAAAGCTTGGCATCGGCACGCGCGCGGAGCTGGTCGCGCATATGTTGCGTTAGCGACCGGGCTGCCAAGCGCATCGAACGCGTTCCGGAACCCGGTGCTTCGCTCGATCAAATTGGACATTTTGACCCTTGAACGGCACTACCACCACGGGGCACCTTCTCGCAAAATTGGATTATTTCCTCCGATATTTGCGGGATGGGAGCCCAAAATGCTTGATCGCCGTTCGCTACTTGTTGCCGGAGCGTCCTCGCTGGCGAGCATTATGTTGCCGCGCGTGCCGGGAAGCGCAAACGCCTTCATATTGCCGTTCGCGCCCACCGAAGCCTATGCCGACGAAAAAGACCCCTTCAGGGTGCTCGTTCTCTCGCGCACCATGTTCGGTGTGGTCGTGGTCGACGTCGCCAACAAGAATACGCCCATCATGGGTGCCCAGGTCACGCTCGCGTCGCGTTATGCCGCGGGCAAGCAGCTCACCGCCACGACCGACGACGAGGGCACGGCCATCTTTGAGGTCGCTCCGCTTTCGGAAGGCTACGTGGACGAGGCGACGCTTCTCGACGCGTACGACTTTAACGGCGGCATCTCCATTAGCATGGTGGGCTACCGTGATGTCGAGATTCCCCTTGCGCGTATCCAGGGCGGCACCGCCATAACCGCGCCCACACGTCCGCTTTCCGACGGCAAGCCGTACTTCCGCCAGCTCACATTCGACGAATGGGACATCCAGTACGCTGAAGCCACGTTCATGGCATTGCCAAAGGACGACACGGCAAACGAACAGCCTGATACGCACGCCTTTACCGTGCAGGCGCATCTGCCACAGGGTGGACAGGCAACGCTGCGCATCAACAAAGTAGTGCCCGCCGCGGGCAGCTCACCCGAAACCGTCACGCAGATTGGCCAAGTCAAGGCCAGCGCATCGGGCGCGGATAATCTGGCGACGTTCGCGCTCGAAGACACGTTCCTCGATGCAGCTTCGGGCCTTCTGGAGGAAGGATGCAAGTTGCGCTTTGTCCTCGACTACCAGGGCAAGACCTATACACTCTCCTCCCCCATGGCCGTTGTCACCGCGCCGGCCGCAAAGGCGGAATCGGGCTCGACCACTATCGTCCCCACTACCATGGACCAAGAGGTCACTCCGTTTGATTTCCCAGCGGCGTTTCCCGGCATCGGCGGCAATAAGTTCACGTGCTGGATGCCTTCGTTCCCCATTTTGTTCGATTTCTCGTTTGCCGGGTACGTACTGTTTGGCGGAGGATACAAACCGGTCGGCTACATGAACGATTCGGGCAATCCGGATCCGGAGTACTGGAAGAAGTCACCGCGCGAGTCGGGTGCCAAGCAGGCAAACCGCTACCTCGACGAGATGGAGGGGAAGTGGAATCAGTACAAGAGCATGAGTGCCTGATCGGGCACCGATCCAAGAAACACCAAGCTCCTTCGCCACCATTGCACGCTGCTGTTCACGATGGATATCGCCACACAGCTGTACGGCTCGCTCGCCTACGATTGGGTGGGCAAAACCTGGGGTAACAACAACGACCCCGCATACGGCAATATTAAGGCCCTCTTCCAGGTAAGAACCGACCTCAATTGGACCGAGCAGTTTACCCTAGGACCGGTGCCGTTTTTCCTAAACGTCAACCCCTGGGTGCTGGCGAAGCTGGCGCTCGCCGTGGGTGCCCACACGCACGGCAGCGGCGCGGCGTTTTTTAAAAACATTTCGCTCGACTATTCAAACACGTCTGGCTCGTTCACCATCCAGATTGGACTTGCCGTCACCTTTGGCGCCGGCGTTGCAGGCGTCGCCTCGTCTGCCGTGCGCGGCGCCGCATCCCTCACGCTGTTCATTGGGTACGAGAAGGCAGATGGACACCAGCTTCCGCGACTGCGCGTAGGTGCAGATGTCGATGTCGATGTGATACTCCAGTTCGTAATGTTCAAGTGGACCACCAAGGCTTGGTCGGGGTCGTGGCCCACACTCCTCGATTCGTGGAATATGTCGGTGAACAATGGCAACCAGTATGTGCTCCAGCGCTCTGAGCTCGCATTGGGCGGAGATGCGCCTTACACGCTGGATGCCTGTTTCGGCTCGGCCTGCAACGCCGAGGCGGGTGGTGTGCCGCAATTTATCGCATCGGCCACCATCGTCACCAACGCCGAGCTGCTCGCACGCGCCGAGGTTAAGGCCACTGCAAGGAATGTCGCGCCTACCGTACGCGATTGGGACCGGTCGGTCACGCGCATTGAGCTCGAGGCGGATGCAGAAAGCGACGACACGGGACAGGTCGAACATTTCGTCCACGCACTGATAGAGAACGACGAAAACGCCGCGCCGATGTATAAGTACACCTATATCGGGCAGGCGAGGGACGCCGCTGCGGACCCCAACGCCAATTCTGCTGGTGTATCGGAGGATGAGCGTGGCGGCATAAAACCCTCGAGCGACAACGTGCTGTTTTCCGGCGTGCTCAGCGAAGCCCACATGAAGCTAACGATGATTGCCGGCGTGGAGTGCCTATTCCGTATCGCCTCGGTGCGCTACGGCGACAATGGCCGCTCGCGACTGGTGGTACATACAAAAACAAACGGCACGTGGTCCGCTCCCGCGCCCGTGGACTTCCCCCTTGGGTTTGGCGAGGGCGACGTGGAGCGCGACGGCATATTCGATTACGACTTCGACGTGGTGGAATATACGGACGGAAGAGGAAACCAGGACGCCTACGTGCTGCTGGTCTCGGGCGAGCGCCCCGACGGCGACAACACCCTTTTCGATGCGGCGAGCACATCCGGCATACTGTCCGTTGTGCGCCTGCGCATAAGCAACGGCGGAGTTCGCGTGATGTCGCACACGTCGTGGCGCAGCATCTCGCGCGGCCGCCTGCAAGAGGATGGCTACCATTGCCTGCAGTGCCCGCGTATCACGGTGGGCAAGACGCTGGTCGACGGGCGCCTGTCGGGTGCCTACCTCCACCGCCGCGGAACCACCGCAGAAAAGGCGCTCGGCAGCGAGGCTGAGGTTGCGCTGGAGTGCTTTACCCTATGGTCGGACGTTTCGGGCGACAGCCTGACGTTCCGCCAAGTTCTCCGCTTTCCGCAAGCACCGTCGAGTATCGAGCTGGGCGAGCCCGAGAATATCAACGGCAAAATGGTGGTGCCCGTTGCGTACGAGACCGCAGACGGTTGCGGCTGCGCATCGTACGCCGTGATCGGCCAGTCCATTGCGGGCTGGGGCGTTATGTCACCAGACGCCACGGTACCCCGCGCGATGCCGTGGCCACAACATTCGGGCTTTTTGGCAACCGTCAACGAGCAACTGCAACATATTACTTGGACGCGAGGCGCATCGGCATTTGCAACGCAGCCCGTGGGCGCCGCAGGCTGTGGCCCGGCATCGTTTAGCGTAAGCAACAACGGCAGGTGCGTGCTCTATGTAGAGAACACCGATGGCAAGGTGGGACAAACCTACGACGAAGAAGGCAACCCGGTAGCAGTGATGGGCAAGCACTTCCGCATCTTCGCCAGCACCTTGGCAGGCGATCTGTTCACGGAGCCGTTCGTGATGTGCGAGCTGGACCATCCCGCCGATCAGATAACGACATTTTTGACATCGGGAGGCATGCTCTCCGCGCTCGTCACGCACATTGTGAGCGCGGAGAAGAGCGAGGCAGAGCTGCACGGCATCGAAGTGCCCTTGGTGGCGTGTGCCACTCCGACGGGCGCCGTTGCTACCTCGGGCGCGGTGGTGCCCGGAGCAGCAGGCGAATCCTTCATGGTCACGGTGCGAAACGATGGCAACACGCTGCTCACCGCCGGAACGATCGATCTGTACCGAGAGGGCTCCAGCCAGCCGTTCTCCAGCGCATCCATCGGATTCGGAGTGAACGCACGCATGGTTTCGATCTACGATCCAGAGCTTGCCGAGGACGCTTCGGCCAACGACATGGCACACGTGAAGTACGCGTTCGAGACGCTGGGCGCACGTTTTGCAACGCACCCGCTGGTAGCCGACAACGGCAACGCCGTGCTGGCACCGGGTTGCACGGCACAGTTCCGCATGAGCTTCGCCATCCCCGAGAGCTGGAGCGACGAAGTGGGCAAACGCATAACGCTGTATGCGAAGGCGCGTAATCTGGTGGCGCTCGATCCCGTAACGCTCGAGGAAATTCGACCGGGCGCAAACTCGGCGCTGGGTGCCGTACTGCACGAGCTTCATGTGCCCGACGCAGCATGCGAACGCTCAGAAGTTCAGGTCGGCGTATGCGACAGCGCGGACGCCACAGGGCTTCACGACGCCCCGATGACGGCGGACGGCGATGGTGGCTCAAGTGGCGGCGGTACTGACAAGGGCGGCGGCTCCGGCGGAAGCAGCTCTGGCAGCGGCAAGGATCACGGCAATAACAAGCGCTCCGGAAAAGCGGGCGCGCTTGCGGGCACGGACGATGTCAACGCTCCCCTTACGGCAGCCGCTGCTGCACTCGCCGCGGTAGGCGCCGGCCTCATCGCCTACAGCGCCCGCCGCACGGCGCTCGAAAACGACACCGCCGATGAGGTTAATTCTGATAAGCCTCGCTAGCTCCTAGTTACTTTTGTGAGAGACGCCAACTCGGCTCGTCGAACATCAAATGGGCTGGTTCTGGATACCCAGAGCCAGCCCATTGCGCATTAGTTATCGTCAGTGGAGTCGAGTTCTGCCTCGAGCTTGGCACGGCGTCTTTTCGCCGTGAAAAACGTTGCGCACAGGCCAGCAAACGTGGCCGCGAAAATCGTCGCACCGCAGAACACGCCCGTGGCCAGGTTCGCCAACCAAAAGACGCTTTCGAGCGGTACGATCTGCGCCTCAGCGATACAGCGCATTGCGGCAATAACAAGCGCGAACGCGGCGCCGCTAAGACCGCTGAGAAGCAGGAAATATCCAACAGGAAGATGCTCGGTTTGCCCAAAACGATTGGTATCGACATAACCCTTCCGCGTTTGCAGTCCTGCGCAAATCAACATCACGAGAACGAGCCACAAATACATGGCTGCCTCGAACGGCGTTGCAAAGCCATGCGGCATTTCACTGGCGTCGCTGTGAACCCACGCAACCTGTCGAGCTATAAACTGGTAGAAAAAGATCATCAGCATGCCAAACGAAAGCAGCACGAAACCAATCTTGTAGATCTTCGCGCTCTCAGCCTCCAGGCGCTCATCCTTTGGGCCGGCATATTCACGCCACTTTTGCACGAGTTTTAAATCTTCAAATTTCATAGTGAACTCCTAAAGAGCGTTAGGGCCGGCATTGATTTCGTCTTCCCAAAACAAGTCGTTCAACGTAACGCGCAGCGCTTTACAGATCGCCACGCACAAGTTGAGCGTGGGATTGTAACCGCCCGCCTCAATCAGGCCGATGGTCTGGCGCGTAACGCCCACGGCCTCGGCCAAGTCAGTTTGCGAAAGGCCAGCCGCCGCGCGCGCCGCCTTCATGCGTAGGTTCTTTTTGCCCGGCATGGAGCTCCTTTCGTAGTAGTGGACAGATATCCGTTGCAACATGACAGAAATATATTGCATATATCAGATAATGTCAACTATATCTGTCATTATGGAAACCATATTCGTCATTGCCATGCGGACATAGCAATTTCGATCCGCTATTCAAACTTACTCGGACAAAACCGACTCGGTTTTGTCCGAGTAAACGTGATTGATAGTCGATCGATGTGCCCGCTCGTTCGATCAGCATCGTTCGATTTTGTTTAGTAAAACTAGATCCCTATTAAATAAAATTCATCTGTATCCAAATTTGTTTAACAATGCCGCGCTACCACTAAACACTATCCCTGTTAATCCGAACGGTTGTTCGATGGATTTCGTGTTGGTTGGAATCGCCTATGGGCTGGGCTATGCTACCTTGACTATCTATACGACCTAAATGCACAAGAGGAAGCACCAAGAGAGCGAGTATGGCAAAAAACACCGCAAACTATGGTAACGACAGTATCCGCCAGCTCAAGGACGAGGAGCGCGTACGCCTGCGCCCTGCCGTCATCTTTGGCTCGGACGGACTCGATGGCTGTGCACACGCTGCCTTCGAGATCCTGTCCAACGCCGTTGACGAGGCGCGCCAGGGCTACGGCAAGCTCATCACCCTTACCGCCTTTCGCGATGGCTCCATTCAGGTAGAGGACAACGGCCGCGGCTGCCCGCTCGACTGGAATCCCTCCGAGAAGCGCTTTAACTGGGAACTCGTCTTTTGCGAGCTCTACGCCGGCGGCAAGTATAACAACAACCAGGGCGGCGACTACGACTTCTCGCTCGGCACCAACGGCCTGGGCTCGTGCGCGACCCAGTACGCATCCGAGTACATGGACGTCACGGTTTGGCGCGACGGCAACAAGTACTCCCTGCACTTTAAGAAGGGCAAGGTCGTCGGTGCCAAAAAGAAGGCACTCGAGATTGAGCCCAGCAACGAGGACCGTACCGGCACCACCATCAAGTGGCGCCCCGATCTTGAAGTCTTTACCTCCATCAGCATCCCCCACGATTGGTATCGCGAGACCATGCGCCGTCAGGCCGTGGTCAACGCCAACGTGACCTTCCGCCTGCGCATTGAGGGCGACGATGGCGAGTTTTCCGAAGAGGACTTTTGCTATCCCAAGGGCATCGAGGACTACGTGCTCGAGAAGGTCGGTACCGACTACCTTACCGAGCCCTTCTTTATCGAGGCCGACCGTCGCGGTCGCGATCGCGAGGACCTGCCCGATTACAACGTAAAAATCACCGCATGCATGTGCTTCTCGCGCACCTTCATGATGCAGGAGTACTACCACAACTCCTCCTGGCTCGAGAACGGCGGTTCGCCCGAAAAGGCCGCCCGCAGCGCTTTGACCAGCGCCATCGATGCCTACATTAAGCAACAGGGCAAATACAACAAAAACGAGAGCGGCATTAAGTGGCAGGACGTCCAGGACTGCCTGGTGCTGGTGACCAACTGCTTCTCCACCCAGACGTCCTACGAGAACCAGACCAAAAAGGCCATCAATAACCGCTTTATCCAGCAGGCTATGACGGCTTTCTTTAAGGAGCGTCTCTCGACCTACTTGATCGAGAACAAGGACGCCGCCAACAAGATCATGGAGCAGGTGCTCATCAACAAGCGCTCGCGCGAGAATGCCGAGAAGACGCGCCAGAGCATCAAGACCAACTTGCAGCAGAAGACCGACATGGCCAACCGCGTGCAGAAGTTCATCGACTGCCGCTCCAAGGACAAGAGCCGTCGCGAGATCTACATCGTAGAGGGCGACTCGGCAGCGGGCGCCATTCGCACCTCGCGCGATGCCGAGTTCCAAGGCGTTATGCCCGTCCGCGGCAAGATCCTCAACTGCCTAAAGGAGGACTATCCGCGCATCTTTAAGTCCGACATCATCATGGACCTCATGCGCGTGCTGGGCTGCGGCGTGGAAATCAAAGATAAGCGCATCAAGAACCTTGGCGCCTTCGACCTGGACAACCTCAACTGGAACAAGGTCATCATCTGTACGGACGCCGACGTCGACGGTTACCACATTCGCACGCTCGTGCTCACCATGCTCTACCGCCTGGTGCCCACGCTCATCGACGAGGGCTACGTGTATATCGCCGAGTCTCCGCTCTACGAGATCAACTGCAAAGAGAAGACCTACTTTGCCTACACCGAGCTCGAAAAGAACGGCATCCTCAAGGAGATCGGCGACCAGAAGTGTTCCATCAACCGCTCCAAGGGTCTTGGCGAGAACGACCCGGACATGATGTGGCTCACCACCATGAACCCCGAGACGCGTCGCCTGATTAAGGTGGAGCCCGAGGACGTCACCAAGATGGAGACCATGTTTAACCTGTTGCTGGGCAACGACGAAGCGGGCCGCAAGCGCCATATCTCCGAGCACGGCAAGGAATATCTGGACCAGCTGGACCTGCAATAGCAGCAAATCGATAACGACGGCCCATAAGAAGTTCAAGAGGAAATCGTGGCAAAGAAGAAGACGAAGAACCAGCCAAAGAAAAAGCAGGTCAACGCCGAAAACGTCATCGGCCTGCACTCCGAGGTCACCGACCAGCCGATCACGCAGACGCTCGAGGTCAACTACATGCCCTACGCCATGAGCGTCAACGTCTCGCGTGCGTTCCCCGAGATCGACGGCTTTAAGCCCTCGCACCGCAAGCTGCTCTACACCATGTACAAGATGGGTCTGCTCAAGGGCGAGCGCCAGAAGAGCGCCAACATCGTGGGCCAGACCATGAAGCTCAACCCGCACGGCGATGCCGCGATCTACGAGACGATGGTGCGCCTGGCGACGGGCAACGAAGCACTGCTTGCCCCCTTCGTGGAGTCGAAGGGCAACTTTGGCAAGTACTATTCGGGCGATCTGAGCTACGCCGCCTCGCGTTATACCGAGGCCAAGCTCTCCCCCATCAGCGCCGAGATCTTCAAGGACATCGATAAGGACCCGGTCGACTTCGTCGACAGCTACGACGGTGCCATGAAGGAGCCGCGCCTGCTGCCCACCACGTTCCCCAATATCCTCGTCTCGGCCAACAAGGGCATCGGCGTAGCCATGGCGTCCGACATCTGCGGTTTCAACCTCAACGAGGTCTGTACCGCCACGATGCACTACCTGCAGGATCCCGACTGCGACCTGCTCGAGTACATGCCCATGCCCGACTTCTCGACCGGCGGCGAGATT
Organism: uncultured Collinsella sp.; assembly: GCA_900541175.1. Classification (GTDB taxonomy): domain Bacteria; phylum Actinomycetota; class Coriobacteriia; order Coriobacteriales; family Coriobacteriaceae; genus Collinsella. The sequence goes on from UQIT01000008.1 coordinate 64,059, forward strand.
ATCTACCGCCGCGAGGAGATGGAGAAGATCATCGAGACCGGCCTTGGCAGCTTCCAGATTCGCTCCCGCTGGCGTTGGATTCCTGAAGAGCGCATCATCGAGGTCTACGAGATCCCCTACACCACCAAGACCGATGTCATCATCGAGCGCATCGTCAAGCTCTCCAAAGAGGGCAAGGTCAAGGAGATTGCCGACATCCGCGACGAGACCGACCTTTCGGGTCTGCGTATCGCTATCGACCTTAAGCGCGGTGTCGACCCCGACAAACTCATGGCCAAGCTCTATCGCTCGACCACGCTGCAGGATTCGTTCTCGTGCAACTTCAACGTGCTCGTCGACGGATATCCCCGTGTCATGGGCGTGCGTCAGATCCTGCACGAGTGGGTCAAGTGGCGTATTGAGTCCACGCGTCGCCGCATTAACTTTGACCTGGGCAAAAAGTCCGAGCGCCTGCACCTGCTGCACGGCCTCGAGGCGATCTTGCTCGATATCGACAAGGCCATCGCCATCATCCGCGGCACCAAGCTCGAAGCCGAGGTCGTGCCCAACCTTATGAAGGGTTTCGACATCGACGAGACCCAGGCCGAGTTTGTTGCCGAGCTTAAACTCCGCAACATCAACGAGGAGTACATCCTCAACCGCACCAAGGACATCGCCAAGCTAGAGGGTGAGATTGCCGAGCTTGAGGAGATCCTCTCGAGCGAAGACAACATCAAGAAGGTCATCAGCGACGAGCTGGCCGCAGTCAACAAGAAGTACGTGATGCCGCGCCGCACGGGCAGGATCGAGCCCCATGAGGTTATCGAAGTAAGCTTGGAGCCCGAGGTCGAGGAGTACCCGGTCACCATCATGCTCTCGCGCGATGGCTACCTTAAGAAGATGACAGACCGCGTGCTCAAGAAGGCGACCACGCTCAAGTACAAGGACGGCGACAAACCCTTTATCGAGTTTCCGTCCTCCAACACCCACGAATTGCTGGTCTTTACCAACAAGAGCCAGGTGTACAAGTGCAAGGTTGCGGCGTTTGAGGACACCAAGTCGGCCCAGCTGGGCTCGTACCTGCCGACCGATCTTGAGATGGAACCCGACGAGAGTGTCATCTGGGTCATCGACCCCGAGGACTACAAGGCCGACGTGTTGTTCGTCTTTGAGAACGGCCGTGTGGTGCGCGTCGCGCTTTCTGGATACGTCACCAAAACCAACCGCAAGCGCCTCAAGAACGCCATCTACGGTGGCAGCAAGCTGCTGTATGCCCAGGTGCTCAAGGAGGACCGCGACATCGCGCTGGTCTCGAGCGACTATCGCCTGATGAACTTCAACACGTCGCTGCTCAAGACCAAGACGACCACCAACACGCAGGGCGTCCAGGCCTTTACGGCCAAGAAGGGCCGCTCGGTCACCACCGTCGGCACAACCGAGGAGATTCTTGGCGCCGGTGTCTCGGCCGAGAAGTTCACCGCGCAGAGCCTGCCCTCCGCCGGTGCCCTCATGAAAGAAAACGACATGCCGAGCCTGTTTGACTAGGACGACGGCAGCCAAACCGTCATGGTTTTACAATGCAGCGGGGCCCGGAGCGCAGCAACATCGCGCTCCGGGCCCCGCTCGTTGCAACGTAGTCGGAATAATAGGAATCCCCGTTTTTCACTCCTGCAATCCCGCGGCACAAGACATGTTAAACCGTTAGCAAAACTTGCAAAAATTAGCAAAAGTTGCAAAAACTAGCAAAACCTGCAAAGGGGCCACCATGGATCGCAGCAAATGTCTCCGCCATGCCAGGCATGCTCGAAGATATTATCGAGCGAACCAAAGAAGCGGCAGATAGCCGCCTCTCATAGTCTCGCGCGTGCATAAGCGGCGTTCAGATTGAGCCAGTCGGCATCGATTGGACATATGCTCAGGAGACTCAGGGTAACTGGCGCACGGGCATGAATGGCGTCTTCAGGCAACTCGAGAAGCATGACGTCGAGCTTCTCTCGAAACGACCTATCAAGAGCTTTCTGATAAAGACATTGAGTTTTTGCTCGCGATGCTGCCCGATTCTGGCCCCAGCAGGGTCTCGGAGGTAGCCAAACGCATGGGCGTCGCCAGCAACTACGCAAGCCAATACAAACGCCGCCTCCTGGAGGACGGCGTCATTGGAGAGCGCGGGCGTGGTCTCGTTGGCTTTGACATTCCCGCGTTCAGGGAATTCTTGAACGAGAAGGCGTTTTAGCACGCCGGAATTGTCCGCGGAAGCATCAACGCATGGCAATCAGCATTCCTCTTGGTAAGGATAGCAAGCATTTTCCACCAACACCGATTGCCATGCGTTCTTCTTGTCCTTAGGCGAGCTTGCGAGCGAGCTCTCGCACCTCTTCCAACTTGGGCGACGATGCCATGCTGTCGCGCTCGGTCATACCGCTGATGGTGACAATGCCCTGGTCCTCCCACTTGCAGTACGCGCAGGTTGACTTGTACATAGCGATCGCCGCATCATAGACGCCCTCGCTGTGGCTATCGAGCAAAAGGGCCGTCTTGGTGAACGGGAAGCCCGTGGCACCGAAGGCGTACAGGCGGTCGATGGCGGCTTTCTCCTGCGCAGTGATATCAAACCAGTAGATAGGCGAAGCGAAGACAACCATATCGGCGCCTTTCAGCGACTCGATCACGTTGGCCATGTCATCCTTCTGCACACAGGTGCCCTCATGGGTAAAGCAGTACTGGCATCCCAGACAACCAGCGATCTTTTTGCCGGCAACGCGTATGACCTCGACCGTATGGCCGGCCTCGCGCGCGGTCTCGGCAAACGCCTCGACCATGGTGTCGGTATTGGCGCCCTTGCGCGGGCTACCACTCAATACAACGATATTCATAGGATTCCCTCTCCTTCATGCTACAGGCGCGCAGCATGTTTTCTTGTAACCAAAACGAATGGAGTTAATCAATCGCCTCGTTTCAGCTACTCCCGCTCTTTAGAAGAATCGTTGCTAGAGACTTGGCATTGAATCGAGGCACGCCTTATTTCAGGTATTCCTCAAAGAACGCTTTCAGCTTCCCAAACGGAATGACGTCCATCTGATCGTAGAGGTCGGTGTGGCTGGCACCGGGGATAATGAGCAATTCCTTGTTGTCCCCCGTCAGCTTGCTGTACGCGGTTTCGCTGAAATAGCGGGAGTGCGCCTTCTCGCCATGCACCAGCAGCACGGCGGAGCGGATCTCGCCGGCGTACTGCAAGATCGGCATATTCAAAAACGACAGCGAAGACGTCACATTCCAACCGCCATTGGAGCCCAGGCTGCGGGGATGGTAGCCTCGCGGAGTCTTGTAGTAGGCGTAATAGTCCGCCACAAACTGCGGCGCGTCATCGGGCAGCTGATCGACCACGCCGCCCGCCAGCGCATAGCTGTCATTTTTATAGTCCTCGGTGCGCTGCGCGTTCAGCGCTTTCCGCTTTTCGAAGCGCGCCTGCTCGGAATCCTCGGCGTCAAAGTAGCCGTTTGCGGTCACGCGGGTCATATCGTACATGGTCATAGCCGCGGTAGCTTTGATACGGGTGTCGATGGCTGCGGCATTGATTGCCATGCCGCCCCAACCGCAGATGCCGATGATACCGATGCGCTCCGGGTCAACGCTATTCTGCACAGAGAGGAAATCCACCGCTGCGCAGAAATCCTCGGTGTTGATGTCCGGCGATGCCACATAGCGGGGCGCACCGCCGCTCTCGCCGGTATAGGACGGGTCGAAGGCAATCGCGAAAAAGCCCAGCTCCGCCATTTTCTGCGCATAAAGGCCGGACGTTTGCTCCTTCACCGCGCCAAACGGACCGCTGACGGCGATGGCAGGCAGCTTGCCCTCCACGTTCTTTGGCACGTAGACGTCGGCCGCCAGCGTGATGCCGTATCGGTTGTGAAAAGTCGCCTTGCTGTGCTCAACCTTGTCACTTTTGGGGAACACCTTGTCCCATTCCTGCGTCAGTTTCAACTGCTCCATGCCTAAGCCTCCTTGTCGGTCACTTTAAGGTATTGCTCGTCGACCACGGGCTCCAACCACTCGTTGCAGGCCTCCTCGCCCGGAACCTCCACCGCGAGATGGGAGAACCAGCTGTCGGGCGCCGCACCGTGCCAGTGCTTTACGCCCGCGGGAATATTTACTACATCGCCAGGGCACAGTTCCTGTGCCGGTTTGCCCCATTCCTGGTAAAGCCCTCGGCCAGCCACGCAGACGAGGATCTGTCCGCCACCGCTTTTGGCGTGATGGATGTGCCAGTTGTTGCGGCAGCCGGGCTCGAACGTCACGTTGTAGACGCCGACCTGCTCGGTGGAAAGGGGCGCGAGGTAGCTTTGCCCAATAAAGTACTTCGCAAATGCGTCGTTGGGGGCACCGATGGGAAAGGCCATCTCGTTTTGGTGTCGGGCCTTTGCGTCGGCGCCGTCGTCCTCGTCCGCCCAGACCTCCTTCGCCATGCGAAAGGCCGCCCACGCCTTGGGCCATCCCGCATAAAACGCCGCGTGCGTAAGGATTTCCGCCATCTCAGCCTTGGTCACCCCGTTGCTCTTTGCGGACATCAGATGATATTTAAACGAAGAGTCCGTCAGTCCCTGCGCCATCAGGGCCACAACCGTCACCACGCTGCGGTCTCGAAGGGAAAGCCCGTCTTCTCGGCTCCACACCTCGCCGAACAGCACATCGTCGTTGAGCTGTGCGAATTTGGGGGCAAAGTCCCCCAGGGCATCTCTGCCCGCTGTCTGTTTAATTGCCATGATCGATTTCCTCCTATCGATGGTTCTGGACACGAATCTGCCTCCACGCGGTTAAGTAGCCCGCCTAGATTTCCATGCCCATTCGTTGCGCCTGTTCCAGAGCGGGATGCCCGGCGATATCGCCCACACCGTTCACGCCGCCGGCGAAAACCGTTTTGCCCATTACGGACCACCCCTTGCGCTACCGATTTGTATTGACGAGAATGAAGGTAATACCTAAACCTGACTTTAGGTCAAGGAATGAATTCAAGATTTATTCGGAGGGGTCATGTACACAATCGGACAGGTGGCGGATATGTTCGGTCTGCCCGTTTCCACGCTGCGCTATTACGACAAGCAGGGATTGTTCCCGGAATTGGAACGGACGTCCGGCATTCGCCGATTCGGCGATACGGAACTCGAGGCGCTTCGGGTCATCGAATGCCTGAAGAAGGCTGGAATGGAGATTAAGGACATCCGACTGTTCATGGAATGGTGCGCGGAGGGCCCATCGACATATCCCAAGCGCAAGGCCATGTTTGAGGAGCGAAAGGCCCACATGGAGTCGGAGATCGCGAACATGAACCGTGCGCTGGATATGCTGAGGTTCAAATGCTGGTACTACGAGCAGGCGATCCAAGATGGCAACGAGGATAGAGTGAAGGCGCTGATTCCCGACAATTTGCCGGAAGAGATCAAAGAAGTCTACGAGAACGCCCACGCTCGATAATGCCGACCGATCTCAAGGGAATTCGGTGAGGAGTCCTCTTCGGTTAGTGATGTACTTCTTCCCCTTGATGTCGTAGCGCTTCGCCTCATAGAAGGCGAAAGCGTCGCGGGGGCACGAGATATAGCGCCCGACGGTGACGTGGTTGGTGGGAACCCTGTTGGCGTCGAGGACGTTGGCGATGTTGTTGGGCGAGTTGAGGTTGCCGGAGTTGTCCATCATGTACTCGGCCAGCCTCTCCAACACGGTGGAGTCGGTACGTATTGCGGTCTAACCAAGCCATAATCCACTCCTTCTCGGTTTCGAAACTCGATTATTTCTAAAGTTTCGAAACCGAGAAGGCAATGTGCACAAGGATGCATCAAGGAGCGAATCCCAGTAGCGCCATGTCAGCAGCGATGCCGGGCGCATTCGCACGTGCTACAATCCAACCACCAGAGATGAAAACACAGTCCCCGTCGGGTAGTCGTGGGCGTGCGCTAGTCCGCATCAGTAACCTGCCTCCTTGGTTGTCCCTTCTCTGCATGGTCATCTACATAAAGGAGGAACCAACCATGCAGATCAGCGTGTCGTCCACCCTGACCGTATATCACGACGGTCAATTCTGGGTCGGGCTGGCGGAGCATGTCGAGGACGGAAGGTACGGCGTCGCCCGCATCGTCTTCGGCGCGGAGCCGTCCGATGAGGAGATCCTGCGATTCGTTACAAGCGAATGGGAGAAGCTCTCGTTCTTCGGCGACAAGGTCACTGAAACAAGCAAGCCCGCGAAGAACCCCAAGCGGCGCGCCCGCGAGGCAGCGAAAGCCCTTAAACGGCCCGCGGTGAGCACCAAGGCACAACAGGCGCTCGCGGCACAGCGGGAAGCGATGAAGCGGGAGTCAGCTCAAGCAAGAATTCAGCGTCGCGCGGATGAGGCGGAGACGCGCTTCGAGCAGCGAAAGTTGAAGCGCAAGCAGAAACATCGCGGGCATTGATCGCTATTTGCAGCAAGGCAAACCATATACAGCAGCGGCGCCAGTTCCACTTGAAGCCGACGCCGCGTAGACGCTGATGGTGACGGCTATGCACGGGCACGTGCGCGCCACCGCACTTCACAGCTTGTTTCTCAAGTATTTGGGACGCACACGCGGCGTTCAAAAATGCGAAGCGGCTCCGCATGGCTCAAGACTGAGCCGAGGTGCCCTACTTCTCGCCCTCCAGCAGCCCCACGATGCGGTCGATGTCGACGGCAAAGCAAGGCCTTCCCTCGCGCTCGTAGCGGTCGAGGTACGCCTGGCACTCGGAGACAATGCGCTTGGTGTTGCCATCGATGATGCGCTGGAGCGTCTCGTAGTAGGCCGAGCCCTCGGTCCTGAAGCGGCGCTGGTAGGCCTTGGTTATGGGGAACATCTTGATGTAGTGGATGCCGTGGCGGCAGCCGGGGCGCGTCGTGGGGCGGGGTGGCAACGCAAAGTACTGGTCTTTGGGCACGTTAGGGGCGATGTTGGAACGCAGCGGCACGGCGAAGTCCCTGCGCTTCCCGCGGAAACGCAGCCTCACCACCACGATGCAGGGGCGATTGTGCTTAAGCATGAGCTCGCGGTCGCCCTCGACGAGGTCGAAGAAGTCCTGGGAGATGGATACGATCTTCATCGGTTACGCCCCCTTCATACGAAGCGGGGCCCGCATCGCTGCAGGCCCCTACAGGTGGGCGATATTCTACGCCTTGCGGCACCCCGTCGCCCACGGAGGTTAAACGTACACGTAAGCCGTACTCTGAAAGCCGCGGCTTCCGGCAAGTAGTTTATACCACGAAAGGTCGCTTTCAATGCGCATAGCTCGCAAAATAACACTCGCTGGGCCGTCACCCCTGGCAGTTACCCTCCAATCTTCATTGGAGTCAGCAGGTCAATTCATATATTCATGGGGGTTTATCCTACCGTCGGTGAGCGATTTCGTTAGGGTGTCGAAGCGGTCGAGGATGTCGACGACCTTCCGCTGGGTGCCGATGGATGGGGCGGGAATCTCGACCCTCGATAAGTCCACAGGCGCGGCTTCGATTACCTTTTTCGGTTTAGCGTATTGCTCTTCAGATCATCGTGGTGTGCTCGTAGCCGCGCTCCACGAGGAGCCGCTCGGCAACGTCGAGAATCTTCTCGACCGTCTCCTCCGGGTACTTATTGCGTGCCACGGGCACCTCCGTCCTTGTTAACGCGACAAACATACCATGAGTGGCGTACGGGTCGAGAAGGGCTGGCGCCAAAAGAGCCCAACGGCCGTTACGGCTTC
>UQIT01000009.1 GCA_900541175.1 uncultured Collinsella sp.
GCGCTGGTTCCCGGTCCGACCGGGCCGCGCGGCAAGGAGATATATTGCCAGACCGCGAAGCTCTGTGGGACGTCAATTCCACTCTTCACAAGTCCTACACAACATATTGCTTTCTATAGGTAATAGAAAGACTGGTGCGGATCTTCCGCACGTATCAGATGATGACCCTTTGGTTCAGGAATATATGGAGATCGGTCACCTGTAGGTGATTATCTACCCGCGCTTTTAGCAATGTAAACCGCGCTTCAGATAAAAAGAGGGAGCGCCGCGCACAACGCGACACTCCCCTAGCGATTCAAGAGAATCTATTAGGCCTCGAGAGCCTTCTTGGCGATGGTAGCCAGCTCGTTGAAGGACTCGATGTCCTCGTAAGCCATCTGAGCCAGGACCTTGCGGTCGAGCTCGATGCCGGCAACCTTCAGGCCGTGCATGAACTGAGAGTAAGAGATGTCGTTCAGGCGAGCAGCAGCGTTGATACGAGTGATCCAAAGAGAACGGATCTCGCGCTTCTTGTTGCGGCGATCACGATACTGATACTGCAGGGAGTGCTGGACCTGCTCTTTAGCATGCTTGTAAGTACGCGAAGCGGCACCGTAGTAACCCTTCGCACGGTGCATAACGGTACGGCGCTTCTTCTTGGCGGCAACAGCGCGCTTAATACGTGCCATGTTCTATCAACTCCTAGACGGTAAAACGAAAAACGGGAACGCGAACTTAGGCGAGACGCGACTTGATGACCTTGCGGTCGGCAGCGGCAATCTCGGTCTCCTGACGGAAGCCACGCTTACGCTTGGTGGACTTCTTGCTCAGGATGTGGCTCTTGAAAGCCTTGGCGCGCATAAGCTTGCCGGTACCAGTCTTGCGGAAACGCTTCTTGGTGCCGCTGTGGGACTTCATCTTAGGCATGAAATACTCCTTAATCGGTTACAGAACACTAGTTACTTAGTATCGCTTGCCGCTTTATCCTCATCGAAGGCGCCCTTAATCGGGGCGAGCAGCATAAGCATGTTACGGCCTTCCATCTTAGGCTTGGACTCGACCGTAGCGTAAGGCTTGAGATCCTCGGCGAGACGCTCGAGAACGTTAAGGCCCTGCTCCGGGTGAGCCATCTCACGGCCGCGGAACATGATGGTGATCTTAACGCGTGCGCCCTTCTTGAGGAAACGCAGAACGTGGCCCTTCTTGGTCTCGTAGTCGCCAACGTCGATCTTGGGTCGGAACTTCATTTCCTTGACCTCGACCTTGGACTGGTTCTTACGAGCAGCCTTGGCCTTCATGGCCTGCTGGTACTTGAACTTACCGTAGTCCATGACCTTGCAGACCGGCGGCTCCGCGTTGGGAGCGATCTCGACCAGGTCGAGACCCTGATCGTCGGCGACGCGCTGGGCATCGCGGATGGCGAACAGGCCGAGCTGAGAGCCATCGACGCCAATCAAACGGCACGAAGATGCAGTAATCTCGTCGTTGATGCGGGTGTCATCAGACTTAGCTATTTTCCCTACCTCCATTCATAAAAAAATAACCCGGCGCTTCTCAGCAACCAGGTCGTACACATAGACTTCCTCGATTTGAGGAAGGGAATCTAAGTTGTATGACCAGTCAGCTGCTCATTGGCGCCAAAAGGTGGGAACCCTCGGGTTCCTCTTTAGGGCATTGCGGGAACAACGCCTTGCGAATAATAACACGTACAGCGCGTTATCACATTACGTACACGAAAAAGGGGCCTTGACCCCCTTGAACGCTCGCTTGCATGTATGGTGCCCGAGGCGAGACTCGAAGGGCCTTCGCTTCGCGAAGCCCCGGGCTTCGGACGCGCGGCGCCCTCGCCACGCTCCGCTACAAACAGGCCGCAGGCCTGTTTGCTTAACGCTTCGCGCGCTCACGCGAGTTCGGCACGAAAAAGGGGGCCGCAACCCCCTTGAACGCTCACTTGCATGTATGGTGCCCGAGGCGAGACTCGAACTCGCACGTTGTTGCCAACGGTGGATTTTGAGTCCACTGCGTCTGCCAATTCCGCCACTCGGGCACGTAATGCGTGAGTTAGTTTATCACAGCTTTCTACCGATTAGTTCGAAAATGGAACTTCGAGCATTTCGATGAGTTCGACCGTGCGGAGCATCTCGCGCTGACGGCATCCGCGACCGTCGACCGAAGCCTCGCCCATCTGGTTATCGTAAGGGTCCTCGCGCATGCCGTCGAAAGAGGGGTCAAACCCTGCCTGGAATCGATTGTTGGCCACCATACGCCACGGGTCGAGATTGCCAAAGTAGTGACGGCGGCGCCACTCCTCCCCCATCCTGCGAGCAGAAGATCCAAATGACACGTCGGCGTTGAGCCAACCGGTCTGCGGCGTATAGAACTCTGCCCAGTCGTGCGACCCCACCGAATCGGGCGCAACGTACAGGCCGCTCTGCCAACGGGCAGGCACGCCCGCGATACGGCACATGGTGATAAACGTGAGCGCCATAACGCCGCAATCGCCGCGGAGCGAATGCGCGCAGTCATCGGCAATAGATCCCAAAAGCAAGTACGGCGGCTGATAGCGATAGTCGATATGCTGCGTCAGATAATCATAGATAGCACGGGCGCGATCGAGCGGATCCTCGAGTCCGTCAACAACACCGGCCGTCAGCTGCTGCAGATACGGCGTGAATGCAATGTGCGGACGGTCCTCAGAAATATCTTCGGGCAACGGCGCGTCCATACACGGATGCGACGGAAGCGCACCCCCATAAATATCGCGATAAGCGGCATTGATTTGATAGCGATAGGTCACCGAGAATGAGCGATCACTCGAAGAAGACCACGAGGCGGTACGCGCCGAAGCGTTCGCGGGAGCAACAGCACCCTCCGGCGTCATATTGAGAACCTCGATATGAGACTGTTGACGACAGGCGGCGGCAACGGGTAGCCAAGCGCGAACGGTCTCCCCCTCTAGAGCGCCGGGGACAGACAAGGACGCCTTAAGCGTAATAACGCGAGTCAATCCGTTTTGCGACTCCATCTCCTTGAGCATCTCGTTGCGCAGTGCTATTCCGTCCGTAGAATCGGGACGCATGCCGGGGACCTCTTTGGGATATACGCGAAGCGAATCGAGGAAGTTGTCGAGAACGAACAGCTCACCATCGATAAAGCGCCAGTCAATACGCTTACGGTCAATCAGATCGTTAAACTGCTCCTCGGTAAACTCAGGCCACTCCTCGCGAATCATCGCAATAGCTCGATCGCGCGACACCGAAAAATGAAGCGGCGTCTCAAGCATGCGATACCGCTCGGCACGAACGCAGGCAGCAAGCGAGGGATCGGGATTCTGCCCCAAAAGACGATCACAAGCCGCAACAGTCTGCGTCAAATATCCGGCATCCTTGAGTCGAAGAATCTCGGGCGGTAGTCCAATATCGAGATGACGAAAGTCATTACAGCAAACATCAACAGAGCAACCAACAGGACCCTCGTCAATAACCTTCCCATCCGAAGGCAACACATTAACAACAGCCATACTAAAACTCCAAGTCACTAGAACGCTTGAAGTCCATTGTAGCGAGATAAAAAAGAAAGCCCCAACAAGGGAGCCATCAACACCACCGAACGGTAGTCAAAAAAATGAATTCAGCCCAGTAACCCTGTAGCGAGTTAACGAAGGAGGCCCCGTTCACCCGAAGCTTTTCCCATTGCGCGACTTCTGGCAAAGCCAGGTGAGTGCAAGGGAAAAGCGTAGGGTGAACGGGGCCTCCGACGGGAAAGTTAAACCGCTACTTACGCCTTGTTGACGGAGCCAAACTCCTCCATGAGCTCCTTGGTGCGGGCAACGATGTTGTCACGACCAGGCTTGAGGAGCTTGCGGGGGTCAAAGCCCTTGCCCTGCTGATCCTTGCCGGCCTCGATGTACTCGCGAACACCCTTGGCGAAGACGAGCTGCAGATCGGTGTTGACGTTGATCTTGGAGATACCCAGGGAGATGGCCTTCTTGATCTGATCCTCGGGGATGCCGGTGCCACCGTGCAGGACGAGGGGCAGGTCGCCGGTCTGAGCCTTGATCTCGCCCAGGCGCTCGAAGGAAAGGCCAGCCCAGTCGGCAGGGTACACGCCGTGGATGTTGCCGATACCGCAGGCGAGGAAGTCGACGCCCAGGTCAGCAATCTGCTTGCACTCAGCAGGATCAGCGAGCTCGCCGCTGGAGGTCACGCCGTCCTCGGTGCCGCCGATGCCGCCGACCTCGGCCTCGATGGACATGCCCTTGGAGTGGGCAAGCTCAACGAGCTCCTTGGTGCGGTCGAGGTTAAGCTGGAAGGTCTCCTCGTGAGAGCCGTCATACATGATGGACGTGAAGCCGGCCTCGATGCACTTGAAGCAGTCCTCGTAAGAACCGTGATCGAGGTGAAGGGCGACGGGAACGGTAACGCCCGTGGCCTCGACGGCAGCCTTAACCATGTCGGCGCAGACCTTGAAACCGCCCATCCACTTAGCGGCACCAGCGGTGCACTGAAGGATCAGCGGGGACTTGGCCTCCTCGGCGGCCTGGAGAATAGCCAGGGTCCACTCGAGGTTGTTGGTGTTGAAGGCACCGAGACCGTACTTGCCGGCCTCGGCCTTCTTGAGCATGTCTGCTGCGTTGACGAGCATAAAAGAAACCTCCTGTAAGGTTGCTCCGATAACGCCTGAGATTTTACCACGACATACCCGAGCATAAACGTTCGTTTGTTCACGAATACCATCCGATTGGACAAATTTTGACCGTTTGCCCCACAGAATCGACCCACTGGGGAAAATAGCTTGACGATTGAGCGGTCTTCGTGGTTCGGAAGACGGCTTCGAGCCTACATCTGCATAAACGGGTTCTGCATAAGTTCGCGCGCCATCGTGGTCGAATCGCCATGGCCCGTCAAGCAAACGGTATCGGGCGGAAGCATCTTGGCAAGTTTGGAGAGCGAGCGCATAATCGCCGCCTCGTCACCGCCGGAAAGATCGGTACGACCGTGGCTGCCCGGGAAAAGCGTGTCGCCCACAAAGGCGATGTTTCCCTGCTCGGTCGCGGCGAACAGGACGATGCCGCCCGGCGTATGCCCCGGCGTCTCGATCACCTGCAGGCAGACGTCGCCCACCTCGATTGTATCGCCCTCGGCAAGCAAGCGCGTCGGCTCACCCGGATCGGGCGTCTCGATACCCCACATGACACGCTGCTCCTCGATATTTGCGCGAGGTACCGTCACGTCCTTAGCGCACAACTCATATAGCGCACTGTCGCCAACGACAGCTCGAACCCCGGCAACCCCGCCAACATGGTCGGCATGACCGTGCGTGCAGACAGAGCCGAGTACGCGCACCTCGGGATGCGCGGTGCGGATATGCTCCACAAGACGCTCGCCCTCCCACGCCGGATCGACGATTAAGCACTCGTCATTCGAAATCACGGCGTAGCTGTTGGTCTGAATCGGGCCGTTGACGAGCACCTCAATCGAAGCCGTGCCTCGGGGTGTCAGGTCCAAAGTCATATCGTCCATGCGCATACCCTCCTTCTAAAATACGCTCGAGGCACCAAACGATGCCTCGAGCGTAACCAATATCTATGATGCTGAGAGGCTCTCGCACCTACACACGGCGCTTGAGTTGCGCTCCGCCCTCGCCGGGCATAAGACGGCGAGCGTCGTAGACCGAATCGACACTGCTGATGGAAGCCAGCAGCGGATCCAGGCCGCTCGCATCCGAAATCTCGACCATAAAGCGCAGGGTCGCAATACCCTCGCGGTTGGTCGAGGTGGCGGCGGAAAGGATATTGCCGCCTGCATCGCCAATGGCAATGGTGACGTCCTTGAGCAGGCCCATGCGGTCCAGGCACTCGACCACGATCTCGACCTGGAAGAGGGTGTCGGCAGCACCATCCCACTCTACGTCAATCATGCGCTCGGGGTGCTCCATGAGGCCCTTGACGTTGGGGCAGTTGGCGCGATGCACTGAGACACCTCGGCCACGCGTGATGAAGCCGACGATATCGTCGCCCGTCACGGGGTTGCAGCAATGAGCCAGACGGACCAGCAGGCCACTGTTGCTCTCGCCCTTAACGATAATGCCGTTACTTGCGCTCTTGCCACGCTTTTGCGGCTTGCGGTTGGAGCCGCGGGCCGGCTGTTTCACGACCTCGGCGATAGCCTCGGCCTTGGTGAGCTGTTCCTCGGGCTTGGGGTCCAAGATTTGCTCGACCTTATTGCCCACAGCGCGCGGGGCAACCTTGCCGGCACCGACGGCGGCAAACAGGTCCTCGAGCTGCTTGAAGTTAAACTGCTCCGCCACGGCATTGAGCGCACGCGTGGAGCGCGGCGTGGAGATGCCATACCCGCGCTTGCGCAGGTCCTTGGCCAGCATATCGCGGCCGGCGGCAGCGTCGTCGTCCTTAGTCGCGGCGGCAAAGTAGCGACGGATCTTTGACTTGGCGGAAGGCGTCTTGACGATCTTGAGCCAATCACGCGACGGCTTGGAACTCTTGTTAGTCAGGATCTCGACACGGTCACCCGTCTTAATCTCGTGCGTGAGCGGAGCCACCGCACCGTTGATTTTGGCGCCGACGCAATGGTTTCCCACCTCGGTATGAACGGCGTAGGCAAAGTCGAGCGGTGTAGAGCCGGCACGAAGCGCCATGACCTCGCCCTTGGGCGTAAAGACGAAGATCTCCTGATCGAACAGATCGACCTTCAGCGAGTGCAGGTATTCCTTGGCATCGGTGATCTCGTCGGAAGCCGCCCAATCGAGCGAATGCTTGAGCCAGTTGATCTGGTCGTCCAAACGTTGAGCGTCATTGGTCTTGGAAGCAGACGATCCGCCCGACTTCTTATATAGCCAGTGGGCGGCAATGCCGTACTCGGCCTGCTCATGCATCTCATAGGTTCGAATCTGAATCTCGAGCGGGCGGGCCGTGGGGCCGATAACCGTCGTATGGAGCGACTGGTAGTTATTGACCTTGGGCATGGCGATATAGTCTTTAAAGCGACCGGGCATGGGGTGCCACAGCGTATGCACCGCGCCGAGCGTGGAGTAGCAATCGCGCACCGAATGCGTGATGACGCGCAGTGCCACCAGGTCGTAGATCTCGGAGAACTCCTTGCCCTTGCGCTTCATCTTTTGGTAGATGGACCAATAGTGCTTGGAACGGCCGTTGATCTGGAAGCCTTCCAGGCCAATGCGGTTGAGCTCGTCGGTGAGTGTCTTGATGGTCTCAGCCAGATAGCGCTCACGGACCTCGCGCGACTCCGCCACCATGCGCGCGATGCGCTGGTAGGCATCGGGCTCCAGGTAGAAGAAGGACAGGTCCTCGAGCTCCCACTTAATAGAGCTCATGCCCAGGCGGTCGGCCAAGGGCGCGTACACGTCCATGGTCTCGCGAGCCTTAAATAGGCGACGATCCTCGCGCAGGGCTGCCAGCGTTCGCATGTTGTGCAGACGGTCGGCAAGTTTAACGATGATGACGCGAATGTCCTTGGACATGGCAAGGAACATCTTGCGCAGCGTGAGCGCCTGCTTCTCGTCCATGCTGTCGACTTCGATGTTGGTGAGCTTGGTCACGCCATCGACGAGCTCGGCCACCGTATCGCCAAACAGGCCGGAAACATCGGCGAGCGAGGTCTCAGTATCCTCGACGGTATCGTGCAGCAGCGCGGCGCACACCACATCGCAGTCCATCTTGAGATCGGCCAGAATGATGGCCACCTCGACGGGATGGTTGATGTACATCTCACCCGAGCGCCGCTTTTGGTTGCAATGCTTCTCGGCAGCAAAGCAGTAGGCCTGCTCAACCTTAGAAAAGTCGTCCTCATTCATATATTTGAGGCACAGACGCTCCAGCTTGTCGTAGCTGTCCGCCATAATCTCGGGCGGCAGCTCATCGGCATGCTTATAGTGCTCCATCTCCGAAAACGGCTGGAGGGTGGAATCATGGGCGGTACGGGCTGCGGCATCCATCGAGGTCCCCTTCCCCTAGGCCCGCGGTACGATCGGGCGGTTAACTTTGGCTAGCATATCAGAAGCGCACGAATCGAGCGCCCAGCTCCGGAAAGCCGAAAACTCCATGCGCGAGCGCAAGCCCTCCAAATAGCGAATTGACCTGCTCAATTGCACGCGGCCGGGGTTTTCGGCCATCGCGATGCGACGCGTATCGTCAAACCCCGAAACGCGACAGAAACCAAGCTCTTCGAAGATTCCTAGGCCGCTTTCCACCGAGCGCTCGTCGACCGGCGTGCGGGCATCGATGGCAAGGCACATCTGCGCGATGTCGATATCGCTTGCGCAGAATGAATCATCCCCGGTCTTGCCGCGGTTGGAGCGCCACATGGTCTGCAGCGCGCGATAGAGTGTGACGAGCTCGTCGCGCTCGGGTGCGTAGCAGTCGAGCAGGCGCTCGTTAATGCGAGCGTCGCGCGACGAATAGAGCAGGTGAATCACGGCAGGCTGTCCATCGCGACCGGCACGGCCACTCATCTGGTTAAACTCAATCGCACCAAACGGCATGTGGTAGAGCACGACATGACGGATATCGGGCAGGTTGACGCCCTCACCGAAGGCCGAGGTTGAAACGATGCAGCTGAGACTTCCGTCTCTAAAGGCTTCCTCAACACGGCGGCGATCGGAGCGCGCAAGCCCGGCGTTATAGAACGCGATCTGGGTCGCACAGTCGGGCACGCGTTTGCGCAACGTCTTGGCAAGCGCCACGGACTGGTCGCGTGAGTTCACGTAGATAACGGTCTTCTCCCCCGTCGCCACGATCGACACCAGGCGATTTTCGCGGCTCGCAAGGTCTCGGTCATCCTCGAGCTGCAAGTTCTCGCGCACCGTCTCGTCGACCACCGTGCGGGTAATCGGTAGCACGCGGGCGAGCTCGGCCACAACCGGAGCCGTTGCGGTGGCAGTCGCGGCCATGACAACGGGGTTGCCCAGGGCCTTGAGAATATCAGGCATGTCGAGGTATGCGCTCCGGTCACCGCCCTTGGCAAGACCGGCATGGTGTGCCTCATCGATAACGACAAAGCCGATACGTCCAGAACGCGCAAAGCGATCGCGATGGATGGAAAGGAACTCAGGCGTCGTGAGAACGATGCCGGTGCGACCCGAAGCCAGGCCGGCAAACACGTCATCGCGCGCGGCTTCCACGGTCTCGCCGGTCAGCACGCCTACGCCAATGCCGAGCGCGGCCATCGTCGACGAGAGGTGATAGGCCTGGTCGGCAACGAGCGCGCGCAGCGGATAGACAAAGATACTCGCACGCCCGCGAAGAACCGCCTCGCGCGCGGCATGCACATGGAAGATAAGAGACTTGCCGCGCCCCGTTCCCATAACGGCCAGAACACTTTGGTGATCGGCCAGGGCATCGAGCGCCTCGACCTGCGCGCGGTGCGGCTGGTTCGATCCGATAAAGCTGTGAATGAGTGAGCGCGTGAGCTCGGTATAGGAAAGCTGGGCAAGCGTCTCGCGTTTACGCGACTCCAGGCGCAGCCCAGAATCCGCCGGTTGTACGCCGCGGCGAAGCTCACATGCCGGGTCGTCAACGCTGGGCGCCGTGGTATCGCGGACCAAGACATCCTTAATCATGAGCTTTGGCTTTACGCGACCTTGCCAATGCTCGGCAACGGCCTCGAACACCAAGTCGACAGCGCTGTCGCAATTGATAAGCCTATCGATCTGCGGCACACGAAACATGATGGCCGGCACACTCGCGGCGCCATCCGTCGCCACGAAGCGCATATGCTCGCCGGTCTTGCCCACCACGGCGCGATCGCACATCGTCACGCCCTCGGCAGCCAGCAGCGGCACCTTATTACCCTGGCCAAACGGCTCAAGGCGGGAAATCTGCTCGATGGTCTCGATATTCAATTCGGAAAGGTCAACCGTGGCGGCAACCTCGTCGGTGTCCTCAAAGTCCTCGGCGGGAAGCTCGGACAACACGGCGGAAAGGCGACGACGAAACTCATCGAGCTTAGACGCCTCGATGGTCACGCCCACCGCACCGGCATGTCCGCCGCGGCGAATCAGCAGGTCGGAGCAGCGCTCGACGGCTTCGAACAGGTTGACCTTGCCCACCGAGCGACCCGAGCCACGTGCTATACCGTCCTCGATAGAGAAGAGCAACGCCGGCACGTGATATCGGTTGGTAAGGCGGCTCGCCACGATGCCTTTAACGCCCTCGTGCCAGCCCTCGCCACCCACGACGATTGCGCGACCGCCATCATAGGTCTCCTCGACCTTTGCCATGGCATCACGCGTGAGCTCCGCCTCAATCTCGCGACGCTGACGGTTGATCTCCTCGAGCTCGGCCGCCAGTGCACTTGCCTCGATAGGATCGCGGGCAAGCAGCAGGTCGAGCGCCAGCTTGGGATCGGCCATGCGGCCGGCGGCGTTTAAGCGGGGAATGAGCGAGAACGATAGACCGTCCGCCGTAATGGTAGAAAGGTCGGCCTTGGCGAGCGCTGCAAGCGCAATGTAGCCGGGACGAGCCGTCACGCGCATCTGTTGGATGCCCTCGGCGACCAACGCGCGGTTCTCGGCCGTCAATGGCATCATGTCGGACACGGTGCCCAGCGCCGCAACCTCAATCAGCGAACGCCAATACGACGGCTTGCCCAGACGCTCGCCCAAAACCTGCACCAGCTTGAGCGCCACACCGGCACCGGCAAGTTCACGCGAGGGTCCCTCATCCTCGAGCTTGGGGTCGGTCAGGGGCACGCCCTGCGGCACCTGGTCGGACGGCTCATGGTGGTCCGTAACCACCAGATCGATTCCCAGGCTCTCCAGATAGGAGACCTCATCCTTGGCCGCGATACCGTTATCGACGGTCACGATCAGATTGGGTTGGGCGAGCTCGTTGACGCGATCGAGCGCGGCGCGCGAAAGACCGTAGCCCTCGTCAAAGCGGTGCGGGATGAATGGTGTGACATCGGCGCCAAACGTCCGCAGCGCCTCGGTCAGCAGACAAGTCGACGTAATGCCGTCGACGTCAAAATCACCAAAGACGGCGATGCGTTCGCGGTTGCGGATGGCGTGCTCGACACGATCGGCAACAACCGACATGCCCGGAATGACGAGCGGATCGGCCCAATCACGGTCGAGCGAAGGCGTCAGAAATAGCTGTCCCTCCTCAATCGAGGCAATGCCGTGCGCAACCATAATGCGCGCCACCAGCCTGGGTATGCCCAGGCCAGCCGAAAGCTCCTTTTCGAGCTCGGGGTTTTGCCGAGCGACCGCCCAGCGATGCGTCGTCTTAAGCGATGACATGAGCGCCCACCCCCGATAGGGGCAGGTCGCCGCGATACCTCTCACGGTTCATAGCGATGAGTCCTCTGTGTATGCCCGCTTCGGCAGGCAGATCTGTTGAACGGGTTTATTATACCGTGCGGCACGGACGCAGAGCCTCGCAGCACGCCGTGGTTTCGGTAAACGATGCCGGTAATAGCCTCGAAATAATCGAGCGTTTCTAACGCACGGACGCATGCGAGCGTCTAGCATATCCATTCAAAACGGATTTACGAGCAAAGGGAGTCACAAGAGCAGATGAAGCAATGGGTTGGACTGGGAAAGTTCCTCGCGGGGCATATGCAGGTCATCGTTCCGATTTGCGTAACGCTCGGTGTGCTCTTTCCCCAGCAGATCGGCGTACTTAAGCCCATCGTTCCCGCTCTCTTCGCCTTTATGACGTTCCAAGGCGCGCTCAGCAACACCTTCCACCAGGTAGCCGAGGTGTTCCGCCGTCCGCTGCACCTGATTTTGGCGCTGCTCGTCTCGGCGGTGCTTATTCCCATAGCAGCTTATGCCATGGGATCGCTGTTCTTTGGCTCCAACCCCAACCTTGTCTGCGGCATCGTGCTCGAGTACAGCGTACCCGTGGCAGTCACTGCCTTTATGTGGATTAGCATGTTCGGCGGCAACGGCCCGCTCGCGCTCACCATTATCCTGACGTCCTCGGTTATCTCGCCTGTGACGATTCCGCTCACGCTGAAGCTCTTGCTGGGTGCCACCGTCTCGATCGATGTGCCGAGCATGATGCAGGACATGGCCTTTATGATCGCCATCCCCGCCGTGCTCGGCATCGTGATCAACGAGCTCACGCGTGGATGGGGACACGAGAAGCTCTCCCCCGCGCTCTCGCCCGCCTGCAAGTTCATGATGATGGGCGTTATCGCCTCCAACTCCACCGCCATGAGTGAGTACGTGCTGCACATGAACGCGGTGCGTCTGGAAGTCGCCCTCTTTATTTTGACCTTCGCCATCAGCGGCTTTGTCGTCGGCATTCTGGTCGCCCGCGCACTGCATCTGCCATATAGCGAGACGACTACCATGTGCTTTACCTGCGGCATGCGTAATATCTCTTCGGGCGCCGTCATCGCCACGCAGTACTTTCCGGGCGAAGTCGTGTTTCCCGTCATGTGCGGAACGCTGTTTCAGCAGGTACTCGCCTCGTTTATCGGGCATCTCTTTGAGCGTCTAACCGGCGAGGAGCGTGCCGCCCAGCGCAAGCGCGTCGAGGCCGGCCGCGACGCCATGGCACGCTAGACTGTCCGCATTACACGGGTGTTAGTCCTGCTATTCGAGCGTTTCCAGGTGCGCACGCAGGCGCTCAGCATCGATATCGAGCGTTGTCTCGGCATTGACCTGGGCCAAGCGATAGCCGACAAAGTAGGGCGAAACCACCCAACGCGGCAGCGCCTTGGCAATGGTCCGACCGCCCAGGTGATAGAAGAACAAGTTGTACGACTCTGCGCGGCCACCGTGGTGCTCGTTCAGGATATAGCGCAGAGCTACCTGGATCGCATCGGCGAAGAGATCCGCCTCGGCTTGGTCTCGCATGCCATCGCTGGCGGCGATTCCCTGTGGGGCTGAAACGTTAATCTCAAAGAACCCCATGATCGGTTCGGTTGAGATGTTAACCGCGATTCTCCCCTGTTGCCAGACATTGATGCCTTCGAAGTTGGCGGGGACTAGTGCCGCATAGCCGTCTTCCTGCTCCAAACCCACAATCTGCATGTGCGGATGAACGAGACTACCGCCCGAGAGCGGACCCTTGTTTTTATACATGAGCACGCTTCGATACTGTTGTGAATCGATCATCTGCTGCCAGCAACCCAGGGCAAACCGCATCACATGATGCAGCTCGTCCGGCGTATAGGTCACCAGGTCGGCATCGTGATCGGCCGACTCGATCAGCACGGTTTGACGGGTGGCGCGCAGGGTTTTGAACTTATTCTCGAGCCAGATACAGCCACCGTCGCGCCGGATGATATTGGCGAGTTCCTCGGTATCGCAAAAGGGGCACGCGGTGCCAGGGCGCCGGTTATCGTCGGGCTTACCGTTCGCCTGCTGAACGTCAAATACCAGCGCCACGGGTTATACCTCCAGCGGCACGATCTTGGTGCCATGGAGCTCGGAGACACCCAGTGCCGCCGCCACGGTATCGCGGTTGGTCGTGGAAATGCCGCCGCCGGGAAGGATGGTCAGGCGGTCGCCCGCATACTCGATTAGGCGAGCTAGGTGATCGAAGTTATCCTCGATCGGCGTTCCGGCAGCGCCTCCATGCGTCAGGATGCGCGTAACACCGCAATCGGTAAGTGTGTCGACGGCATCAAGCTGTGCCTCGGGCGAGAGCTGGTCGAAGGCCATATGGAAGGTGATGTCGATGGGTTCACGTTTGCACTCCTCGGTCGCGCAGCCCGCAGCCATCACGAGGGCGCCGAGTGTAAGCTCATCGAGCGCCCATCCGCCGGCACAAGGCTTGCAGCAGCCAAAGACCAAGCCGTCAGCGCCGGCGCTCACGGCAAGGCCCAAGTCCATCTCCATCATGCGCAGCTCATCCTGGTTGTAATGAAAGTCGCCGCCACGCGGACGAATCATGCACATCACTCGCGCGTCATGCTCGTGAGCATAGCTGACCGTAGCGCTGATAACGCCAGCCGATGGCGTGGTACCACCGACGGCAAGGTTGTCGCACAACTCGATGCGCTTAGCACCAGCATCGATAGCCGCCGGTACCCGCTCAAAGTTCTCGGCACAAAACTCGTACAGCATAGATAGACCCCCAGATGACAAACGTTTTCCGATGGGCATTGTCGCACGCCCCCATGAAGTTGCGGTGGAATAGGGACTCTTTTGGCCTCTGAGACTCCCATTTAGTCCCTATTCCACCGCAACTTCATGGGGGCAGAACCAAAGTAACGCCGCAGGCAGAGGTCGGACAGCGAGCGGGCACCAGAGCGAACAAATTGGCATGAAAAGAGGGCGGCATAGACCTTCTGGTCATGCCGCCCTCTTTGAATGACAAGTTGTCGCTCTGATGCCCGCGCAGCGTCGACTGTTCCGCCGTTCGGTAGAACGGCGGAACCTCCTAGCCACCAAGATAGGCCTTGCGCACGTTATCGTCGTGCAGGAGTTCTTGGCCCGTGCCGGTCATGGTGATCTTGCCGGTCTCGAGCACGTAGCCGCGTGTGGCGATGGAAAGAGCCATCTGTGCGTTTTGCTCGACCAGAAGCACCGTGGTGCCGGCCTTGTGCAGGTCCTCGACAATCTGGAAGATCTGTTCGATCAGAATCGGTGCCAAACCCATGGAAGGTTCGTCGAGCATAAGCAGTTTGGGGTTACTCATAAGGGCGCGCCCCATAACGAGCATCTGCTGCTCGCCGCCTGAAAGGGTGCCGGCGACCTGGCGACGACGTTCCTTCAGGCGCGGGAACTGCTCATAGACGCGCTCCAGGCCCGGAGCCACCGTGGACTTGGGCTGCGTATAGGCACCCATCTCCAGGTTCTCCTCGACCGTCATCTGCAAAAAGGCGCGACGACCCTCGGGAACCTGAGCCAGGCCCTTACCAACCAGCTTGTCGGCGGGCGTATGGGTAATGTCCTCGCCCATAAACTTGATGGAGCCGGTCTTGGAGCGCAGCAGGCCCGAGACGGTCTTGAGCGTTGTGGACTTGCCGGCACCGTTGGCACCAATCAAGGCCACGATCTCGCCCTCGTTAACGTTAAAGGAGATGTCCTTGATGGCGTGGATGGCGCCGTACCAGACGTTGATGTTGTAGACGGAAAGCATCGGCTCTGCCATTTAGTTCTCCCCCTTATCCTGCTTACCCAGATACGCCTCGATAACGGCGTCGTTGTTCTGGATTTCCTCTGCCGTGCCCTTGGCGATGACCTTACCAAAGTTGAGCACGCAGATGCCCTCGCAGATGTTCATAACGAGCGACATATCATGCTCGATAAGCATGATGGCAATGCCAAAGGTGTCGCGAATCTTGACGATGTTCTCCATGAGCTCCGCGGTCTCGGACGGGTTCATGCCGGCGGCAGGCTCGTCGAGCAGCAGTAGCTTGGGGTTGGTGGCAAGCGCGCGGACGATCTCCAGACGACGCTGAGCGCCGTAAGGCAACGATCCGGCCTGCTCGTTTGCCAGGTGCTCCATATCAAAGATGGACAGCAGCTCCATGGCGCGCTCGTGAGCAGCCTTCTCGTGCTTCCAATACGTCGGCAGGCGCAGCACGCCCTCAAAGCCGGAGTAGCGCTCCTGGTTGTGCAGGCCGACCTTAACGTTATCCTCCACCGTCATGGTGTTGAACAGACGAATGTTCTGGAAGGTACGGGCAATACCCATGCGGTTGACCTGATAGACCGACTTGCCCGAGGTGTCCTCGCCGTCGAGCAGGATGGTGCCGTGCGTGGGCTGATACACCTTGGTGAGCAGGTTGAAGACCGTGGTCTTACCGGCACCGTTGGGGCCGATCAGACCGGCGATCTCGGTCTTGCCGATAGTCAGGCTAAAGTCGTCGACTGCCTTAAGGCCACCGAACTCAATGCCCAGGTGGATGCACTCGAGTGCCGGGCGCTCGCCCAGGTCGCGGTCGGGAACGATGGCGCCAGAAGGATACGGGACCATCTTGCCCTTGTTGAACTCAAATTTACTGGGCATCGGCTGCCACCTCCTTCTTGGAAGCAAAGCGATCCTTGACGCGACCGAAGAACGCCTTGAGCTGCGGGTTGTTGGTAAAGATCATGACCAAGATCAGCACGATGGCGTAGATGAGCATGCGGTAGTCCGAGAACTGACGGAGCAGCTCGGGAAGCACCGTGAGCAATGCCGCCGCGATGACGGAGCCGCGCATATTGCCCAGACCGCCCAGGACCACGAACACCAGGATGAGGATGGACGTGTTGAAGTCGAACTTGGTGGCGGAGAGCTGCGAGAAGTTACCGCCGAAGAGGGCTCCGGCAGCACCGGCGAGGGCAGCGGAAACCACGAAGGCGATCATGCGGTACTCGGTGACGGAGATGCCCACAGACTCGGCAGCGATCTTGTTGTCGCGCACGGCCATAATGGCACGGCCGGTACGGCTGCGAACCAGGTTGAGCACGATCACGAGTGCGACCATGACCAGGATGGCACCGGCGAGGAAGGTCGAGTACGTCGACACGCCCGAGGCGCCCTGGGCGCCCTTGATGATGGCAGTGCCGTCCTCGAGCAGGTGCAGGTCATCGATCGTGGAGTTACCCGTGATGTTAAAGATCACATGCAGGCCGCGGGAATCGACGCCCACAATGAGGCAGGTGACGATCTCCTTGATAATCTCGCCAAAGGCCAGCGTCACGATAGCCAGGTAATCGCCGCTCAGACGAAGGACCGGAATGCCAATCAAGAAGCCCAGGATGGCGGCAGCGATGGCGCCGACCACGATACTGATGATAAGGCGCACCGGATCGGAGGGAACGGCGCTCTCCAGCGCGACGGCGGTGACGATTCCCGTATAGGCGCCGACACTCATAAAGCCCGCGTGGCCCAGCGACAAGTCGCCCGCGATGCCGACGACGAGGTTAAGGGAAATGGCCATGACGATATAGGCCGTGATGGGAACCAGCTGACCGGCGATCATGCGCGGAATCATGTGGTTGGACTGCATAAAGAACACGATGGCAAACGCCACAAGGCACATGGCGTACGTGACAAAGTCGTGACGCGTCTGCTTGTCTTTAAGAAACTTCATAACGCTCACCTACACCTTCTCGGGGACGTACTTGCCCAAGAGGCCGGCAGGCTTGACGAGCAGGACGATGATCAGAACACCAAAGACGATGGAGTTGGCAAGGCTCGTGGAAATGTAAGCCTGCGCCATCGCCTCGATGATGCCGATGAGAATGCCACCGACAAAAGCGCCGGGGATGGAGCCGATGCCACCGAAGACAGCGGCGTCGAAGGCCTTGATGCCAGGCATAGCACCCGTCGTGGGCTGCAGCACCGGCGAGTAGGAGCACAGCAGCACACCGGCGATGGCGGCAAGGGCAGAGCCGATGGCAAACGTCATCGAAATGGTGCGGTTGACGTTGATGCCCATGAGCTGAGCGGCAGCCTTGTCCTCGGACACGGCGCGCATGGCCTTGCCCATCTTGGTCTTACCTGTAAAGAACATCAGGCCGGCCATGATAACCAGGCAGGCGACGATGGTGACGAGCGAGACGGCGCTTACGTTGAACTTGGCCAAGAACTCCGGCACCTGGAAGGTGACGAGCGAAGTAAAGTTCTTGGGCGTCGCGCCCCACAGAAGCTGCGCGGCGTTCTGCAGGAAGTAAGACACGCCGATAGCCGTGATCAGAACGGCCAGCGGGCCTGCTTGGCGCAGCGGCTTATAGGCCAGACCCTCAATGAGAACACCGAGAACCGTGCAGGCCACACAAGAGAGAACTACAGATACCCAGCCCGGGAGGCCGAGATACGACGTGGCGCAGAACGAGACATAGGCACCGACCATGATGACATCGCCGTGAGCGAAGTTCAGCATCTTGGCGATACCGTAGACCATGGTGTAGCCCAACGCGATGATGGCGTAGACGCTGCCCATGGACAGGCCGTTGACCAGGTATTGGATAAAGACCGTCATGTTCCACATCCCCCTTTCGAATAGGTTTCCAGTTAATGTATGAAACAGGGACGTTACACTGTCCCCAGATACCAAGCAAGCAGGGAAGGCCAAAACCTCCCCTGCTTGGGATCAAAACCGCTCTATGTAAGGCGGCCAGTTAGGCCTGTACGTACTTGCCGTCGGTGATGACGTACGTCGTGGGCTCCTTCTGGACCTGGCCCTTATCGTTCCAGGTGAGCTTGCCGGTCAGACCGTCAACGGTAATCTTGAGCATAGCCTTGGACAGCTTCTCGGCGGCCTCGGTCGGGTCGGCGTCGACACCAAGACCGGCCTCCTTGACGGCCTCGGCCACCGCGTGCACGCCGTCGTAGGCGTCGGCGGCAAACTGGTCGGGGGTATCGCCGTACTTATCCTTGTAGGCGTTGACGAAGTCGGCGTTCTTCTCGTCGTCGGCGGAGAACGGGGTCATGAGCAGCAGACCCTCGGCAAGAGAGGTGTCGAAACCCTCAACGCCCAGGATACCGTCCATGCCGTCGCAGCCCATCATCTTGACGTCGTAGCCCATGTCCTTGGCGTTCTTGAGCAGGACGGACGCCGGCGTGTAGTAGATCGGCGCAAAGATCATGGTGGCGCCGGCCTGCTTGGCCTTGGTCAGCTGGTTGGTAAAGCTCGTGGCGGAGTCGTCCTTAAAGGTCTCCTCGTCAACAATCTCGAGCTTGGACTCAGCGGCCTGGGCCTTAAAGGAATCTGCGATGCCCGAAGAATAGGCGTCGCCGGAGTTATAGAACAGCACGAACTTCTCGTCCGCATACTTCTGCGCCAGGAACTTGGCAGCGTTGACACCCTGGTTGGGGTCGGTGAAGCAAACCTGGAAGACGCAATCCTTGCCGTCGGTGACGTCCTCGGAGGACGCGGACGGGGTGATCATGAACGTCTTGGGGTCGTTACCGCACTCTGCGGCGACGGCAACCGACGCACCCGTGGTAGTCGGGCCGACGAGGGCCTGCATGCCCCAGTCGAGCAGGGTGTTGAAGGCGTTAACGGCCTTCTCGCCATCGGCCTGGTCATCCTCGGCCTTGCTGGCAAGCGGCAGCTCCTTGGTCGAGAAATCCTTGCAGCCAAGCTCGACACCCTGGGTAACGGACTTGCCGTAGGACGCGTTGGCGCCGGTCAGCGGGCCGATGGTGCCGATCTTAAACGAAGCGTCGCCCGATGCGGAACCGCTGTCGCCGCCGTTGGAGGAGCAGCCAGCTAGAATGGACATCGCCCCCAGACCTGCTGCGCTCGCGATAACGCTCCTGCGATTCATAACAGGGTTCAATGACTTACCGGTGAGGCTCGACATGCGGCTCTCCTCTCAAATCTCGTCGGGTTTCGGTTACCCGACAGGCCATCCTTCGCCGTGTTCGGCGTTCGCAAAATACTAGACGCTTTAGTTAAGGAAAGTGGCGATTATTTCAACTTTTCTTTTGTTTTGCCCATTTATCCATAATTCTGCGTATTCCTGTCGATTTATACAGTTTAGCCACTTTATTGTGTGAAAGTAATGTTTCCGTTCTGTTACAGGCGTCCTTGCCCTGAATAAAACGGCCCCACCGGTCTCGTTATATGCACTTAGGCGGCGATGTACTTGCCATCCTGAATCACATAGGCCGTAGCGGGCTTTTCGACCTGGCCCTCATCGTTCCACGCCGACGAGCGCCTGCATGCCCCAGTCGCACAGGGCAAACCTTATGGTGCAAACGTTGACAGTTTGTTACGGAAGTTCGTTTGTGGCGAGCATGTTTCCAATGTTTCCGCAGCGTTTCGAGGGTGCCGTTTTGTGCGACTCCTGTTGCCTGGCGAGCACGCGCCCTCGGTTCACGCTAGAATGCACTCAACCTTTAAGCGGTTAATCCA
The DNA here is from genome assembly GCA_900541175.1 of uncultured Collinsella sp. Classification (GTDB taxonomy): domain Bacteria; phylum Actinomycetota; class Coriobacteriia; order Coriobacteriales; family Coriobacteriaceae; genus Collinsella. The sequence goes on from UQIT01000009.1 coordinate 19,770, forward strand.
TCCATAAGATGCACGAAGGAGCTATCTATGAGCGAACCCCTGCGCACCGTGAACGTCGGCCTCATCGGTCTGGGAACCGTCGGCGGCGGCGTGGCCCGTCTGATCAAGAGCCACCACGATGAGTACCTGGCAGCCTACGGCATCGACCTTAAGCTGACCCGCGCCTGCGCGCTTGCTTGGGAGCAGGCCGAGGCAGCCGGTATTGAGCGTGAGGCCTTTACGAGCGACTGGCACGACGTCGTCACCGACCCCGCCGTCGACATCGTCGTCGAGCTGATCGGCGGCGAGCACCCCGCGACCGAGATCTTTACCACCGCCTTCGAGAACGGCAAGCACGTCGTCTCTGCCAACAAGGCCCTGCTGGGCCGTCATGTCGAGACGCTCGCCGAGAAGGCGCGCGCATGCGGCGTGCAGATTAAGTGCGAGGCCAGCTGCGGCGGCGGCATCCCCATCGTGAGCACGCTCGAGCACGACTTGGTGGGCAACAAGATCTTGACCATCGCCGGCATTCTCAACGGCACCACCAACTACATCCTGTCGCGCATGGACGCCGAGGGCGCCGATTACGCCGACGTGCTCGCCGACGCCCAGGCCAAGGGCTACGCCGAGGCCGACCCGTCCGCCGACGTCGACGGCTTCGACGCCGCCAGCAAGACGGCGATCCTCGCCTCCATCGGCTTTGGCACCCGCGTGACCACCGATGATGTGTACCAGCAGGGTATCCGTACCATCGGCGCCGAGGACATCGCCCAGGCCCGCGAGCTCGGCTACACCATCAAGCTACTCGGCATCGCCCGCAACACCGACGCCGGCGTCGACGTTCGCGTGCACCCCACGCTGATCCCTGCCGATCACATGCTCGCCAAGGTCAACGGCGCCATGAACGCTGTCTACGTGGTAGGCGACGCCGTGGGCGAGACCATGTTCTACGGTGCCGGCGCAGGCTCCTTCCCCACCGCGAGCGCCGTCGTGGGCGATATCCTGTCGCTCTCCGAGCAGATCAGCCGCGGCGTGGCTCCGCTGCCCGAGATTGAGCCCTATGGTCACAACCTCGCCTTTAAGCCCATGGACGAGCTCCAGACTAAGTACTATGTGCGCCTGAAGGTCGCCGACCGCGTGGGCGCCCTGTCCGAGACGGTCGATATCTTTGCCAAGCACAACATCTCGATCTCGCTCATCAACCAGGTCGAGGACGGCAAGTCGGGCGCTAGCGATACCTGCTCGGTCATCTTCCTGACGCACCGCGCGCTCGAGAAGGACGTCCAGGCTGCCGCCGCCGAGCTTGCCAGCGTCGACTGCGTAGCCGAGGTCGCCAACGTCCTGCGCATCGAGGACGTCGATGCCTGGACCGAAGGCGTCATGGCGAACTAGTTCGGTTTACACCCCACAACGCATTTGCTCGAAGGGCTCCCGTCCGATGTGGGATGGGAGCCTTTTTGTCTCCTGCCCTAAGCACAACGACAGGGCACATTTGCGCGAGCCGCTCATCGGTAACGCGGGCTACCGTTCACCGATATGCAAACACGGCCGATTCCGGTTACGGCTACGCTGTGCTGCGAATGTCCGCCCGCGATGAGAGGAAATACCATGTTGCTCGAGGGCAAGAAAGCAATCATCACCGGAGGCACGCGCGGTATCGGCTATGCCATCGCCTGCCGTTTTATCGAGGAGGGCGCCTCCGTCACTGTCTTTGGCTCGCGTCAAGAGACCGCCGATGCGGCCGTTGAGAAGCTGACAGCCGCCTATCCCGACGCCAAGGTCTGGGGCCGCTCCTGCGACCTCACCTCACTCGAAGCCGTGACCGAGGCCTTTACCCAGGCTGCATCCGACATGGGCGGCTTGGACACGGTCGTCAACAATGCCGGTATCTCCCAGCGTTCACCCCTCTTGGACTACACGGCCGAGGAGTTCGCAAAGGTCATGGACCTTAACGTCGTCGCCGTCTTTAATGGCCACCAGGCTGCCGCCAAGATCATGACCGAGGCCGGCCACGGCGGCACCATCACTACCACAAGCTCGATGGTCGCCAAGTACGGCCAGCCCTCCGGCGTCGGTTACCCCACGTCCAAGTTTGCCGTCAACGGTATGGTCCAGTCACTCTCGCGCGAGCTCGCCCCTATGGGTATTCGCGTCAATGCCGTCGCACCCGGCGTGACCAAGACCGATATGGTCGCCAACCTGCCCGAAGAGGTCATCAAGCCCATCATCGCCACCATTCCGCTGGGTCGCATGGGCGAGCCCGAGGATGTCGCCAACGCCTTTGTTTTCCTGGCGAGCGACATGTCCTCCTACGTCACGGGCGCCGTGCTCCCCGTCGACGGAGCCGCCCGCTCCTAAAGGTCGCAAGCCACAGCTTCAAACCTCAACCGAGCTCAACGCAAGAAGGCGCGCTGCCTGCATCAACCGCAGGCAGCGCGCCTTGTTCTGTTTGTAAGGGAAACTGCGCCCCGGTATTTCAGCTCAGAACGGGGCGCAGCTTCCCTCAGAGCCTTCTTTCGGAAACCATGTCCCATTCTGGGCGCGGATTCTGGGACACGCTTTCCGCAACGGGTCTCTCGCGGAAACTGCATCCCACTCTGAGCGCCCATTCCAGGACACAGTTTCCCAACTGCCCCTGTTTCGGAAACCATATCCCGTTCCGAGCCTTCAAAGCGGGACGCGGCTTCCCCGAGAGAGTATCGACTACTTGCCGTCGTCGTCCTCGGCTTCTTCTCTTGCATAGAGCTCCAACATGCGGCGGCGGTATTCGCGCACGGCGAGCTTGGCGCGCTCCAGGCGGCGACGCTCGCGCGGGGTCAGCTCGGACGGGTCGACCTCATCACCATAGGTCTTATCGGCAAGAAGATGCGCCGCGTCCACGATGCGGGCATCGATGTGGCCGCTCGCCGCCTCGGCGGAAAGACGCTCGGCAATCGTATCGAGCGTAGGCAAGCCCTCGAATACGCGACCATGGCCATGCGAAGTCAGCAGCTCGTGCTCACGTGCGAGCAGGCTCGCCAAATCGTGATGGGCGCGCAGGATGTCGAGCGCATCGGATGGATGCTCGGCAACTTCTGCCACGGCGGCGACCGGCGCGGCGTCGACCACGCGGTAGAAGAGCTGCGCGAGCAACGGCATCAAGAACACCGTGATGGCACCGGCAGCGACCATGACCGACGCAATATCTTGCGACAGCGCGCCCGCGTTGACGGCAACGCTTGTCACGGCAACGATGATCGGCAGGGCCGTGGTGCAGTACAGGGCCACGGTAATGCGACCATACGCCGACACATCGCGCGTCGCAGGACAAATGCTCATAGAAATAAGAATGGGCACGGCACGAATAATCAACAACGCCACGATAAAGCCCACGAGCAGACCCGGGCGCGACGCCACGGCCGTCAGATCGATCTTTGCGCCCGATACGGTAAAGAATACCGGAATCAAAAAGCCGTAGGCCAGGCCATCGAGCTTGGTCTCGAGCGTATGGTTGCCCTCGGGGATGATATAGCGCAAGACAAAGCCGGCGGCAAAAGAACCCAACACGATGTCGAGATCAAAGACGGCCGAGAACGCCACGAGTGTGACCAGGATGAGCACCGTCAGGCGCACGAAGGTCTGCGACGTGGTATCGGCGCGTTCCTCGACAAACGCAAAGAAGCGGCTGCCGACACGCTTGGAGCGGCTTGGGACCACAGCCAGCAACACGCAAACCACCGCAAACAAGCCAAGGATTACGAGCGTTTGGATGCCAGTGCGGGCAGACAGCAGCACCGACATGGCGAGCACAGGGCCGAGCTCACCCCAGGTGCCATACGCGAGAATCGAGTCGCCCACACGCGTGCCAGTGAGCGAGCGCTCACGCATGATGGGCACGAGCGTGCCGAGCGCCGTCGAAGTGAGGGCAAGCGTCACGGCGATACCGTCGAAATGACTGACTGAGAACCACGGGGTAAAGCGCACGGCAAGCCAGGCGATACCAAACGTGACGACCCACGTCGCCAAGCCGTAGCGCCCCTCGACGCCCGTGATGCTCTTGGGGTCGATCTCAAAGCCGGCAAGCAGGAACAAGAAGGCCAGGCCCAGCTCGGACACAAGCGAGACCTCAGCATCTACATGGATGACGCCGAGCATATGGGGTCCCAGCACCGCGCCGAGCACGAGCAAAAAGACCGTCTCGGGAACGGGTTTTCCGGGAATCGCCGAGGCGATAAAAGGACTCGCAAAGGCCACGAGTGCGATGATGGCGAGCGAAACGAATGCCATGTGATGCCTTTCTCTTGTTTGCGCTTCACTGTAGCACCCTCGCCGTCCTCAACGCGCCGCGAGCTGTCGTATCATAGTGAGGTTTACAAACATGTGGCTCAAGGCGACCGCAGGGCAGACCCCGCAAACCGACCGCTGCCGCATACCGTACCGTACGCCCAACCGATCAGGAAGGCAGGAACCAATGGTCTCTCGTATCTACGTGGAGAAGAAACCCGGGTTCGACGTCGAGGCTCAGCAGCTCAAGGGCGAGCTGACCGAAATTCTCGGCATCAAGGGCATCGAGGCCCTGAGGATCATCAACCGCTACGACGTCGAGGGCATCGACGAGGAGCTTTTCCGCTCCTGCGTGCCGACCGTCTTTAGCGAGCCCCAGGTCGATGTGACCTACGACGAGCTCCCCGCAAGCGATGGCGCCGTCTTTGCCGTCGAATTCCTGCCTGGCCAGTTTGACCAGCGCGCCGACTCCGCCAGCGAGTGCGTGCAGCTCATCAGCCAGGGCGAGCGCCCCGCCGTGCGCTCCGCCAAGGTCTATATCATCTCGGGCGCTCTGGACGAAGCCGCCATCGAGGCCATCAAGCACTACGTGGTGAACCCCGTCGAGGCGCGCATCGCCTCGCTCGACCTGCCCGAGACGCTGTACATGGAGACCCCCGAGCCCCAGCCCGTCGAGGTGCTCGACGGCTTCCGCGAGCTCGACGAGGCCGGCCTTGCCGCCTTTATCGCCGATCGCGGCCTTGCCATGGACGAGGCGGACATCGCCTTCTGCCAGCAGTACTTCCGCGATGAGGACCGCGACCCCACCATCACCGAGATCCGCGTGATCGACACCTACTGGTCCGACCACTGCCGCCACACCACCTTCGGCACCGTCCTGGACGACGTGACGATCGACGACGCCGTGGTGCAGCAAGCCTTCGACCGCTACATGGAGATGCGCCACGAACTCGGCCGCGACGCCAAGCCCGTCTGCCTCATGGACATGGGCACCATCGGCGCCAAGTACCTTAAGAAGACCGGCGTCATGACCGATGTCGACGAGTCCGAGGAGATCAACGCCTGCACCGTCAAGGTGAAGGTCGATGTCGACGGCGAGGACCAGGACTGGCTGTTCCTGTTTAAGAACGAGACCCACAACCACCCGACCGAGATCGAGCCCTTCGGCGGTGCCGCCACCTGCGTGGGCGGCGCCATCCGCGACCCGCTCTCGGGCCGCAGCTACGTGTACCAGGCCATGCGTGTCACCGGCGCCGGTGACCCCACCGTCCCGGTTTCCGAGACGCTCGAGGGCAAGCTGCCGCAGCGCAAGCTCGTGACCACTGCCGCCGCCGGCTACTCCAGCTACGGCAACCAGATCGGCCTTGCCACCGGTCAGGTCAACGAACTCTATCACCCCGGTTACGTGGCCAAGCGCATGGAGGTTGGCGCCGTCGTGGGCGCTACCCCGGCAAACCACGTTCGTCGCGAGTGCCCCGCCCCCACCGACAAGATCATCCTGCTGGGCGGCCGCACCGGCCGCGATGGCATCGGTGGCGCCACCGGCTCCTCCAAGACCCAGAACACCGAGTCCATCGAGACCTCGGGTGCCGAGGTCCAGAAGGGCAACGCCCCGGTCGAGCGCAAGCTGCAGCGCCTGTTCCGCCGCGGCGACGCCTGCCGTCTGATCAAGCGCTGCAACGACTTTGGCGCCGGCGGCGTCTCAGTCGCCGTGGGCGAGCTTGCCGACGGCCTGTATGTCGACCTGGACACCGTGACCAAGAAGTACGACGGCCTGGACGGCACCGAGCTCGCTATCTCTGAGTCCCAGGAGCGCATGGCCTGCGCCGTCGCCGACGGTGACGTCGAGGAGTTCATGGGCTACGCCGCCGAGGAGAACCTGGAGGCGACCGTTATCGCCGAGGTTACCGCTGAGCCGCGCATGCGCATGGCCTGGAACGGCGTCGCTATCGTCGACCTGTCCCGCGAGTTCCTCAACTCCAACGGCGCACCCAAGCACCAGGTCGCCCACGTGTGCGCCCGTAGCGTGTGGCAGCCCAGCTGGGCCGGCACCACGCTCGCCGAGCGCATGACCTCGCTCGTCACCGACCTCAACGTCGCTTCCAACAAGGGCCTTTCCGAGCGCTTCGACTCCACCATCGGCGCCGCGACCGTACTCATGCCCTTTGGCGGCAAGACGCAGCTCACCCCCAGCTCGGCCATGGTCGCCAAGTTCCCCGTGGACGGCGAGACCACCACGGCGAGTGCCATGGCATGGGGCTTCAACCCCTATCTGATGGAGGCCGACCAGTTTGCGGGCGCCTACCTGTCCGTGGTCGAGTCCATCGCCAAGCTCGTGGCTGCCGGCTTTGAGCACAAGCGCGCCTATCTCTCCTTCCAGGAGTACTTCGAGCGTCTGCGCACCGAGGCCGAGCGTTGGGGCAAGCCCATGGCTGCCGTCCTGGGTGCCCTCATGGCCCAAGTCGACCTGGGTGCCGGCGCCATCGGCGGCAAGGACTCCATGAGCGGTTCGTTTGAGGACGAGACCGGCGAGCTCAACGTTCCGCCGACCCTGATCAGCTTCGCCGTCGCCGTGGGCAAGGCCGCCCGCGCCGTCTCGCCCGAGTTCAAGGGCCTCACGCACCGCGTCGTCCGCATCGCCCCCGCCACCTATGGCGAGGACTACCGTCCCGACGCCCAGCAGTTGCTCGCCGCGTTTGACGCCGTCGAGGCGCTCACTGCTACCGGCAACGCCCTGGCCATATCCACGCCCGGCTACGGCTGCGGCGCCGAGAGCCTCTTTAAGATGTGCGTCGGTAACCAGATCGGTATCGAGCTTGCCGAGGATGTAGACGTGGAGAGCCTCTTCACCCCGCTCTACGGCAGTTTTATCGTCGAGCTCGCCGAGGACGCCGAGCTGCCCGAGGTCGCCGACGGCGTTGTCGTCGAGCCCCTGGGCACCACCGTCGAGGGCTATGTCATCGACACCGGCTCCGAGGTCATCGAGCTCGCCGAGCTCCAGGAGGCCTGGGAGAGCGGCATCGAGGGCGTCTTCGCCTACCGCAGCGCCGGCGAGACCCCCGAGGTCGAGACCATCGACTTCCGCGCCAAGGATATCCACGTGTACGGCGGCGCCAAGATCGCCCGCCCGCGCGTGATCATCCCCGTGTTCCCCGGCAACAACTGCGAGTACGACAGCGCCCGCGCCTTCCGTGCCGCCGGTGCCGAGGCCGACACCTTCGTGATCAACAACCTCACGCCCGAGGCCGTCGCCGAGAGCACCCACGAGCTTGCCCGCCGCATCCGTGCAAGCCAGATCGTTATGATCCCCGGCGGCTTCTCGGGCGGCGACGAGCCCGACGGCTCTGCCAAGTTCATCACGGCGTTCTTCCGCGCTCCCGAGGTCACCGAGGCAGTCCGCGACCTGCTCAAGGCCCGCGATGGCCTGATGCTGGGCATCTGCAACGGCTTCCAGGCCCTGATCAAGCTCGGCCTGGTGCCCTACGGCGACATCGTCGACGCCACGCCCGATGCGCCCACGTTGACGTTCAACACCATCGGTCGCCACCAGAGCCGTCTGGTGCGCACCCGCATCTCGTCCAACTTGTCCCCGTGGCTGTCGCAGTGCAGCCTGGACGACCCCTATACCGTCGCCATCAGCCACGGCGAGGGCCGCTTTGTCGCCAATGACGAAGTGCTCGCCCAGCTGATCGCCAACGGCCAGGTCGCCACGCAGTACGTGGGCGAGAACGGCAAACCCAGCATGGACCTTTCCGTCAACCCCAACGGCTCCGCACTCGCCATCGAGGGCATCACGAGCCCCGACGGCCGTGTCCTGGGCAAGATGGGCCATGCCGAGCGTCGCGGCGACAACCTGTACTGCAACGTGCCCGAGCATGTCCCCGGCGACAAATTCATGCCGATCTTTGAGAGCGGCGTAGCCTACTTCGCTTAATACGTTTCCATCGGGTACAATCCCCTCGGGTAACAACACCCGCCACCGGCACCCCCGGTGGCGGGTTCTTTTTTGCTTTGCGCGTATAGGAGAAGGACATCATGGAAAGCCGCAAGCCGTATCTCGCCACCCTGCCCGGACTCATCCTGGGCTGTCTCGTTTGCTGCGCGCTCTGGGGCTCCGCCTTCCCCTGCATCAAGATCGGCTACGGCCTCTTTGGTATTCCCGCGCACGACAGCGCCTCGCAGCTGCTCTTCGCGGGCCTGCGCTTCACCCTTGCCGGCATGCTGGTCATTGTTGGCATGAGCGTGGCCCAGCGCCGACCGCTCGTTCCGCAAGCGCGCGATATCAAGCCCATCTGCATCTTGTCGCTCTTCCAGACTATCGGGCAGTACTTCTTTTTCTACCTGGGCCTCTCGCGCGCCAGCGCCATGTCGAGCTCCATCATCGAGGCCAGCGCCAACTTCCTCGCAATCCTCTTTGCCGCCCTGGCATTTCACACCGAGAAGCTCAATGCGGCCAAAGTGCTCGGCTGCGTACTGGGCTTTGCCGGCGTCGCGCTCGTCAACCTTTCGGGCGCGGACGGCACCTTTGGCTTTACGCTCGACGGCGAGGGTTTTATCCTAGCCTCCACCGTCGCGGGTGCCCTTTCGACCTGCCTGATCGGTATCTTCTCGCGTGAGCACGACGGCGTCTTGCTTGCCGGGTGGCAGTTCTTGGTCGGCGGCCTGGTCCTCACCGCCATCGGCTTTTTGATGGGTGGCGCGCTCTCCCCCACGGCGATTGCCCCCGCCATCGCGCTCATCATCTACATGGCGCTTATCTCCGCGGTCGCCTACTCGCTGTGGTCGCGCCTGCTTGCCGTCAACCCCGTCAGCCGCGTCTCGGTCTTTGGGTTTATGAACCCCGTCTTTGGTGTGCTGCTGAGCGCGCTGCTGCTCGGCGAGGGCGCTGGCACGAGCCCCATTACCGTCATCGTTGCCCTGCTGTTGGTCTGCGGCGGCATCATCATCGTCAACAAACCCAAAAAAGCCTAGCGAGCTCACCTTTTTAAAGAGGGCGTTCGCACACTTTAGCTCAATGGAGCACACTGATTCTCGTTGATTTCGTACCGAGCCGCGGCGGCAGACGCTCGTCTTGCCGCACCGCGCCTGGGCGTTATGGCCGGTGGCCCCCGCAAACGCAAAAAGGGCGCACGACCATCGCAACGGTCGTGCGCCCTTTTTTCTAGCGTATCTGGGCGCCGGCTTTCTTTTTCTCGGCCTTGACGCGGTAGAGTTCCGCGTCGGCAGCGCGAAGCAAGTCTTGCCAGGTATCGACGCCATCACCAACCCGTGCGTAGCCGATGGACATCCGCAACAGATACGGAACCTCGGCGCGCGCGAGCTCGTCGTTAATCGCCGAACACAGATCTATGATGTCCTGTTCCGCTGCTGCCTTTTGGAGCACCACGAACTCATCGCCACCATAACGTGCAATAAAGCCACCAGACGCCGAGCAGACTTCTTTGAGCGCAGCGGATATGACCTGAAGAGCGTGGTCGCCCTCCACATGCCCATAGCGATCGTTAATCTGCTTAAAGCCGTCGGCGTCCATCATGAGCAGATACACATCTTCGGCCTGATCCACATTTGAGAAGAGCGACAGCATATAGGTCTCAAAACGGTTGCGATTGTTGAGGCCAGTCAACGGGTCGGTCGAGATGAGTTGCTCCTGGCAGATAATGTAGAGCAGCAACATGCTAATCATTATGCCGACACAAAGGCCAGGCACCGAGTATACGATCTGAAAGGTACCGCCCACCAGGGCCGGAATGGCGAAAAATGCCAAGGTTCGATAGATAGCCTTCGTCTGCAGGCTCTCGACCCTGCGAGATTGCACAAACGCATGCAGGGACGTATGTATAACGTAACAGTAGCTGACAATGGGCTGGATCATATAGGCAAAGCCGCGACGATACACGCCCTGCGAATCGATATAGAACAAGGCGTGCGTCCAGTAACTGGTAAAAGCCAGCACGACCACCAGAGCCGTAGGCAACGTTACAAGCACCACCCTATAGCGCGAGGTCACAAGGCGAGAGCCCTGCATCGTCTCGGAATAGATAAACCAAATGAGACACGCGATGGCAAAGAGCGAAAACGAAACCGCGTTGGAAATCCAGTTGGCAGCAATACCCAACGTGCCGTCCGCACCATCCGAAAGCGTCCAGATCATATCGAATAATATGTACGCGGCAGAGGTGTAGCCAAGCATGCTAAACAATAGCTGCAGGGTGCTCGAGAACAAGGAGCGACGACTTCGCGCGGCAAGCCCGATAAGAACAATCATGCATAGCAGGAATATCTCAATCTTGAGTGCCTTAACCACTAGACGCCATCCCTTCAATATCCGAATGGTCAGAATCGCCCAATTCGAATCAGGGCAATAAACACCCCTTTACTCCGCAGGGGTAAAGGGAATCATAGCAAAGCGCCCGAACATCACTGCAAAACAGTTTCTGTTCGGGCGCTCGGACGGCGCGAATTGCACGCCGGAATCAATTATCGGTAACGGCCGTTACTCGCCATCGATGTCGGTCGCGACGGCCTCCTCGATGGCCTCGACACCGGCAGGCGACAGGTCCTCCTTGCCCTGGCAGAACTTCTTGTCGACCCAGCCGGTCAGAATCGGAGCCATGATTGCCGTGATGATAACGGCAGTGGCGATCTGGGCGTACGCGGTGGGCGCAAGCTCGGCGTAGCGCGGCGCGACCTCGGCGAGAGCAACCGGCGTGGTCATAGCCGTGCCGGCGATGGTGGAACAAGCCACGGCAGCCTTGCCGTTACCACCGCACAGGCGCTCGAACGCAAAGGTGATGGGACCGACGACAAACAGCGTGACAAGGCCCAGCAAGATGCCGGAAATACCACCGCCGATGAAGCTCGAAAGGCTCATGGACGCACCGAGCTGAAAACCAATTACAGCGATCGCGGGATTGGCGCCGGGAACCAGCAGGTTCTTGATAAACGGGAACAGGTTGCCCAGAACCATGCCGATAACGAGCGGCAAAATGGAGCCGATGATAGTACCGACAGGGATGTTGGCAAGACCCGAAACACCAAGGATGATCATCGTGACGGCGGGGCCGGCCGTAAAGAACAGGATACCGACGGCGCCCTGCTCGGACTCATCGCCGAACTCGCCCATGATGCCCGTATAGAGCGCCATGTTGCAAAACGTAATGCCGCCGATGATAGACACGGAGCTCAGACCCAGGAAGTTGTCGTTAAAGAAATATGCCACGCCTAGGCCGAGAGCCGCTGCGACGACCAGCTTGGGAATCAGCACGACGATACCGGTCTTGATGGCGCCCGGCGTGGACTTAAAGCTGATGCCGGCGCCCACGAACAGCAGGATCGCGGCGACGATGGTATTGGAGCCACCGCGGCAGGCAGCCGTAAAGAAGCCGCCGATCTCAAAAACCTGCGGGCAGAAGGTGTTGAGCAAAAGACCGACGATCATCGGATAGATCATGATGTCGCCCGGGATGCGCGGAACCTTGAATTTCTTTTGCTCGTTGGCAGTCGCTTCCTGTGCCATGAAACCCCCATTTCCGCTGACGCGGAACAAAAGCCCACGTCATGCTTTGCTACAGTAAAGTTTGACCATGGTACCAGAAGAAATAGACCAGCTCGGTGAAAAATTCGACAAGTTGGGATGGAACGAGATTCGGCGCCCGCGACGTCACCCCTATATAAGGCTCAAGACAATATAGAGTACGATGCCCGAGACGCAGCACCACAGCATCGATTTTGTCTTGACCGCCACGACCACGACGCCGACGGCCGCAATCCAGGGAACCAGGGCAGGCCAGAGTCCCGCGTCGAACGCGCCGGGACTCACCAAGTCGTTGGCGACCAGCGCGGCAAAGGCAGCGGGCGGGATATAGCTCAGGGCCTCGGTAATGCGGGGCGACAGGGTCCGCCCGCGCAAGGCGAACGCCGGCGCAATGCGAAAGAACGCGATAGCAGCCCACGACGACAGCCACAGAACCAAGAACTCGTTAACGGGCATCGCGGGTACCTCTTCCGTCAAATACAGCATCGCACGCCAACGCAATGGCAATGCCGGCCACGACGCTTGCCGGCACGGCAATATTCGCGAGGCCCAAGAACTTGCATACGGCGACGGACACCGCGCCCGAAACCGCCGCGACAACGTTGCCGCGCGACAGCCGCTGCGAAAAGAGCAGGCAGATAAAGAGCGAGGTGCAGACAAAGGCTGCAATGCCGGTGGGAACATCGACAACGGCGCCGACGATGGCGCCCATCGTACACGAAACGCCCCATGTTGCGATGAGGATCACGTTGAGCACAAAGGACTCGCGCGGGCCCCAATCCTCCCCTTCAACCAACTTGGCAAGCGAGATGCCATATGCCTCCTCGGTAAGTGTCGCGGCAACAGCCAGCGTCTGACGCTTCGAGGCACCCGTCAGATGCGGCGCGATCGATGCCGAGTAAAGCGCAAAACGCGAGGAGATGGCGGCAACGCTCGCGATAATCGAAGGTGCCGGTACGCCCGCCAGCCAAAGATTGCAGATCATAAACTGGCCGCTGCCCGTCACAAACGTGCTGCTCAGGGCAAAGACCATCCAGGGCTCCATTCCCGTCTGCCCCATGATCATTCCGCACGGCGCGCCTATTGCAACATAGGTAAGCATCACCGGCCAGACGGTTCTAACGATTTTGAGCACCATACGCTTCTCATCCTGACAAGGTCTCCGAGCCGCATGTAGCGATACGGCAGAATCATCATCCGACAGCAACCGAGTTCACCTACAATTGCCACCGGATCGAAAGACACAACTTTTTAGGAAGTCATTATGACAGCTATCGATCGAGACCGGGCGCGCGCGGCCTTCAAAAGCTACACCGATGCCTACGACGCCACCAACCCACGCATCGCGCTCAAAATCGAGCATACGTACCACGTGGCCGAGGCATGCGATGCCGTAGCGCGCGAGCAGGGCTGGTCGTCAGAAGATATTGACCTGGCATGGCTTTGCGGCCTGCTACACGATATGGGCCGCTTTGAGCAGCTGCGACGCTGGGACACCTTTAAGGACGCCGAGAGCATGAGCCATGCGGCGCTGGGCATCGAGGTCCTCTTTGGCGAGAATCCCGCCGATGCACCCGCCACGACAAACATCCGTGACTTTATCGAAACCGGTGCGCATGACGAGCTCATCCGAGCGAGCATCGCCTATCACAGCGACTTTCGCCTGCCGGCACAACTCGACGAGCGTACACGGTGCTTCTGCGATATCGTGCGCGATGGTGACAAGATCGACATTATGCGCACCATCGCCGACAGCACCGTCGACACCATCCTCAAAGTGGATGAGGACGCGTTTCTAGCAAGTCGCTTTTCGGTACCGACGCTTGCCGCCTTTGACGAGCATCGGTGCGTCGCGCGCGACGAGCGCAACGAGCCGGCGGACTACCTGGTGGGGCTCATCTGCTTTATGTTTGAGCTCGTCTATCCAGCAAGCCGCGCGCTGGCGCGCGAACAGGGCGATATCTACCGCCTGCTCGACGCACCCTTTGGCATTACGCGCCCCTTTACCAATCCCACCACGCAAGCGACCTGGGAGTGCCTAAAGGACGAGATGCGCGACTGGCTGGCGCGCGCCTAGCGCTCAAGCTGGGCCAGCAGCTCCTCGACGACCTCGACGGCGTCCCCAACAACCTTGTACTGGGCAGCACCAAAAATGGGGGCATCCGGGTCCTCGTTGATGGCGATAATGCACTCCGCCCCACCGATGCCGGCAAGATGCTGGATGGCGCCCGAAACACCGATACTCACGAGAAGCTTGGGCGAAACCGATACGCCGGTCTGGCCAATCTGATGGCGATACTCCAACCAGCCGGCCTCCACGACAGGTCGCGTGCAACCAAGCTCGGCTCCCAGAGCCTCGGCGAGCCTTCGCATCAGGGGCAGATTCTTCTTGGAGCCAATGCCGCGGCCCACCACGACCAAGCGCTCGGCATTGGCGATCGAGGGCTGCTGTCCCCACTCCTCGGCGGGAATCGAGATCTCGACACGAGCCTTAGCATCATCCGCAAGCGATATCTGGGTGATCGTGCCGGAGCGGTCGTAGTCAAAGTCGGGCGCCTTAAAGATGCCGGGACGAACCGTTGCCATCTGGGGACGATGATTGGGGCAGACGATGGTGGCCATCAGGTTGCCGCCAAACGCCGGACGCGTCTGTTGCAGCAGTCCCGTCTCCGTATCCATCGAAAGTACGGTGCAGTCAGCCGTAAGGCCCGTCTGCAAGCGCACGGCAACGCCGGGTGCCAGTTCGCGGCCAAAAGCGGTCGCACCGTATAGGATGGCCTCGGGTTTGCGTTCGGCTACCAAATCGCAGATCAAGCGGGCGTAGACCTCCGCATCGTTTTGGCGCAGGCGCTCGTCGCGACAGGCCAGGACTTCGTCGGCGCCCGCACAAACCAGATGCTCCAGGTCGCCGAGAGAACCCTCGGGACCCATACCGATCAGTGCCACCAGACGGCAGTCGCGAGCATCGGCAAGCTCGCGGCCCTTGCCCATAAGCTCATAGGCAACGGGAGTCACCGTATCGTGCTCGTCGGTCTGCGCGAATACCCAAATGTCTCGACATGCATCAAGGTCCACCGCACCAGCGGCCTCGTCACGCTCGATCGAGATAGCGTTGACAGGGCAGGCGTCGACGCACCCACCGCATAGGATGCAGCCGTCGGTTACGCGGGCGCATCGGCTGGGTCGCTCGCCTTCCACTACGATGCCGCCCGAGGCACAGGCGCGAACGCAGCGACCGCAGCCGATACAGGCTTCGCTATCGATAATCAGTCCGCTCATCTATGCCATCCCCTCGATAATCTTGGCAAGCTTTGCCGCCTGCTCGGACGCCGTCCCCTCAACGGCCTCGCACGTTTGGTCACGGTCGGGCACAAACGAGCGCACGACCTGTGTCGGCGACCCGGCAAGACCGCAACGCGCGGGGTCGGCGTTCACGTCGGCGGCACTGACCACGCGCACGTCCGCCTCCTCCGCCGCGCGAATACCGGCAATACTCGGCATACGCAACTGGCCAATCTCCTTGGCAGTCGTCATCGCGCACGGCATCTCAAGATAGACCGTCTCCTCGCCGGCATCGCAACCGTGAACGAGCGAAAGCGCACCGCACGTCGTAAAACCTGCGCTCTGCACGCAGCTCACATCGGTCACGCAGGGAATCTCAAAGGCGCCGGCAAGCTCGGGGCCAATCTGGGCCGTATCGCCATCCACCGCCATCTTGCCGCAGATGAGCAGGTCGAAGTCCTCGTCGAGCGCTTCGATGCCGCACTTGAGGGCATAGGTGGTTGCCAGGGTATCGGCGCCCGCAAAGGCTCGGTCGGTCAGCAGCAGCGCGTCGTCGGCGCCTCGAGCGATGCAGTCGCGCAGCAGCGATTCGGTCGCGGGGATGCCCATCGACACCACCGTCACGCGCACGTCCATGCCAAAGCCGATAAAGTCGTCCTTCAGCGCCAGCGCGCATTCCAAAGCGCTCGCATCAAAGGGATTAATGACCGCCTGCTTGCCATCGCGCACGATGGTATTGGTCTTGGGGTCCATCTTGACCTCGGTGCTGCCCGGCACGGCCTTGACGCACACCACCATATGGAAATCGATCATCTTCACGCGCCCCCTTTCTGGACGAGCTCATCCAAGAGCTTCTCCGAAAACAGGTTACCGCGACCCAGCTGCCCGGCAGGATCGAGCTGGAGCTTGAGCCGCGCCGACTCGACCATGGCCTCGTGACCGTACATCGTCTCCAAGAAGCCCGCCTTGATCTTGCCGACGCCGTGTTCTGCGGAGACGGCACCGCCCATGGCCGTGACCTCGGAAGCCCACTGGGCAAAGAGTTCTCCGCCGCGGCGATAATCCTGTGCATCGCGCGGCAGAATGTTCACATGCAGATGGTTGTTACCGATATGCCCCCAGGCGGCAGATTCAAGCCCACTTTCCGCCAGCGTGCGGCGATAGAGGGCGATAACATCGGCCAAGTGCGCGTTGGGCACCGACATGTCCGAACCCAGTTTGGTGATGGTGGGATCCATGCGGCGGCGCTCGTCGATGAGCATGTTGACGCTCTCGGGCACCGCATGGCGGAAGAATCGCTGACACTCGCGATCGACCTCGGTGCGCGCGACCCATGTCGCATCGTCACTGCCGCCCGCAAGCTCCAGTACCCACCCCAAGTGATACAGCTCCTCAGTCGCCTGGGCTTCGTCGTCGCAGTCGAGCTCCACGTAGACACAGACCTTGGCGTCTTTGTCGAGCGCAGGCAGCGAGGCAAACGCCGTCGACTGCTCGCGCTGACGACGTAGAATATCCAGGGCGCCAGCATCGAAGTACTCGATGGCAGCCGCATGGGACAGGACGGGACGCACAGAATCGGTGAAGGACACGGCCTTGTCTTCGCTGTCGAAGAAGCAGCTCACGCCCCAAACGACCGCGGGTGCCACCTGCAGGGCAATCTCGAGTTCGGTGATGACGCCGATTGTGCCACACGCACCGATAAACAGATCGATGGCATCCATATCGTCAGCAACGAAATAGCCCGAAGCATTTTTTGTCTTGGGCATGGTATAGCCGGGAAGATCGAGCTCGAGTGTACGGCCCGCTGCCGTCACGAGCGACAGGTGGCGGCCCTGGGTAAAAGCATCGCCGCGCCGAAGCTCAAGCAAATCGCCATCAGCCAGCACGACGTGGAGTCCCGTGATATGTGGGCGCATGGGGCCGTAGGCGTAGCTGCGGGCACCGGAGGCGTTACATGCCGCCATGCCGCCCAGACAGGCAGACGCCTCGGTGGGATCGGTGGGAAAAAACTGCTCGGGAGCCTCTTGGAACTCCTCGTAGGCCTCAAGCGATGCCTGGTCCCAACCAGCGGTCGGCAGCACCTTCTTGCTCAGCTGCTTGCGCAGCTCCGAGAGCACAACGCCCGGCTCCACGCGCAGCAAAAATTGGCCTTGTTCATCGCGGCGAAGGCCCAAGTAGCGATTCATACGGGAAGTATTGAGGATATGCCCGCCGTGGGGCACGGCACCGGCGGCAAGGCCGGTTCGGGCGCCCTGAACCGTTACCGGGACACGCTCGGCATGGAGCTTTTCCAAAATGGCACGGACCTCGTCTTCCGTTGTCGGAAACGAGATGCTCGATGCTTCGCCCGATGCGCGAGATTCATCGCGGCCATACTCTTCGAACTCGTCGGTGAAGGGTTTGATGGTTACAGACACGCGAACTCCCCCTTTAGCTAACTACAGTGTTTGCAGGGAGATGTTACCGCATCGTTTCGTCGACGTGTTCGAGACCGTCTCCATAATTGGCGATTTTTACGTTCGTGCAATTCGGCGAGCGGCTGGATTTCCTCGGCAGACGATGCTTTTAACACATATGGCCCCGCCGTCACTGACCGCGCGATTGCCGCTCGAAAAAAGTTGGAGTATTTTTTGCCGCCTTTTACCTGCGGAGACGCCAATCCGTCAAGCATTTGGTCAGCAATTGGTCAAGTAACGGCTGATACGGTCGGCATCGACAGCCAAAACCGACAGAAGTTTTGGCCCCAGAAGCAGGGAGGTTCCCATGGCATATTACTGGCCCCAGTACGGCATCGCCATCGAAGTCGACGACGATCCCCATCTCCTGCCTTTCGACGAAGAGGCATTCCCCGATACGACGGTCTACCACGTTACCACCGATGTGATCTGCGACCCCGAGTCGTTCTCGGCGCTCGCCCACCGCATCGCGCATATCCACGACATCGAGCTCCCTCCCGACTTCGACGAGCTTGTCTACTCACGCCGCCTGATGCTTCACATGCTCTTTGGAGCGAACCCGTCCACCTTTGCGCGCATCTATACCGCCAAGGATGC
Organism: uncultured Collinsella sp.; assembly: GCA_900541175.1. Taxonomy (GTDB): domain Bacteria; phylum Actinomycetota; class Coriobacteriia; order Coriobacteriales; family Coriobacteriaceae; genus Collinsella. The sequence continues at coordinate 37,881 of UQIT01000009.1, forward strand.
CGCATGAGCGCGAAGAAGCCACCCCACTTTGCAGGCCTGGGTCGTCGCAAGAAGCTCATCGTTGCCTGCTTGGCCATCGTCTGTGCCCTTGTCGCCGTAGGACTATACGCTTGGCAGTCGCAGCCCGTACCCGAGGCGGGCGCTTCGGTTACGACGGCCGAGGGCAAAACGCGTCAGGAAATCCAAGATGAGCTCGACGCCATAGTCCGCGACAACATGATGACGATTTCGGTCGCACCGGTCGCTCAGCTGCAGGAGGACGGCAAGCTGCGCGTCAACGTGCAAAACGTCCAAGACAATAAATTTCCCCAGCGATTCCGCGTCATCCAAAACGACGAGACCATGTACGAATCCGGTGTGGTCGAGACCGGCAAGACAATCGAAACGTGCCCCGCCGGCGACATCAAAGAAGGCGAGGCGTACATCGAGATCCAGGCACTCGATGCCAAGACCCTCGACAGCCACGGCAATCCGACACGTGTCAAGGTGCGGGTTGAGCAAGCCGAGAACTAGCTTTTCCGGCCGACGCGGCACCGCACGCAATTCACCAGCATTCGTCCAATCATCGCGGGGACGGCCCGCGGCGAATAGAAAGGAACGACCATGGACATCACCAGGAACATGAACGGAGCCAGAGCGCTCGTCGTGGGCGCGGGGCTCGCGCTCGCGCTCGCAATGGGCGCCGCCCCGACGCCAGCTATGGCGGCCGGGCGCGTTGGAACCACGAAAGTAATGGTCAGGACCGAGATCGACAACGTTGAGTTCAAAGTTCCGACGGTTATTCCCTTCGTCGCCAAGGCCGACGGCACGCTTCAGGGCCCCTCAGAAGACGCGACCACCATCGACAATCATTCGGCCTACGGCATCCATGTCACCAACATGAAGATCGACGCCATGAACACCTGGACCATTGCTGCCGACGCCAAGGCCGGAACCGCGCAGAACTCCATCGACTTTAAGGTCGGCCCCGACGGCGCACTCCAGAACGCCAGCGCCGCAATGCAGGGGACGGGCCTCGATCTTTCCAAGAATGCAGCCTTCGACATGGGCTACCAGGGCATTGCCGGCGGCACAGACAAAATTAAGCTCAAGACAAGCGGAAACGTCGCCCGCGTCACGCGCGACATCTTCCACGTAACCGGCGAAGGCGATCAGGTTGCAACGATCACCTGGACGGTCGAGCCCGGTGTGCACACGGCATAAGGCCGTCGCCCTGGCCGCCGCCGTCAGCATCCTAGCGTTTGGGCCAGCCATGGCCTTTGCCCAGCAAGAACAGGCGCAGGCCGCCACACAAGTGACGGTCGACCTCTCGGAGCTCGACCGCCGCGACCGCGAGGAACCGTTGGCGCAGACAGGCGACAGACGATGGCTCTTGGCAGCAGGCGCCACAGCAGCAGGCGCGGGAACCGCCGGCCTCGGTCTGCACATCAAACGCAGCCAGAGACAAAACACGGACAGGCCGCACTAAATTAGCTAAGGAGACCCCATGGCATCGAAGAACCTTTTGCCCGTCGTCGCACTTTGCGGCGCGCTCGCAACCGGAACGCCTGTCGCCGCTTGGGCGACTCCCGTCATGGCAGACTCCTTACCAGCAGCCCTAAGTTCCGCCCCAAATCCGTCGAGTACCATTGCGTGCGAGCGTTTTTCGGTCGCACAGGCCGCGATCTCAACCTCGGGATGCCTTCGTCGTAATACGGACGGCTCGATAGTCGTGGATATCAATCGTTCGAACAAGACAAACGGCTCCCAGGCGGGGTGCGCCGTCTGCACGTGGCGCTCGGTTGTGCTCGATGCGGATGGCGATCCATGCAATTTAGAGCTGCGCATCGACATCGCTTCGGTCGATGACTCGGCGAACGGAGCGAAGGTCGCCTTCGACGGTACGTTTTTTGAGAAAGGAGGCGGTATATGTCTGGGCTGCGCCGCCGCGAATGCAGACGATGTGCAGCCCACTCTCTCATTCACGGCATCGTTGCGGCTGACCAAAGCCGGCACCGATGCCATCGCGGCAGGAGAAGCATCCCTGCTGTTCTACGCCGCCAGCGCCGAAGACACAGACATTCATTTCGAGAAGTCGGCCGGATCGCTCAGCCTTACGCGTGGGACGGAGGCAGGTCCTATTGAAATCGATGCCCACGCGCAAAGCAGGCAACGCATTCTTGCCGACCCGGCGCTTCTCGAAATGGAGTGGAGCGGATCCGGAGCCATCGGAATTCTCCCCTCCGCGCTTGACGCCAAGACGCTCCCCTCAAACGACGAACCCATCAACGCAACCATACAAGAAGAGAGCGCGGACAAAGAAGCAGGTGCGGGCGACGCGCCGTCGCTGACAAACAGCGTCCCAGCTTCTTTCGAAGCACCGAATGAGCCCACTGCCGATCCAAACGATTCCGAGCTCGCGGACAGTCTGGGGCTTGCTGATCCTCAAGAGATCGATGAAGGTAACTGCTGCGTGCTTGCCGCGCTCGACCACACAGAGGTCATCGACGCTGCGGACATCGAAGTTGCCGCCGCCAATCAACCCGTCCGCAAGTCGGCCATCATCGCATTTCCCGAATCCATCGAAGTCGTCTTTTTGCCATCGGGCGAGGTCGTGGCCCCAACACTGCTCACCTTGTTGGGCGCCAAGAATACTCGAAACGAAATTAAAAAGGTCACGGTTGTCGACCCTGCAACCACCGCCAAGCTGCATCTATACGCCGTTGCTCCAGATGGAGGCAAGACCTTGGAATTCGATGGCGACACACTCCTAGCCTGGCGACGTCTGGACATTATGCAAGACGTCTCGTATCAGATCGAACTCGTAGGGTTTGATCGTGCCCGCGATGCCAATATCATCGCCGCGGCTATTGAATCCCCACAGCGGCTTATGACACTGCGCTTTGACTACTATCCCTATGTCCCGACAACCACCTGAGGCTTAAATGCTGCGCATCATTCCTAACACCACTTATATAACGTATTAGATGAGTCGCGATGTGCCTCGCATTTCGTTCTGCTACGATTGCCACGTTGGCATCAATACAGGAGGGCTCATGCCGGGCTTGGGAACAATCATCAACGTTGTGCTTTTAGTTGCGGGCGGTCTTTTGGGATTAGCGGGCGGCCGCTTCATTACACCGCGCATCCAAGACACGCTCATGAAAGCATCGGGGCTGTGCGTCCTGTTTATCGGCCTGGGCGGCACCATGCAAAAGATGCTCATCATCGATGGAAAGGTGCTGGCGACCACCGGTACCACCATGCTCATTGTCTCGTTCGCCCTCGGCTCGCTCATCGGCGAGGCCATCAACTTGGAGTCCGCCATTGAAAACCTTGGCGAATGGCTCAAGCGCAAAACCGGCAGCGAGGGCGATAACGAGTTCACCAACGCTTTTGTCTCGACTTCACTCACCGTGTGTATCGGCGCCATGGCCATTGTGGGATCGATCCAGGACGGTCTGCTCGGTGACTGGTCAACGCTTGCCCTGAAAGGCGCATTGGACTGCATCATCGTCTGCACCATGACGGCGTCCCTTGGCCGCGGCTGCATTTTCTCCGCCCTGCCCGTCGCCGTGTTCCAGGGGACGATCACGCTGTTTGCCGGCGCACTCTCCCCCATCATGACTACGGCAGCCCTCGACAGCCTTTCGCTCGTAGGCTCCATGCTCATCTTCTGCGTCGGCGTCAACCTCATCCGTCCTCAGACCTTCCGCACGGCCAATATGCTCCCCTCCGTCGTCATCGCCGTCATCTACGCCCTCCTGTTCTAAATCTATCTACGCAGCAGTATCTCGAACACCTGTTTGATGCTGTGCTATGATATGAGGTCACCGAAGCTGCGTTAGGAGAGGAGAAGCGGTGGCCGACCAGGACATCAAGATGCTCATCGAGCGCATTATGGCCGAGGCCCGGACCCATCAGTCCGCCCGCTTCTCAAACGAAATCTACGCAGACGAGCCGATTCTCAAAACCGGCCGACAGATGCAGAATTTCCTCCCCGACCAATACCGCAAGATGCGCGAGATATCGCGCTGGCAGGATGACCCCAAGGGCGGCGCGGGCCGCTGGCTATCGGAGGCCGAGCTTTTCTACCGCCAAGGCTTGCTGATGGCCGACTTTGAGGACGACTGTCCCTACAACGGCACCTTTAAGTCGTACTTTCCCACCTACAATGCCATGAGCGACCGGCAGTTGCGCGGCTACTTTACCTGGCGTGCCCAAGTGCGCCGCGGAACCGTCGAGGAAACGTCTACATCCTTTGCCTTTCTGTATCTCTATGAGCTGATTTGCGGCATTGGCATAGATGATCCGCTCGAAGGTTTTAACAAGATCAAGGCCTTTTGGGATGTCTATCGCGCCTTCGAGCCCGGCATCGACCGGTTTGCGCGCGTGTGGCTGCAGGATTACGCCGTTTTCCACGGACTCGACCCCAAGCTACTTCGCGACTCTAAAACCGTCATGTTCGATAACGCCCTTATCGAGCTACGCCGCGCAGCGCGAGACCTTGTACCAGCACCGGCACCGTCCGGCCAGACCCCTAAGCGTCGCAAAACCTCCGAGCCCACGCTCCCCCTTCCGCCCGATGAGGTGCGCGAGGAGCGACTCATGGCCGCCATCAACGCCCTCTCCACGTACAACCTAAGTAACTCGCGGCTCGACCGCAGCCACCACCGCGATCTGCGCCACGTGGCGTGCGCCGTGTATGTCCGTATGGCGCGCTACTATGACACGCACCGAAAGACCGACATCGTGGCGAGCTTATTTGGGGAGGAGACGGCCATGCCCTACACCATGTTTGCCTCGGCCGTATTCTTTGCGCCCGAGCGCCACGAGGACTGCGAATATCGCCTGGACCCCATTCACATCTACCGCTGCCAAAACGGCTTTTGGGAATGCATGCGAATTCACGGCAGCAGGCAAAAAAGCAGCAAGCTTGGTGAGATGATGCGCGCCTGCGACCAACGCCTACGCCTGGCCCTAGACCCCACCCACCCCCTGAAGGAGGAGAAGGTCCCCAAATATCTGGCCAAGATCATCGATGACGAGATCATGGCATGGCTTTCGTGGGACGCCGCACACCAGCCCATCAAGATCGATATCGATTTGAGCCAGCTGGGGCACATTCGGAGCGCCGCCGCGCAAACGCGCGAAGCGCTTTTGATCGATGAGGAACGCGAGGACGACGCATCCGCAGAAGCCGAGGCAGCGGACTCAGGGCAACCGGAAGCCGAGCCCGTAACCGACGCGATTGTCGAACCGGTCGTGGCACCCATTCGGCAGGACTTGACCGACGAGCCGACCATATCCACCGAACAGTTTGGTGTCGTGGCACCGCTTCTCGCGCCGACGCCCGCGTTCGCAGCTGCTGCGCCCGCTGACGCCACAAACGAACTCGCGCCCGCCGCAGATGCCTTCCTTCGCGCACTGCTCGAGCAAAACGCAGCGCAAGCGACATCGGCAGTGGCGCACTCGGGACAGAGCGAGGACATGCTCGTCGATACCATCAACGAGGCGCTCTTTGACCTGGTGGGTGACACCGTAATTGAATTTGGCGCGGCAGGACCGCAAATTATCGAGGACTACGAAGCAGACGTGAGAGGATACCTAGACTATGAGTGATACCGCATCCGCAGCACCCCGCGTGCCCAAGCGCGTCGCCGCCGTCATTCTCAACTCGCTCAAGGGCGGCGTGGTCCCGCGCATCGGCCTTCCCTACATCACCGTAGGGCGCGAGGTCGAAATCCGCGCCCTGCTCACCGACCTGAGTCTCATCGCCGACGGCGGCGCGAGCTTCCGCTTTCTGGTCGGTCGCTACGGAGCCGGCAAGAGCTTTTTGCTCCAGACCATCCGCACGCACGCCATGGGCGAGGGATTCGTCGTCGCCGATGCCGACCTGTCACCCGAGCGCCGCCTACAGGGCGGCCAGGGGCAGGGCCTTGCCACCTACCGCGAGCTCATCCGCAACATATCGACTAAAACGCGCCCCGAGGGCGGTGCGCTCAACCTAATCCTCGATCGCTGGGTCGCCTCGTGTGCCGATGCCGATGAGTCTGCCGTCAATGCCCAACTGGCCCCGCTCGAGGAAATGGTCCACGGCTTCGACTTCGCCCGTATGCTCCGCCGCTACCGCGCGGCCGTATCCGAGGGCGACGAAGAAGCTATGAGCCGCGTGACCAAATGGATTCGCGGCGAGTACCGCACCAAGAGTGAGGCACGCGCCGAGCTGGGCTCCTCGACCATCATCAGCGATGACGACTGGTACGACTACGTTAAGCTCATTGCGCGCTTTTTGGTCTGCGGCGGCTACAAGGGTATGTTGGTGCTCATCGACGAGCTCGTGAATCTGTATAAGATTCCCAACGCGATCACGCGCCAGTACAACTACGAGAAGATCCTGACCATGTACAACGACACACTCCAGGGCAAGGCGCAGTACCTGGGCATGATCATGGGCGGCACGCCAACCTCCATCGAAGACCGCCGCCGCGGCGTGTTCTCCTACGAGGCCCTGCGCAGCCGACTCGCTCAAGGCCGCTTTGCACGCGAGGACCTTAAGGACATGCTCGCGCCCATCATCCGTCTGCAGCCACTCACCTACGAGGAGCTGCTGGTGCTGATCGAAAAACTCATGCAAATTCACGCCGGCTACTTTGGCTGGACGCCCACGCTTACCGAGAACGACTTGGTGGACTTCCTCAAGATCGAGTTCGGTCGTGTGGGAGCCGACACACATCTGACGCCGCGTGAAGTCATTCGCGACTTTATCGAGCTGCTCGACATCCTATGCCAGAACCCCGACGCCAACGTAGCCGAGCTGCTGCAAAACGTCGGCGGCGACGCGCTGGTGCCGGCAGCAGCAACAGGCGACACCGGCACCGCAGGCGGCGACCGTAACTTCGCCGAATTCACCATCTAACCTGCCAAAAAGGGACAGGTTTATTTTGGCAGGTTTTATCTGGGCGAACGTTGAGACTGTAATGCAGCAAGCCGTTGCCAGCCGCGTTGAGAGATTCGTATTTGAGAGGAGGCCCCGTGAACGCCTTTGGCCGCTACGCCCCGTTTATCCAAGACTTCATCTACTCCCACGATTGGGAGAGTCTGCGCTCTATCCAGGTTGCAGCGGCAGACGCCATCTTTAACACGCAAGATAATGTGCTCCTGACGGCATCCACGGCTTCCGGCAAAACCGAGGCAGCCTTCTTTCCCATCCTGACCGAGTTTTGGGAGAACCCGCCCGCAAGCGTGGGCGCCCTCTACATCGGCCCCCTCAAGGCGCTCATCAATGATCAGTTCGTCCGTCTCAACGACCTCTGCGAAGAGGCCGATATCCTTGTCTGGCACTGGCATGGCGATGTCTCGCAGTCGCACAAGGCCAAGCTCATCAAAAAACCGAGCGGCATCTTGCAGATTACGCCCGAGTCACTCGAAGCGCTCTTAATCCATAAGCACATGGCGATCCCGCGCATGTTTTGCGACCTGCGCTATGTGGTCATCGATGAGGTCCACTCGCTCATGCGCGGCGACCGTGGCGGGCAAACGCTCTGCCTTATCGAGCGACTCTCGCGCATGGCCGGCGTGCGGCCTCGCCGCATTGGCCTTTCGGCTACCATCGGCGACCCCGAGCGCACGGGCACTTTTCTCTCACAGGGAACGGGGCGCGACTGCGTTATCCCCCGCTTTGAAGAACCGCGCCGCGTGTGGCGCATCTCCATGGAGCACTTCTACAACTCGGGTCCCCAGGCACAGCAGCGGGGATTCATGGGCACAGGTCCTCAAGAGGCCGAAGTGCTTGCGTGCGAGCGCATCGAGGCGGCGGCATCCGCGGCACTGCCCGCCGGCGCCCAAGACATGCGTCACAGCGGACAGCCAACACAAGAGGAGCGCCGTCAACGTCGTGAGCGGGCACGGGGCAAGGCCGCTCCCAAGGACCGCCAAGCTTCCTCGGCCCCCGAGGGCGAAGTCGACATCCCCCAAGCACCAGAACAGGCATTACTCAACCCCACCGACACAGCACCAGACAACGCCGACCCCGGCATGGGCTATATCTTCGAACACACCCGCGGCCGCAAGTGCCTGGTCTTTGCCAACTCGCGCGAGGAGGCGGAGGCCGTATGCTCCATGCTACGTAGCTACTGCGAGAGCCGACACGAGCCCGACCGTTTTCTCATCCACCACGGCAATCTTTCGGCATCGCTGCGCGAGACGGCAGAAGAGCTTATGCGCGACGAGGAGCAGGCACAGACGACCGTCACCACCTCTACGCTGGAGCTCGGTATCGATATCGGCCGCCTGGAGCGTGCGTTCCAGATCGATGCGCCGTTTACCGTCAGCTCCTTTTTGCAGCGCATGGGGCGCACAGGCCGCCGCGATCTTCCGCCCGAGATGTGGTTTGTCATGCGCGAGGAGGAGCCCGAGCCGCGCACGATGATGCCCGAAACGATACCTTGGAAGCTCCTACAGGGCATCGCACTCGTACAACTCTATCGCGAAGAAAAGTGGGTCGAGCCACCCGAGCTCGATCGACTCCCCTACAGTCTGCTCTATCACCAGACCATGTCGACCCTCGCCAGCACCGGCGAGCTCACACCGGCCGAGCTTGCCCAGCGTGTGCTCACGCTCAGTTATTTCCACCGCGTCTCGGCCGATGACTATCGCGTGCTGCTGCGCCACCTCATCAAGATCGACCACATCCAGGTCACCGAGGGTGGTGGGCTCATCGTGGGTCTCGCGGGCGAGCGCATCATCAACAACTTTAAGTTCTACGCCGTGTTCCAGGAAAACGAGGAGTTCACCGTTCGCAGCGAGTCGGCCGAGTTGGGCACAATCGTCAATCCGCCACCGCCCGGTGAGCGCATCGCCATCGCCGGACACTGCTGGATTGTCGAGGAAGTGGACTGGAAGCGCCACACCGTCTTTGCCACGCAGGTCAAGGGCCGGGTGCCGGCCTACTTTGGCGACTGCCCCGGCGACATCAATACACACGTACTCGAGCGCATGCGCAAGGCGCTCAACGAGCACGCAGTATATCCGTACCTTATGGGTAACGCACGGGCACGCCTTGCACAGGCTCGTCATACCGCCGAGATTTCGGGTGCGGGAACCAAGCCGCTCATTAACCTGGGCGGCGACACCTGGGTGCTCTTCCCCTGGCTGGGCAGCTACGCCTTTTTGGCACTCGAGCGCATGCTCAAGATTAAATGTGCCGCGGAGCTGGGCCTTCGCGGACTCGACCCGTCGCGCCCGTACTTTATGCAGTTTAAAATGAAGGCCGACGAGGAGACGTTCTTTGAGGTGCTCGCCGCCGAGGCCGAAAAGGACTTCGATCCCATCGAACTCGTCTATCCTGGCGAGGTGCCTTATTTTGACCGCTACGACGAGTTTGTTCCCGAAGAGCTCGTGCGCAAGGGCTTTGCCGAAGGCGTGCTCGACATCGAGGGTATGAAGCAGCGCGCCCTCAGCTGGCGCGACCACACATAAAACCAGTCTTTTTGGGACGGGGAGACTTACTTGTCGTGAAGGACGGTGCCGAGGAAGTCCGTGTCGAAGGGCACGACTTCGGCAAAGGCATAGTCGCCGTCGCTGGCGATGAGCAGGTAGTTCTCCTCGCCGCCAAACTCTGTATCGCCACATGGGACCACCCAGGCGTGAGCGAATACCTCGAGTGCCGTGGCAGCGCAATCGCGCAGGAACGTCACGTCGCTCCCCCTGTTCGCACTCACGATATTGGCAACATAGATGCCCCCGGGATTCAGGCTGCCCCGCACTAAACGCAACGCCTCAACCGTCGCCAGCTCGCGTACGGGCTCGGCACCGCCAAAGCAATCGCTCACGACCACGTCGTAGCGACGATGACCCACGCTCGTCACGCCCAGATACGAGCGAGCCTCAGCGGTTATCACCCGCAGGCGGTCGCCCGCCGCGCGCTCCAGCTCGTCCAGGTAGAACCAGCGGCGCGCCAGGCGCGTAATCTCTCCGTCATACTCGATGACGTCCATGCGCAAGCTCTCGTGCGACATCAGCGCAAACTTGGGATAGGCAAACCCGCCGCCGCCCAGCATGAGCATACGGTCGATACCATGCCCGTAAGCATCACGCATTGCGTCCTCAGCCTCAAACACGTCGTCAAACGCGCGATAGTACGCAAAGACGGGCTCCGCCCAGCGTTCGCCAACGTAACTCGCGCTTTGGTAGACGCCGCCTTGCACCAATACGCGGACTTCGTCGCCGCCCTCATCGTGCACGCGTTTCACACGCGCCAACCCATTGCGGGTTCGCGCAACCTGCAGACAGGCAGCACGAACAGCGACGGCGGCCGCACCAAGCGCCGCGGCCCCCAGAGCAACGCCGGCAACGACGCCGGCAGAAACACTCGGCTTGTTCATCTAGAGCTCCTTTTGCAGATAAAGGCCATGGTCATAAAATCCAAGATGGCGATAGTACTCACGTGTGCCAATCGCGCTAATCACGTTGATACGCGCATAACCCGCATCCCGGGCAATCTCGCAGGCACGCTCTACGAGCAAACGCCCCAACCCGTGATGCTGCGCCGCCTGGCCCTGGTCGCCCACGCGTGCCGCCATGCCATACACGTGTACCTCGCGAATCATCGCCTCGTCCGGCGTCGTCGGTAACTCGTCCGCATGCGCGGCAACAAACGAATGGTCGGGCAGCGACAACCGCAAAAAGCCCGCGATCTTGCCCCGCGGCGTCACCCACTGCAAAAAGCGCTCGTAAGTCACCGGCGTCTCGTACGCCACTTCCTCGTCAAGAGATAGCTCATCCAAGTCGGCACCCGCCGTGCTGATCTCGCGATAGCGAATCTCGCGCACCACCGCGCCTTCTCCACGAGCCGCCAAGCGATTCTCGACGAGCTGACGCAGGTTGGGCTTCTTGTTGCCCACCATAATGTCGTCGGAGCTAAAGTCACGAATCATACGGCTGATACGGCAGAACGCCGGCGTCACTACGATGTCGTCGGCCAACACATCGAGCAGCTCTTCCTCGGTATAGGGGCGCCACTCGCCGCGCTCATAGCAGCCCACCAAACGCGAGCCCTCGATGAGCGCACACGGGTAGACCTTGACCTCGTCGGGCATAAAGGCCCCCTCGGTCATAAAGCGCTCGTAGTCGCGCTTGTCCCCCTCGGGCGTGGCGCCCAGCAAGTTGAGCATAAAATGCGCGTGAATCTTAAAGCCAAACAGGCGCGCAAGAGAAAACGCCCACTCGACCTGAGCCACCGAAATGCGGCGCTCGTTGATGTCGAGCAGGTGCTGGTCGAGACTCTGGATACCCATCTGAATCTTGGTGCAGCCCAGGCGGCGGATGAGCGTGAGGGCCTGCGGCGTTACGGCATCGGGGCGCGTCTCGATAACGAGCCCCACCACACGATGCTTCGCCGTCTCGTTGATACGCTGCTGGCGCTCGAGCTCTTCCATCGTTGTCGTTTGCCACTCGGCAACCTCGCCCCACGACGTACCAGGGCCGTACAGACGACGCACCGCGCGGTTATAGCCGCCCACGGCAGCATCCACACGCTCCTGCTCGTCGGCAACGCCGGCAGCAAGCTCAGCCTCGTCTGTCGCAATGCCGGCGGCCCGATAGCGCTCGCGGCGCTCTACTACCACCGGCGGCAGGGCATCGGCGGGAGCGTCATCGAGCAGACGCCCCGCCTCGGCACGACTGATGCCCGGACGCGCCAACATGGGGTTGGCCGCCACGCCCGCCACCGCATCATCATTGAGTGCACGGAAGAGCTCCGACATAAACCATGTCTGGTACCCTTGCGAATAGTCGCTCCAGGTGCCACCGAGCACGATGAGCTCTATCTTGTCGGTCGCATGCCCCATCTGCGAAAGCGCGGTCAGACGAGCGCTCACCTGCAGATACGGGTCAAAGCAATTTTGTTCCGCACGGGCGCACGCCGGCTCGGCGTGCAGATAGCTTTTGGGCATGCGCAGATCGTTGGGGCAAAACAGACAATCGCCCGAGCACGGCCACGGCTTGGTGATGACGGTAATGGTCGCCACGCCCGAAGCCGTTCGGCGCGGCTTCATACGCAGCGCCTGCAGCAGTTGACGTTCCAGATCGGAATCGACATTCCACGCAGCCCACCGAGCCGGCTCCTCGCGTTTAACCCGCTGGTAGAACGGCAGCAGACGGCGCTTGGCCAAATCGCGTTTGTCGGCACCCTCACGGCGCGCCTCGGCATGTATCAGTTTGACGAGCGCTTTGTCGTCCACGGTCTCGCCGCGACGCAGGGCCTCAAGTATGTTCAAGATAATCTGTTCCATGCCCCCATTGTAAAGGCAAAGGCGCCGGAGCCAATCTCGGCTTCGGCGCCTTCATCAAAGAGCATGCCTATATGTACCGATCTCCGAAAACCGCATGTCACTCCGGATCAAACGACATGTCGCCCGAACCGACCTCAAAACGATACGTAGCAGACTTATCTCCGTTATCGAATTCAAGATTCAAAATGGTCTCGCCGTCGTAGCCAAGCGGAAGGAAATCGCTCTCGAAGTCGCCGCTGCCCAAGGTGAGGCTCGCCTTAAAGCCCGTCGAGTTTGGAACCGTCATCTCCACATCGCCCGAGCCCACGCATACGTCCATCGACTTCGCGGGGGCCTGGTAGAGCTCGAACGTCACATCGCCAGAACCGACCTTGGCATTCAGGGTGTCGGTTACAGTGCCCGCGAACTCGACGTCTCCCGAGCCCAACGTCAAATCGAAGTCGTGGCACGCAATGTCCGTGATCGTCAGATCCCCCGACCCCACATTCGCCGAAATGTCCATCATGTTATCGGCAAGCTCGCGCGGCAGCTCGATGGTGACCGTACGGTCAAGCGCACGCTCGTCATCGCAGTCGAACTGGTTAATCTTGAGCGTAGAGCCCCTAATCTCGGCCAGTTTTTGAGTGGCAGCATCGTAAGCAGTTACTCCTTTTGCAACGCGACCACTCTCGATGACACGCACCGGTCCATCGGAAACGTACTTGATATCGACCGTACCCGACGTCACATCCAGGTCAAGGGACTGGAATGAGTCGGCATCGAAGGTTTCACTCGAAAGCTTTTGAGACTGAGCGGAGTAAATACCGTCATCCAAAACATCGTCCTCGTCAACCACATCGGCCATACCAAACAAGCCGGATACAACATCGTCGAAATCCCACGGTCCATCAAAATGAATCAAAGTCCGCGAAGTGCCAAAGACAAGTCCAATGATAAGCACAAACGCTCCGATACCAATGCCCAAGCGCCTCTTAGACTCATGCGAAAGCTTCATCATTCATCACCCTCTTTGGCAATCGGCTCAGCGGTGGTCGCGGTAGCCATGTCAACGTCAACCGCTGTGGAAACGTCCTCCCCCTTAGTCCTAACGACCACCGACGCCGGACCAACCTGGATATCCCCGCGCGCCCAATCGCCATCGAGCGCACGCGCCACCCAGTGATAGATGGGAATCGTAAAGAAGATCAGTGCGGGAAAAGGGCTGACACCAACCAGGAACATCAGCAAAAAGAACAGCAGCCAGCACACGGCCCAATACGGGAACGACTGGAAGGGGCCCTTCACCGGAGTCGAGCCAACTGCGTGGCCACTCGTCGCCTGCGCCGTAGCAGCGTTGGCGGCCTGCGCACTCCAACTCGCCGCCTGCGCCGCCTTGGCTGCCGCGTCACTTGCCTGCGTTGCCGCCTCAGTCGCGCGTGCCGCCGCCTCATGGGTGCGAGCACGCTCTGCCGCCTCGGCCTCGCGCTGACGAGCGCGGTCCTCGTTCTCAAACTCGATATCGTCCTCGATCTCGTCGCTCGGATTGAGCAGCTCGTCCAAACTCACGCCATAGAGTTTAGCGAGCGAGATCAGGTTCTCGGTATCGGGCGAGCTCTCCGCGCGCTCCCATTTACTGACCGCCTGGCGCGACAGCCCCAGCTTTCGCGCGAGCCCTTCTTGGCTAAAACCCTTGCTGCGACGAAGGTCGGCGAGCCGCTGCGCAGTTTCTACATTCATGGTTCCTCCTATGTGATGCCAGCCGTGCCGCCGGACCGTTTTTCTTCTTAAGGCGCCTTGCACAGTTAAAAATCTATCCGCCACCGCCAAAAGCATGCCACCTATTCTAGTGAGATTTTTGACAACCGGCGGTTGCGGGTGCATATGAGCTGCGGAAATGTGTCCAAACAAAGCAATGACCCGTAGCTTGGTTGTCCCCGTTGCGGCGTAAACGGTAGTATGGTCGTACTGTTTATTCCGCACCGCCAACGGAGGGAGTTCCGCGCCGTGAACCGCGATTTCGCCTCATCGCTCATCCAGCTCAACAATACGTTCTATCGCGAGCACTCCGCCTCCTTTTCCGATACGCGCCAGGCCCCGTGGCCCGGCTGGGTGCGCACCATGGACATCGCGCTCGAACAGCTCGACGTCGCCACGATCGAGCATCCCGTCCGCGTCTTCGATCTTGCCTGCGGCAATATGCGATTCGAGAATTTTGCCGCCGGCGGCGCACTTGCCGCCAAGGGCGTCGACGGCGCAAACCCCTCGGCAGACGCCAGCTGCCCGTTTGAGTTCTATGGTGTCGACTCGTGTCAAGATTTGGCTATCGATGCACATGGCCACGCCCTGCGCATTCCCAACCTGCACTTCCAGGAACTCGACGCGCTCGATGCCCTCATGAAGCTCAACCCCGCCGAGACGCCCGATGTCCTTTTCGACGCACCGCTCGCCGACATCTCGGTCTGCTTTGGCTTTATGCACCACGTGCCGTCATGCGAGTATCGTGTACGCGTGCTCGACGCCCTGGTGCGCCAGACGCGCCCGGGCGGCATCATCGCTATCAGTTTTTGGGAGTTTATGAACGACGAGCGCATGGCTCGCAAGGCCGTTCGAGCCGAAGCCCGCGCCGAGCTCACCCCGCCGTTTGAGGGTTACGATTCCGCGCAGTTTGAAGCCGGCGACCACCTTATTGGCTGGCAAAACGACCGTCACGCCTACCGTTATTGCCATCACTTTGACGATCAGCAGATCACCGACCTGGTGCGCGGCGTCCGTACGTTCTACAAGAGCGGCGAGGTCCCCGTGCGCGAGCTTGAGCGCTTCCATGCTGACGGTCGCAGCGGCGATCTCAACCGCTATGTGATTCTCAAGCGCCTGTAGGCACCGACGACTCGCCGTCGAGCCGCACCGCGTCTTTCGGGCAAACTATGCCCACCCCTTTTTCAACCCATTGATGGAACGCGCAGCCATGCGTTCCATACTTATGACCAAGGAGCCTCATGGGAGCCGTCCACGTTCGCACGCCTAAGAACTTTGTGCTCGAGGAGCGCCTGGAGCGCTACGCCGATGCAATTGAGACGAACCCCGAGGCCTATGCCGGAGATTGGCGCGAGGCCTGTGCGCCAGTTGGCAGCAAGCCCTTCGAACACCTTCACCTGGACCTTGGTTGTGGCAAGGGAACGTACCTTGTAGAGCGCGCGGGCCACGAGCCAAACACCCTCTTTATCGGCATGGACCAGGAGCCCATCTGCATTGCCTATGCCGCGCAGAAAATCTGCGAGCAGGAGCTATCCAACGCACTCGTCCTGCCCCGAGGCGCCGCATCGCTGCCACAGCTATTTGCCGCAGGCGAGCTCGATGCCATCACCATCAACTTTCCCACGCCGCAGCCCAAGGCCAAGTACGCCAAAAAACGACTCGTCCATGTCGACCATTTGATGCTCTACCGCCCGCTCTTTGCAGCCAACGCCACCGTCACGCTGCGCACCGACAGCAAACCATTGCGCGATTACGCCCTGGGACAGTTTGCCGCGGCCGGCTACGACACGCTTTGGGTAAGTGACGACGTACGCCGCGACCATCCCGAGCATCCCGAGACCGAGTACGAGCGCCGCACGCGCGAGATGGGTGCCGCCGTCTATGGCATTCGCGCCACACCTGGAGCGCAGCCCAGCGATGAACAGCTCGCGGCGGGCCGCGCGCAGGAGCAAAGCCTTGCCTGCTACCTGCCCGAAAACCTCGATGCGCTCACCTATGTACCTCTGGGCATGGAAGAGGCCGTCGAGAACTTTAGAAACCGCGCCCGCAAAGGCAAGAAGCGCCTGCCGCAGGAGTCCTAGGGGCTTCTGATGGTCGCGGCGTCGGCAAACAAGTGAAAATAGGCGTCAGCGAACGACCCTCAAACCTAAGTGAGTAGACTTTTTTGCAATAGCCAAGCACAACCCGCATAACGAAAACTAAAACCGCAGGTAGAGCTCTTGCGCAAAAGCCATGTGCTCGCGATATTGCAAAAAGTCTACTCACTTAGCTGGCAACTGCACCAAACGGCTGGGCAGAACGCCCATTTCCTGCATTTTCTCGCGCGCTGGCACCCCGCGCCGCTGCTACGCCATAATAGTTGGCGGACAAACGGCGAGAGAAAGCAACCACATGGCACAGACCACGACAGATACCGCCGCCAGCACCGTCTCCGGCGCCGGCGCCGCCAGCTCATTCTCGGGCGGCACGGGAACCGAAGCCGAGTTTGGCTCGCTCGGCGCGCTCTCCCCCACCTGGTGGGAGCCCGAGGGCGGCAGCGAGCCCGAACCGTGGCTCACGCCCGATCAAGCCTTCGAACGCTTCTTTGAATGGACGAGCGATCGCGGCATTGAACTGTGGGATCACCAAGAAGAGGCCCTCATGGACCTGGCTGCCGGCGATCACGTCATTTTAGGCACACCGACCGGATCGGGTAAATCGCTCGTCGCGCTGGGCATGCTCTTTATGGGCATGGCGCAGGGCAAGCGCTGCTACTACACGGCTCCCATCAAGGCTCTGGTCAGCGAGAAGTTTTTCGACCTTGTGCAGGTGCTCGGCCGCGATAACGTAGGCATGATTACCGGCGACACGCATATCAACACCAAGGCACCCGTCATCTGCTGCACGGCAGAGATCCTTGCCAACGACGCACTGCGCGAGAGCGAAGATGCCGACGTGGGCTGCGTGGCCATGGACGAGTTCCACTACTTTGCCGACCCCGACCGCGGTTGGGCTTGGCAGGTGCCGCTGCTCACCCTGCCCCACACGCAATTCATGCTCATGAGCGCCACGCTCGGCGATGTCACTGCCATCGCCGCCTCACTCGAGGAACACACCGGTGCTACCTGCGACTTGGTCGTCGATGCCCCGCGCCCCGTGCCGCTGAGCTACGACTACGTGACGACCTCCCTCGAGGGCACGGTCGAGCTCGCCATGCGCCGCGGCGAGGCCCCGCTCTATATCGTGCACTTTAGCCAGGATGCCGCCCTTGCAACGGCACAGTCGCTCGCCAATTTTGGCATCGCCAGCAAGGAGCAGCGCGAGGCCATCAAAGAAGCGGCAAAGGGGACGAGCTTCTCCACGGCCTTTGGTAAGATTCTCAAACGCCTGCTTGGATGCGGCGTCGGCGTGCACCATGCCGGCATGTTGCCGCGCTATCGCCTGCTGGTGGAGCGCCTGGCGCAGCAGGGCCTGCTGCCCGTCATCTGCGGCACCGATACGCTCGGCGTCGGCATCAACGTACCCATCCACACCGTGGTACTCACCGCGCTCACCAAGTTCGACGGCTACAAGATGCGTCGCCTGCGCGCCCGCGAGTTCCATCAGATTGCCGGTCGCGCCGGCCGCTCGGGCTTCGATACCGAGGGCATGGTCATCGCCGAGGCCCCGGAGCACGAGATCGAGAACGCCAAACTCATGGCCAAGGCGGGCGACGACCCCAAGAAGCTCCGCAAGATTAAAAAGAAGAAGGCCCCCGAGGGCTTTGTCACCTGGAACAAGCAGACCTTTGAGCGCCTGATCGAGACGCAGCCCGAGACGCTCAAGCCGCGCCTTCGCATCACGCACTCCATGGTGATTAGCGTGGTCGAGCAGGGCGGCGATGCCCGAGTCCGCGTACACGACCTCATCGAGACGAGCTTGCAGACCCCCGAGGAAAAGGCCAAGCTCGAGGTTCGCGCCGACGAAATCTTCGCCACGCTCATCGATTCCGGCGTCGTCGTTCGCACCGAAGTGCCGCCCGCACCCGATGCCCCGACTGACGCCGCACCAGACATCGACTATGCGCTGACGGTCGATCTGCCCGAGGACTTTGCGCTCGACCAGCCGCTCTCGCCGTTTTTGCTTGCCGCGTTGGAGCTGCTCGATCCCGAGAGTGAGACCTATACCATGGATCTGATCTCGATGGTCGAGGCAACGCTCGAGGATCCCAAACAGGTGCTGCGCGCACAGGAGCGTGCCGCACGCGATCGCGCTATGGCCGAGATGAAGGCCGACGGCATCGAGTATGAGGAGCGCTTGGAGCGCATCCAAGACGTCACATACGAAAAGCCGCTCGAGGACTTGCTGGACGCCGCCTTTGACAAGTACTGTCAGGAGGTTCCTTGGGCCAACGACTACCAGCTCTCGCCCAAGAGCGTCCTGCGCGACATGCTGGAGAGCGCAAGCGATTTTAAGGGCTATATTCAAAAGCTCGGTATCGCCCGCTCCGAAGGCATTCTGCTGCGCTACCTAGCCGAGGCCTACCGCTCCCTCGATCGCACCGTGCCCATTGAGAAGCGCGATGAGCGCTTGCGCGACATCATTTCGTGGCTCGGCTTTGTGGTGCGCTCGGTCGACTCGAGCCTGGTGGACGAGTGGGAGAACGCCGGCAACCCGGCGGCCCTCGATGCCGCGCCGCCGCAGGGCATCGACGAGGTCGTGGCGGACCGTCGCGGCTGCACGCTGTTGGTGCGCAACGCACTCTTCCGCCGCGTAACCCTTGCCGCCCGCGGACACGTGCGCGACCTGGGCGAGCTCGACGACGACTGGGGCATGAGCGAGATCCGCTGGCAAAAAGCACTCGACGCTTACCACGAGCAGCACGAGGAAATCCTCACCGATGGAGATGCCCGCAGCGCCGCGATGTTTTCCATCGACGAATCCGACGAGAAGACCGCGCACGTATGGCACGTGCACCAGATCTTTGCTGACGAGGATGGCGACCACGACTTTGGCATCATGGGCGATGTCGATCTGGACGCCACGCAAGACGGTGGCGAGGTCATCTTCAAAAACTACCGCGTCGGCTTTATCGAAGACCTGCTCGAGGACTAGCCGAACATACTGGAACGAAACGAAGCGGGGTCGCTGGCAACATCGCCAGCGGCCCCGCTTTTTGCGCGATACGCTATCCCCTACTCGGTATCCTCGACCTCATACGAATCCGCCTCGGCGGGCTCATCGTTTGCCCCTGTCGCAGCCCCGCGCGCCTCGTCAAACGCCGCCTTCATGGTCTTGTTGCCCCAGGTGAGCTTGCGAATGGTAAGATCGTCGGCCTTCTTGTTGGCTAGACGTAAATTGTTCTCGGAGGACAGCAATGCCTCCTTGGTTTTCTGCAGATGGCTAATCGTCTTGTCAATCTCCTCGATCGCCGTCTGGAACTTACGGCTCGCAAGCTCATAGTTGCGGCCGAAGTCGTTCTTGAACTTCTCCATCTTGGCCTCGAAGTTCGTGACGTCGATGTTCTGTTGCTTGTACTCCGCCAGCTCCTGCTTATAGCGCAGCGAACCCATGGCGGCGTTGCGCAGCAGCGTGATCATGGGAATGAAGAACTGCGGGCGGATCACGTACATCTTCTCATAGCGGTAACTCACGTCGACTATCCCTGCGTTATAGAGCTCGCTTTCGGGCTCGAGCAGTGTGCAGAGCACCGCGTACTCACAGCCTTTCTGGCGACGATCGTGATCGAGTTTCTTAAAGAAGTCCTCGTTTTTGTGCTTGGTCGCGGTCTCGTCGTTCTCGTTTTTCATCTCGAACATAATCGAAATGACCTCGTTACCGCTTGCGTCGCACTCGCGGAAGATAAAGTCGCCCTTGGTGCCCTCGGACGCATCGTTATCCTTCTCGAAGTACGCGTTAGGAAACGCCGTCATGCGCAGACGGTTAAACTCGGTCTCGCAGTGCTGCTCGAGCGACTCGCCCACCATCTTGGTGGACAGGCGGACCTTCATGTCCTTAAGGCGCTCGATCTCTTCATCCTTGTAGCGAATCAGGTCATCGCTCGCACGCTTGGCCTGCGCAAGCTCGAGCTCGTGTGCCGCCTTGGCCTGTTCCTCGCGAGAATCGCGCACAGCCAGCTCGCTCGTCAGTTTGGCACGTGCCTCATCGCGCTCTCGCTCCGCCGCGGCGACCGCCTCTGACAGGTTCATTTTTGCCATCAGTTCCTGCTCGCGCAGCTGGGCACGCAGGCCCTCGGCCTCTTGCTCGGACTGAGCCTTTGCGGCGGAAAACTTCTCCTGCGCCTTCGCGCGATAGTCAGTAAGCGCGCGCTCGGCCTCGCTGCGAGCGGCATCGAGCTCACGCTGCGACTCTGCCGCGGCAGCGGCAAGCGCCATCTCCTGGGCTTTGTCCGCCGCGGCGAGCCTGGCCTGCAGCTCAGCAATCTGAGCGTCGCGCGCAGCTAAATCGTTTTGAGCAGCGTTGCGCGCCGCCGACTCGGCAAGCTTTGCTTCGTCATCTTTGCGCCCAAGCTGCGCACGCAGGCTATCAATCTCACGCTGGAGTTCGGCATTTTCCTTTTGAGCATTGGCTCGTGCCTCTACCGCCGCGCGCTGGCTTGCACTCTCGCGCTCTGCGGCAGCGCCCTCGAGCTTAGCGCGCAGCTCGGCAAGCTCAGCATCGCGCTTGGCAACCTCTTGCGCCAGTTTCTGATCCGCAGTGTTCTTCTGCTCGACAAGCTGAGCGTTGCGCTGAGACTCTGCCTCCTGCAAAGCAGCCGTCGAACGCGAGCGCTCAAGCTCCAGCGCTTGCTCGCCCTCGCGCTGGACTGCCTTCACACGCTCGTCCAGGTCGCGCGAAAACTCGGCATCGCGTACTTGCTTGACAATATCCGCATAGCCGGACGCATCGACCTTAAAAACTTCGCCGCAATGCGGGCACTTAATCTCGTTCATAGCAGCTCCTCGATGGACGCAAATTTCGACCGCCTACACTCTACCGCGCCGCACGGACAAAAAAGGCGCCGCCGCCATAATGGCAACGGCGCCAGAACCACCACAAAGGTGCCTGTCCCCTTTGTGGTGGTTTGAGTGACAGTTTGAAAATTACAGTCCAAAGAAGTCAAGGATTTGGTCACGGCTTACGGGTCTGTAGTCGTTGGCATCAAGGCCAACGTCATAGCGCAGAATCGGGCGCTCGCGATCGCGGTTGCGTGCGTTGGTGCGGTCACCCCTGCTGTGGATATGTCCGTGCAGCATAATGGCGCCACGTGCCTTGCCGTTCCAGCTGAGCATGGGGTAGTGGCTCATAACCAGACGATGGCCCTTGGCATAGCCGGGAGCAATCTCCAGGTAATCGCGCACGTCTTCCCAAATCTGCGGTACGTCAGAATCTTCCCAGTCGCCGTCATGGTTACCGCGGATGAGCGTCACGTTCTGGCATTCGATACGCTCGCGCAGGCGCACCGCCTCCGCCGGGGGCAAACGATAGGTAAAGTCACCCAGAATATAGAGGCGGTCATCCGCAGCCACGCACTCATTGATGGCATCGATGACCTTGCGATTCATCTCCTCGACCGAATCAAACGGTCGATCCATGTCGTGCAAGATATTCGTATCGCCCAGGTGCAGGTCGGCGGTAAACCACATCATCGTCTATGCCCTCATTTCGCAATGCGTCCAACTCGTGCTAAGTATACAGACACAGCGATGCGACGGTTAGCCAAAGAGCCCGCCGAACAGTCCGCGGCGGCGCTTGTTCTTTTTATTCGAACCTTTGCCCTGGGCGTTCTTATCCTTTTGCTTTTTGCGATCCTGCTCCAGCTCATCGTCATCGAGTAGCATATCCCACTCAAACGGATCATCCGTTAAATCGAACAGGTCATCGTCGTCAAGCATGGCAGCCTCCCTTACCGATTAGCGGGCATCCACCACATAGAGGCCAACGCGCACCTGGTGCCACGGGCTGCGCTCGGGGGCAACCTGTTGCACGCGGGCCTCAAACACGTCCTCGTGGCCGTAATACATCATCAAGGACAGCGGGCCGACCTCGTTTCCCGGAACATAGCCAAGCTTGGTGTTGCCGTAATAGATCGCAACCGCCTCAGGGTCATGGGGATTATCGCGCTCGGCACACAGCGTCAGCTTATCGCCCGCTTTAAGATCGCCCAGGACCAAGGCGCCATCGGCATACTGAAATCCTGCAATGTGAAATGACAGAAGAACACGCGAAGGCTCGTACATAGCAGCTCCTCTAACGGCCGGATAAACCGGTGTGTAACCTTATTGAGAAGTCTACGGTCCCGTACGGACACAAATACATCCTGTCTGCGTCCTTCAATCGTTTGCCTCAACGCTTGCGCAACAGAACGCTTGCAGATAAGATAGGAACACGGATGGCGCCCGTTGCCGCGGGTCTTGCCAACTCCGATACACGTTTTCATCGTGAGAAGTGGCCGTCTTCGCTTACGCGGGGGCGGCTATTTCATTCGGCCGATAAACAGACCGAGTTCGATAGCCGCAATCAACAACGCCAATAACGAAATAACATCGCTTACGTTCATACCAAATCCCTTCTAAAGGGAGTTGGCCCATCCGTGCTCCATAACAGTAGTCTAACGCAAAATGCAGGCAATAGGAACACTTGTTCGTATTACCTGCGCCCTTTTCTAATGCACAAACATGCGCACGAACTTGTGCTTCCAGCTTGCGTAAGGAGCATAGCGGAATGGCACGTCCAGCCACGTTGCCTTGTTCACGATGCTCTTCTTGTGGCTAAACGTATCGAAGCTCTCGCGTCCATGGTACTGCCCCATACCGCTCGCACCCATGCCACCAAAGCCCATATGGCTCGTAGCCAAGTGCATAATCGTGTCGTTGACGCAGCCGCCGCCAAAGGGCACGTAACGCACAAAGCGCTGCTGAACTGCGCGATCCTGGCTAAAGATATACAGGGCCAGCGGCGTCGGACGATCCGTAATAAACGCTTCGGCCTCGTCTAGGCTCTCAAACGTCAGCACCGGCAAGATGGGACCGAAGATCTCCTCCTGCATCACGGCGTCATCGGGGGTCACGCCGTCTAGGATCGTCGGCTCAATCTTGAGCGACGACTCGCGCGCCGTGCCTCCCAGCACGACCTTATCGGGATCGATCAGCCCGCGCACGCGCGCAAAATGCTTAGCATTGACGATATGCCCGTAATCCTCGTTATCGAGCGGATGCTCGCCAAACATACGGCGGGCCTCTTCCTTGATGAAGCCCAGCAGCTCGTCGTGCACGCGCGTATCGACCAGCAGGTAGTCGGGCGCCACGCAGGTCTGCCCCACGTTGAGCCATTTGCCAAAGGCGATACGCCGTGCCGCGACCTTCAAATTTGCCGTCGCATCCACGATGCAGGGGCTCTTGCCGCCCAGCTCAAGCGTCACGGGCGTGAGGTTTTTGCTCGCGCGCTCCATAACGAGCTTGCCGACCGAAACGCTACCGGTAAAGAAGATCTTGTCCCAGCACTCATCGAGCAGCGCTTCGTTTTCGGCGCGCCCGCCCTCGACAACCGTCACCAGGCACGGATCAAATGCCTCTTCACAGATTTGCTTGAGCACCGCGCTCGATGCCGGAGCATAGGCACTCGGCTTGATGACCACGGTATTGCCCGCGGCAAGGGCGCCGGCGAGCGGCTCGAGTGTTAGCAAAAACGGGTAGTTCCACGGAGCCATGATGAGTGTGACGCCATAGGGCACGGCTTGCGTTTTGCACACGCTCACGGCGTTAGCGAGATCGCACGGACGCAGGCGCGGACGACTCCACCGAGCCACGTGAGCGATCTGATGTCGAATCTCGGAAAGCGACGTACCAATCTCGCACATATAGGCCTCGTCATGCGACTTCCCCAAATCGGTCTTGAGCGCATGGGCGATATCGGCCTCGTGGGCCCGCACCGCATCGCGTAAACTCGCGAGCGCGCGACGTCGAGCATCAACATCAAACGTAGCGTGCGTCTTAAAGTAGGCGCGCTGATCGCCGACGATGCGCGCAATTTCCTCGGTGTTCATGGGCCCTCCTAATTCTCGCTCTCAAACATACCACCTGCAACGACTTCGTACATATGCTCGAGCTCCAAGCGGTCCATTAGAAGCGGAACGGGGTACAGGGGATTGGCCTCGGCATCGGCATGCGCCGCCATCTCGGGAATGTCGGAGCGGCGAATGCCCGTCACATATTTGGGTATGCCCAAGGCGGCGTTCATGCGGTCGACCCAATCGATAAAGGCCTCGGCCGCAAGACTGTCCTGCGCGGTAGCCGGCGCAATGCCCGCCATGCGAGCAAGATCGGCGAGCTTAGGAGCAGCAGCTTCGCCATAGGCGCGAAGCATATGCGGCAGGATGATCGCGTTGGCCAAACCGTGCGGAATTCCGTATCTGCCGCCCAGACTGTGCGCGATGGCATGCACATATCCGACATAGGAGCGAGTAAACGCAACGCCCGCCTTATACGCCGCCGAAAGCATATTGCGACGCGCACGCATGTTGTCGCCATGCTCATAAGCCTCAAGCAAATTGTCGTGGATGAGCTTCACCGCCTGTCGCGCCATCTTGCGCGTATAGGGCGTAGTGCTTCGCCCGATAAAGGCCTCGACGGCATGCGTCAGGGCGTCCATGCCCGTCTGCCCCGTAATGGAAGCGGGCAAGCCGCACGTAAACTCGGGGTCGTGGACTGCAAAACGCGGGATGAGCACAAAGTCGTTAATGGGGTATTTGTAGTGCGTCTCGTCATCGGTAATTACCGCCGCAAGCGTGACTTCGCTTCCCGTACCGGCGGTAGTGGGAACGGCGATGAGCAGCGGCAGGCGACGATGAACCCGCAGCAGGCCGCGCATCTTGTTGATGGGCTTGTTTGGCTGCGCAATACGTGCGCCCACGCCCTTGGCGCAGTCCATGGCTGATCCTCCGCCAAAGCCGATAATGGCCCGGCAGGCACTCTCTCGATACAGGGACGCCGCTTCCTCCACGTTTGAAACCGTGGGGTTCGCTGATGTTTTGGCATAGACCGCAACGCCAATTCCCCTGGATGCGAGCGCCGTTTCGAGCGGTGCCGTGAGCCCCAGACGGGCAATGCCGGGATCCGTCACGATAAGGACCTTCTGGATCGAGCGCTTTTGAAGCACCGCGGGCACATCCTCGGCATGCTCCAAAATGCGCGGCTCGGTATAGGGCAGGATCGGCAATGCAATGCGAAAAACCGTCTGATATGTTCGGCACCAGGCACGACGGGCTAGATGCATAAAGGAAACTCCTTCATTTGTTGATAGGTCAACATTTGCTCGCCCGATTGTACTCAGCAAAGATCGCAGACGGCCTCCCAATCGTTAATCAATCAACATCTTCATATCTCGAAATTGTTTTATTAAAAATCATTCCTAATAGGCTTCACATTTGGTTGCATTTATGGATAATAGAACTCGTCAAGACGCACGTCCGGAGAGGGCCCTTACGGGACCGGACGAGCGCACAATCGCCATCGATCGAAAGGATCGAATCATGAAGTTTGTTTGCCCCGTTTGCGGTTATGTGGAAGAGTTCGACGGCGACCAGCTGCCCGAGGATTTTAAGTGCCCCCAGTGCGGCGTTCCCGGTTCTCGTTTCCTGAAGCAGGAGGAGGGCCAGCTCGAGTGGGCCGCCGAGCACGTCGTGGGCGTCGCCAAGATGGAGGGTGTCTCTGAGGACATCGTTGCCGACCTGCGCGCCAACTTTGAGGGCGAGTGCTCTGAGGTCGGTATGTACCTGGCCATGGCTCGCGTCGCTCATCGCGAGGGCTATCCCGAGATCGGCCTGTACTGGGAAAAGGCTGCCCACGAGGAGGCCGAGCATGCCGCCAAGTTCGCCGAGCTCCTGGGCGAGGTCGTGACCGACTCCACCAAGAAGAACCTCGAGATGCGCGTTGAGGCCGAGAACGGCGCCACCGCCGGCAAGACCGATCTTGCCAAGCGTGCCAAGGCCGCCGGCCTCGATGCCATCCACGACACCGTGCACGAGATGGCTCGCGACGAGGCCCGCCACGGCAAGGCTTTCGCCGGCCTGCTCAAGCGCTACTTTGGCTAAGCCAACCGCCTGAGACATAACCTCAAGCTCGATGAGGCCCGGACCGTATTGGTTCGGGCCTTTTTCGTGCCTCACGAACTTGTTAACGCCCTGAAATAGGACCGCCTTCGGCATCGGCTTCTCGTCAAAAACTAAGTGAGTAGACTTTTTGGAACTTGCCGAGCACGCCATCCATATTGCTTTATAAAGCCGCAGGTAAATGACTTGTTGCAAAACGGCTTGGTCGCCAAAGTGCTAAAAGCCTACTCACTTAGAACCGCAGCCGTCCACGATCGAGCCATTTTGTGTCTAGCGGGCATCTTTCCGTCGATTACTCCCAATTTTGTCCAGTCAATGAATAGTTCAGACCGGAGTAATACCTCAGCCCTTTGCTCATCCGAGCTTTTATCACGATATTCAGCATCGAGCATCCTGCATACGGCCTTAACGATCGCGCGGAATCTATCCTCATCCGATATCTGTCTGTGTGTAAGGAGAAGCACATCGTAGCCCATGGCCTGAAGGGCCGTCATGCGGTCAGCGTCACGCAAGCCATCCCCTGCGCGTCCGTGCGAGGCCTTTCCCTGACATTCAATGGCCACCTGTCGCCTACCGTCCGGCGAAGAAAGAAGTAGGTCGATATATACACGGGACTTTCCCACAATCGCTCGAGCACTTGTGCTTAACGTCACTTCGACATTGAGCTCTATGCCGCAAAACCCTTCGCCTCCCAGGGCTCGCGGCAGTCCAAGCAACAAATACGCCTCGACCTCAAAAGGCGACGCGGCACCCAATGGGACGAGTTGCGATACCGCCATAAATCTATTGCCGTAACGCACCCCGCAAACATCTGAACAAAAACGGTCAAGGTCTCCGCCCAAAACCAAAGCGTCTCGACGCCATAAATTTGAGGTGGTGCCGTCCTCGGACGGGCAGCGCACCCAACCGAACGTTGTCGAAATCGCGCCCGAGTCAATTGCACACGCAAGCTCGGCCTCAAGTGCCGCCGGTAGAGCGCACACCGCAAACAAGCCACACATCTCCGCCAATACCAAAAGGAGCTGAAGATCCGTCAGATGCCGCGACATGATGAATGCCGTCAGTAG
This sequence comes from uncultured Collinsella sp., assembly GCA_900541175.1. GTDB lineage: Bacteria > Actinomycetota > Coriobacteriia > Coriobacteriales > Coriobacteriaceae > Collinsella. The sequence goes on from UQIT01000009.1 coordinate 65,021, forward strand.
AGGAGACGTAATCAAAAATCCATGCTCCGTTTCCAGCACGGACTCCCTGGGGAGCTCACCAAGAAACAGCCGCTGCCTAATGCTGGTAGGACAAGTCCGCTTGTTTCTCGACCGAACCAATGTATACAACGGAAAGCCGAGCGCAACCGCAGCAGTCGGGTTACGGGCGAGATCATATCGCTGCCGGTCTTCTTCCGGCCGTGGAAGCGGCGGACACAAAGCGCGAACCTGAGGGGGCAAACGCCAGTACCTAAAAGCCGATATGTCACAAAGTAAATCCTTCATAGGCACAGGAAAACACGAATTTCAACCTAGTCAGTCACGCATTGGCGCGAACGCGCCAAAAATGGTGCCGAACGGACTGCCAAGTTTTCAACAGCCCTCCCCAACTGGCCAAAAGCTTACCGAGAGCTGGACGAAGTTCTGTTGAAAACCCCATTTTTTTCTCATGCAGAAGCTTTGCGCGACAAGTGAGTAGACTTTTTTGAACATCTTGAGCAGCCCGGTCATCCTGCTTTTCAAAAACGCAGGTAGATAGCTTGTTACAAAACTGCCTGGTCGCCAAAGTTCCAAAAGCCTACTCACTTAGGTTACAGAGTGCTCCCATTAGCTGCGATTCCAAGGTATTTAGCGCTTTTGGACTCAAATCGTCATACTGAACAAGAATTTGACTTGAGTTTTCAGGGACAGATGCGCCATCGGCACACCAATAACAGTCACTGATATCGACAAAAGGGATACTCGAGCGCGTGAGGGCCCGCACAAAAGAGCTTCCGCCCGCTCCACGCTCCGCAACCACGGTGCAGTAAAGGCCCGCGTCTGCATGCTCGATCGAGACCTCTCCTGCCGGAAATACCTTCCGCACAAGCGCCATCAGGCCATCACGCGCCTCGCGGGCACGAACGCGCACGCGGTTCACATGTCGCTCGTAATCACCCGATTCCAGCAAACGCGCCAAAGCGACCTGATCGACAGAGCTCACCGACGAGGCGTAGAAACCAAGGTTGCGCCTAAACCGCTCCATTAGCTCATCGGGCAACACCATGTACGCCAAACGCAACGCCGATGAAAGGCTCTTCGAAAACGTGTTGGTGTAGATAACCGACTGGGCGGCATCGATCGACGCGAGCGCGGGAATCGGCTTCCCGGCAAGGCGAAACTCACAATCAAAGTCATCTTCGATGAGATACCGACCTGGTCGCTCGGCGGCCCAGCTCAGAAGCGCATAGCGACGCGCAATGCTCGTCACAAGGCCGGTCGGATACTGATGGGACGGCATCAGGTGAAGGACATCGGTCCCGCTTTTCTGCAGAGTGCTCAAGTCCACGCCCTCATCATCCAACGGGATATGTCGAACTTTGCAGCCCATAGCCTGATAGATGCGCGTCAGACGCAAATAGCCCGGATCCTCAACGGCATACACCTTGTCAGCGCCAAGCAACTGAACCAACATGGTATCGAGCAGCTGGGCGCCTGCACCGATAACAATGTTGTTGGGGTCGACATTCATACCCCTTGTCCCACGCAGATGGTGAGCAATTGCGCGTCGCAGCCGAGCGGTGCCCTGCGCCGGTGCGGGCGAAAAGATTTCGCGCTCGTCTTCGGATGCCAGCGTCGCCCGTAGCGCACTTTGCCAAAGCCGCGCCGCCTCCAAAGCGGAAGGAGAAAGTGCATCGAACAGCTCGACCTGTCCGTTGACATCATGCGCGCTGAGGCCCACAGAGACGGTATCTCGGTCGATGCCCTGCGAAGCCAAAGGCAAAACCGGTGCATCCGGAAGCTTGCAAGCGTAGTAGCCACGACGCGGCATTGAGCAAATATAGCCCTCAGCGAGTAACTGGCTATATGCATTCTCGATGGTAATGACACTGATTCCCAGATGACTGGCAAAGGCGCGCTTGGACGGCAGATGCTCCCCCGCCGCAATGCGTCCAGCTACGATATCATCTCGAATTTGCTGGTAAACATACTCATAGAGCGATGCTTCGCCGCGTTTTTCCAAATTGTAGTCAAGCATGAGCCTATCACCTGACCTTATTAGGTCATTCAATCTGGTATTAGTCTGACCTTGTAATTATCTCGAAAACTGAGTATTTCGCCATACCTAGCTCCCCGATAGGATGTTCCGTCAAGCAATGCACATGCCAACCAAGGGAGCAACCATGGCAGAACAGACCAGCAAGGCCGATCGCGTCAAACTTAATCGCGAGCTCGCGCAGATGCTCAAGGGCGGCGTCATCATGGACGTCACCACGCCCGAGCAGGCGCGCATCGCCGAAGAAGCGGGCGCCTGCGCCGTCATGGCACTCGAGCGCATCCCGGCCGACATCCGTGCCGCAGGCGGCGTCTCGCGCATGAGCGACCCCAAGATGATCAAGGGCATCCAGGAGGCCGTCTCCATCCCCGTTATGGCCAAGTGCCGCATCGGCCACATTGTCGAGGCGCAGGTCCTTCAGGCCATCGAGATCGATTACATCGACGAGTCCGAGGTTCTCTCCCCTGCTGATGACGTCTATCACATCGACAAGACCCAGTTTGACGTGCCGTTTGTCTGCGGCGCCCGCGATCTGGGCGAGGCGCTGCGCCGTGTTGCCGAAGGCGCCACGATGATTCGCACCAAGGGTGAGCCGGGTACGGGCGACGTCGTTCAGGCCGTGCGTCACATGCGCAAGATCCAAAAGCAGATCCGCGACGTAGTTGCCCTGCGCGACGACGAGCTCTTTGAGGCAGCCAAGCAACTGCAGGTTCCGGTCGAGCTGGTGCGCGAGGTCCATGCCACGGGTAAGCTTCCCGTCGTGAACTTTGCCGCCGGCGGCGTTGCGACCCCCGCCGACGCCGCGCTGATGATGCAGCTGGGCGCCGAAGGCGTCTTTGTCGGCTCGGGCATCTTTAAGAGCGGCGACCCCGCCAAGCGCGCAGCCGCCATCGTCAAGGCCGTGGCAAACTTCACCGATGCTAAGCTCATCGCCGAGCTTTCGGAGGACCTGGGCGAGGCCATGGTGGGCATCAACGCCGACGAAATCGAGATCATCATGGAGGAACGCGGGCGCTAGTCCAGCAGAAAGGATCGCACATGAGCGATTATGCAGACCAGACGGTCGCCGTGCTGGCGGTCCAAGGTGCTTTTGCCGAGCACGAGGCAAGACTGTCCGAGCTGGGCGCACGTTGTATTGAGCTGAGGCAGGCGGCTGATTTGAAGCAGGACTTTGACCGTCTGGTACTTCCCGGCGGCGAGTCTACCGTTCAAGGGAAGCTACTTGATGAGCTGGGCATGCTCGAGGAGCTTCGCACCCACATTGTTGAAGGCATGCCCGTCCTTGGCACCTGCGCCGGCTTGATTCTATTGGCGCGCGATCTTGCCGCACACGACGATAAGGGAACGCCGCGCCTAGCAACCATGAACGTACTCGTTGAGCGCAACGCTTATGGCAGACAGCTCGGCAGTTTTCGCACCAAGGGCCAGGTGTCCGGCATCGACGGTGAAGTGCCATTAACATTTATCCGTGCACCCCGCATCGTCGAGGTCCACGGCGACGCCAAGGCCTTAGCGAAAGTCGACGGCCGTATCGTCGCCGCCCGTCAGGGCAACCAGCTCGGCGTAACCTTCCACCCCGAACTCGACGAAGACACCCGCCTCCACGAACTGTTCCTACAAATGTAGGTATCGAAATCAACAAACGAAACGAGAGTGGATAATCTCCCACTTTAAGCTTGAATGCAGGCTCAAACCGGAAGATTATCCACTCTCGTGCTATGTAGTCGTTGGGGACGTTCTTAAACGACTAGTCAAGCAAGAACGTCCTCAACGACTGCATTGCGATAGACGACCACGTTTGCCCAGATAAAACCGACCAAAATAAACCTGTCCCTTTTTGGCATCCCTTTTTTGCAGATTTGGACTATGGGAACGTCGATGTTTCGGCAACGCCAGCGAGCGCCGCCCAGGGCGAACAAGTTGGCATGAAAAAGGCAAGGCATAGACCTTCTGGTCATGCCTTGCC
>UQIT01000010.1 GCA_900541175.1 uncultured Collinsella sp.
CCTCGGCAGCCGCCTCGCGCGCCTTCTCGGCAACAAACGCCGCTGCCGAGGTATCGAGCTGCACCGTTGCGTGCGTGCGGGTGGGCGCGGCGACCTCGCCGGCATGCATCACGATGACGCCGCAGGTGCTCGTCTTAACAAACTCGACCATCTTGGGATCGGTGAAGCCGGTCACGTCGTTGACGATCGAGGCGCCGCAGCGCACGGCCGCCTTGGCAACCGCCACATGACGCGTGTCGATCGAGACGATGGCGCCCTCCTTGGCCAGCGCGCGCACCACGGGCAGCACGCGGCGCGCTTCCTCATCGGGATTGACCGGGGTAAAGCCGGGGCGCGTGGACTCGCCGCCCACGTCGATGATGTCGGCGCCGGCGTCGAGCATCGCCAGGCCATACTCGATCGCGGCGTCCGGGTCGAAGTGCTCCCCGCCGTCGCTAAACGAATCGGGCGTCACATTGAGGACGCCCATGATGCGCGGACGGTCAAAGCTGAGCTCGTACTTTCCGCACCGCCATGTCTTGCTGTCGTTCGCCATGAACATCCTCCTAAAATGCCCACGCCGCCGAGTCTGGGGAGCTGGCGGCGGGGTCGCTTTGCACTCAGTCTTTCTATTGTATCCGCGCGCGCGGGCTAGAACGCAAACGCGGCCGCGATGTCGCAAGAAATCAGCAGGTCGGCATTTGCATCCTGATCGGTGGGAGCAAGGTTGCATATGGCCAGCGTATCGCCGGTAAAGTATCGCGTAAGGCCTGCCGCCGGATACACCACGAGCGAGGTCCCGCCCACAATGAGGGCGTCGGCAGCGGCGATGGCGGCGACGGCGCCGGTCAGCACATGCTCGTCGAGCGGCTCTTCGTAGAGCACTACATCGGGCTTGATGCGACCGCCGCACGCGGGGCACGCGGGCACGCCTGCGGCATCTTCGTGCTCGCGCGAGCAAATCCACTCGGCGCTATAGACCTCGCCACACGACTGGCAAATGTTGCGATGGACCGATCCGTGCAGCTCGAACACGCGCTGCGAGCCGGCCGCCTGGTGCAGACCGTCGATATTTTGCGTCACCACGGCGTCGAGCTTGCCGGCGCGCTCCAGCTCGGCCAGCTTGGTGTGGCAGCGGTTGGGCTTAGCGTTAAGCGCGATCATCTTGGTGCGGTAAAAGTCGAAGAACTCCGCAGGATGCGCCTCGTAAAAGCTATGCGACAACATGGTCTCGGGCGGGTAGGCAAACCGCTGGTGATACAGGCCGTCCACACTGCGGAAATCGGGGATGCCGCTCGCCCTGGAAACACCCGCGCCGCCAAAGAAGACCACGCGCTTGTGGGTGTCAAACAGATCCGCCAGCGCGGCGGAGGCCTGCCTGGGGTCCGATATTGCCTGCGTCATATGAGTCCTCCGTCCTTGTTAGTCGGGCAGCGTTGGGCGACGTCCCAGCATGCGGCCTTTAAGTCAGCATGCACGGAGCCCACCCCGCCCCTGTTGCGCTAATCTTAAGCCTGCCAACCCCGTCGAAAGGACACCATGCCTCAGACTTACACTTTCGCCTCGTGGAACGTCAACGGCCTGCGCGCCGTGCTCAAAAAGGACCCGAGCTTTATCCAGATCGCGCAGGAACTCGACGTCGATATCCTGGCGCTGCAGGAGACCAAGCTGCAGGAGGGCCAGGTCGATATCGACCTGCCCGGCTATCACCAAACCTGGAGCTACGCCGAGCGCAAAGGCTATTCGGGCACCGCGGTCTTTAGCCGCCAGGAACCGCTACGCGTGCTGCGCGCCGACGCGCTGCTGCCCTACGCCGGCGAGGGCGAGGCGGCCGAGCTCGTCGCCCAAGCCGCAACCGAGGGCCGCGTCTGTGCGCTCGAGTTCGACAAGTTTTGGTTTGTGGATGTCTACACGCCCAACGCGCAAAACGAACTCGCGCGCATCGATGTGCGCATGGCCTGGGACGATGCCTACCGCGGCTTTTTGAGCGCGCTTGAGCGCGAGACCGGCAAGCCCGTCGTAACTTGCGGCGACTTTAACGTGGCACACGAGGAGATCGACCTTAAGAACCCCAAGTCCAACCGCGGCAACGCCGGCTTTTCGGACGAGGAGCGCGGCAAGTTTACCGAGCTGCTCAACGCCGGCTTCACCGATACCTGGCGCGCGGCAAACCCCGACGTTGAGGGCGTCTACAGCTGGTGGAGCTATCGCTTTAATGCCCGCAAGAACAACGCCGGCTGGCGCATCGACTACTTCCTGGTAAGCGACGCAATCGCCGCCGGCGTTCGCGACACCGGCATCCGCGGCGACATCTTCGGCAGCGACCACTGCCCCGTCACCCTCACGCTAGAACTCTAGCCCCAATTGATCCCCTGGGGACGGAGGAAAAGGGATCATTTTCACCTCGCGAGGGAACCCACGCGGCCCTCCCGCCACGGAACTGACCCATCTACTACGTTTAAGCCACTACCCTCAACCACAGCGAACAACGCAAAAAGAAAACCGCAGGTAGAAAGCCTGCGGTTTTTCGTAAAACGCGGTCATGGTCGGGGGTATCAAGCTAAACGTAGTAGATGGGCCAGTTTCGTGGCAAGCGCCGCCAACTGATTCCCCGGGGACGTCTGGGGACGGAGGAAAACGGATCGATTTGGCTCTCTGAGGGCCACGATGCCCGTCATATCAGCCGGCCATTCCAAAACTATGCCGGTTTACGGGGCTGAATCGCGAACCCCCAACCATACGCAATTCCGAAATAATAAAACCTCAGGTAAACGGCTTGCTCTATTTTGAAAAAAGCCGGTATGGTCGGCCTACGCTAATCTAGCCCCGTAAACCGGCATAGTTTTGAAATGGTACTTCGGAAGTATTGATTCACGCCCCGGCGCAACCAGCCCTACAGCCCGTATTTCACGACAACGCGGTTGATCCGTCGACACCAAGGCTTGTAGAGGGCGGCCAAGAACACGCAGGTCGCGAGGCCGTGTGTGATATCGAACGGCACTGCCGTGGCAAGACGCGCCACGACGCCCGCCCACGTGAGCGGTTGTACAAAACCGATAATGTCGTACGCGTTGATCACCACGCCGTACAGCAGACCCGAAGCAAAGCCGTACGCCATCAGCGCCGGCATGCGCACGGTTCCATCCGCACGGTCGAACGCACCGGCATGCGCCAGCGCACCGCCAACATAGCCAACCAGGCCCCAGGCATACATCTGCCATGGCGTCCACATGCCCTGCCCAAAAAAGAAATTGCTGGTCAGTGCTGCCAACGCGCCGACCATGAAGCCGTTGCGACGCCCGAGCGTCGCCCCGGCGATGATGGCGATGGCGCTCACGGGTTTAAAGTCGGGAATGGGGCCGAACAAGATGCGGCCCGCCGCCGCCAGCGCCGCCAGCACCAGCGTGGGCATAATCTGGCGCAGGCCCGGTCGCGACGCCTCGTAGCCTGCAAAGAACAGCGCAAGCACCAGCGCCACCACGACAAGCATGGCGAGCGCCGCCTGCTCAACGCCCGCCAGCAACGCCGTTGCCATCACCGCCGGCACCGCCAACAACAGCGGAATCTCCAGTTTTGTGAGTAAACGCGAGAAACGACAGTCCGTCATCCCATCACGCCCTATAGAACACGTTGTCGGCAAAGAAGTCGGCCGGGGGCTCCACGCAGGCAATCTCGCCGTCAAACATCATGGCGACGTCGTCGGCTACCTGCTCGGCAAAGTCCAAATCGTGCGTAGCCATGATGACGGTGCCGCCAGCCTTCGCATGGTCACGCAGGGCACGGGCGATGATGCGGCGGCTGGCCAGGTCCAAACCCTTGGTGGGCTCATCGAGCAATAGCAGCTCGGGGCCAATCAACAGCAGCTTTGCCAACGCAAGCAGCTGGCACTGACCGCCCGAAAGATCGTACGGGTGACGCGCCTCCAAGCCCGCCAGACCCAGGCGCGCTGTCTGCTCCCGTGCTGCGGCCTCGTCGTATCCGCAGGTCGAGGCCCATTCCATCAGCTCATCGCGAACCGTCTCGGCAACCAGCAATGCCTTGGGATTCTGTGGCAGCAGCGCCGCCGAGGCCGCTTCGCGCACCATGCGGCCGCGCTGCAGCTTGGCGGTCTTCGCCAGCACCGAGAGCATCGTCGACTTACCGCATCCGTTGCCGCCCACGATTGCATGCACCGCGCCAGCCGAAAACGAAGCATCGAGCCCGCGCAGCACCCAGCCGGACGCTCGATCGTAGCGAAACCAGCCTTCCGACAGGGTGGTAGCCGACCCGCCGTGCATTTTTTGGAGTATTCTGCTTCCATCCGTGCGCGAGAAGGCTTCCGAGCCGTTCTCGAGCGACGTTTGCGCCACAAATTCGGACGATTTGTCCAATTCCGAACTTTTTTTCGCGCTCGATACGTCCCCGGGCGGCTCCAGAGAGCCCAAATTGTCCTCACGCCTGCTGAATACTCCTTTATTTGCACATCGGATGGCACCCCACCCCAACATGTCATCGGAAAACAGCGATTCTCGGCGTCCCAAAGAAGCCATATCCGCCACCTCGCGCACGCGACCGTCCTCAATCCGGTACGCACACGTCGCGTATTCGAGCATTGGGCGCGGCTGATGCGTCGCCACAACAACCGTGCAGCCCAGCTCGCGATTCACACGAAACAGCGCGTGCAGGAAATTCTTCTCCGCAACCGGATCAAGCTGAGACGTGGGCTCGTCGAGCAGCAGCACGCGCGGGCGCAGCGTCAGAACGGCCGCCAACGACAGCAACTGTTTGCGACCGCCCGAAAGCGTGTCAGTATCGCGGTGAAGCCAATCTTCCAGCCCAAAGAAATAGCTGGTCTCAGCTACGCGACGGCGCATCTCATCACGCGCTAGCCCCAAGTTTTCCAGGCCAAACGCCATCTCGTGCCACACGGTTTCGCACACGATCTGGTTCTCGGGATCCTGGAACACATAGCCCACGCGCTCCGCCGATGCCCGCACATCCATGTCGGCGACGTTCTCGCCCAGCACGAGCAGTTCGCCAGTGCGCTCGCCCGCCGGAGCGATCTCGGGCTTGAGTAGCGACAGCAACGTCGACTTACCCGATCCGGTACCGCCGACAAGCAGCGCAAATGCACCTTGGGGAACAGACCAGTCGAGTCCCTCGAGCACCGCAGCATCCGCATCGGGGTAGGCAAAGCTCAGGCTCCGCACCTCAATCGCCGGCATATCCGGGCCGTATGCCGCGCCCGACACCGGTCCCCTATCCAACCGAGCCATCAGCCGAACCTCTTCTCATCGATCGCATGCAACACGCAGGGCAGCATCATCCAGGCAGCGTACACGACATAGCCCGGCCACGGCGCCGGCACCGATAGTTGCGGGTAAAACGAATACTGCGTTGTCGCGGTCCATGCCACCGCCACCGCAGCGGTACCAAACACCGCAAGCCCAACCAGCGCGGCAACATCGCCGCGACCCAGCCGATACCGCGCGTACGTCGTGCGACGTGTCGCGGCGCCCCATCCACGGGAGCGCATGGCGTCCGCGCGCTCCAGCGAATCTTCCATGCCCCAGCCCATCAACACGCTCGATGCCCGTAGGCGCGAACGCACGGGATCGGCCGGCGCGCGACCCGGCACATCAATCGCATCCTGCACCGCCAGTACCGTACGACCGCGGCGTAAAAACTGCGGGATAAGCCGCATGCACATCGAGATCATGAGCGCGAGCACCGGCGCGGCGTTGCCCAAAAGCGCAAGTACCTTGTCGTATTCGAGCATCGACGCCGCGGCCTCAAACCACAGCACGCTCGCCACGAACAGCCCGCCCATGCACAGGCCGTAAACCATGCTCTCTAGATACACCGCACGCATGCCAATACGAAACAGCTCCGTCGAGCCCGAGGCGCTAAACAGCGGATTGAGCACCGCAATGATCAAAATCACCGGCAGCTGCCAGCGAAGCGCGCCCAACGTGCGCGCAACACCGCGCGTCGCAAGCCCGTACGCCAACCCGCCCGCAAGCGATAGCGCAATCAGCACCGGTTGCATCGAGAACATGGTGAGCCCCAACGTCAGCACCATGTAGAGCGCCGGCACCGCCGGATGCGACATCGAAAATGCCGCGACGGGTTCGTTGCCCGATTCCTCTCGCATGGTGTCCACGGGCATCCCCATCCCCTCGCTCAAACGTCAACGCCGCAGCGCCGCCACCATACACAACCAGCGCAAACGCCGTACCGCCGGCCCAAGCCTCAGCTGCCGCGCATCAATCGTTACGCGCTCATCATATGCCTGCGGTATCATATTGCGCCGTGTATCGTTTCCAAACACACGTCTCTATAACGTAACAGGAGATCACATGGACGCAACCGCAATTATCCTCGCCGCCGGCGAGGGCACCCGCATGAAGTCGAACCACTGCAAGGTTTCGCACAAGATTCTAGGCAAGCCCATGGTTCAGTGGATCGTCGACGCCACCATCAAGGCCGGCTGCAGCCGCGTCGTGGTCGTCATCGGCAGCCACGCCGACGAGATGCGCGCCCTCATCGATGGCGCCTACGCCAACAGCGCCACCAAAGTCGAGTGCGTCGAGCAGACCGAGCGCCTGGGCACCGGCCATGCCGTCAAGGTCGCGCTCGAGGCCTGCGGCATCGCGCAAGGCCCCGTCGTCGTGCTCAACGGCGACCTGCCGCTCATCACCGCCGACACCGTCGCCAAGTTCGCGCAGACCGTCGCCACCGGCGAGCTCGCCTGCACCGTCATGACCATGACCCCGCCCGATCCTTTTGGCTACGGCCGCATCAAGCTGGGCGCCGATGGTCAGATCGAGCGCATCATCGAGCAGAAGGACTGCACGCCCGAGCAGGCCGCCACGCTGCTGGAGTGCAACGCCGGCTGCTACGCCTTCGACGGCGCGCAGCTTGCCGCCCACATTAACGAGATCGGCAACGACAACGCGCAGTCCGAGTACTACCTGCCCGACATGCTCGAAATCCTCAAGGGTCACGGCCAGGCAGTCTCCATCTTCCACTGCGACGACTACCGCGACGGCCTGGGCGTCAACAGCCGCATCCAGCTCGCGCAGCTCACCGCCATCGCGCGCGACCGCATCAACGAGCACTGGATGGCAGAAGGCGTCACGTTCATCGACCCCACGCAGGCCTGGATCGGTCCCGACGCCACCATCGGCCGCGACACCGTCGTGTGGCCGCAGACGCATCTGATCGGTCACGTCACCGTGGGCGAGGAGTGCCAGCTCGGCCCCAACAGCCGCCTCACCGACACCACCGTCGGCAGCGGCTGCATCATCGATGAGACCATCGCCATCGAGGCCGTCATCGAGAACGGCGTCGACTGCGGCCCGCGCGCCTACCTGCGCCCGGGCACCCACATGCTCGACGGCTCCAAGGCCGGTACGCACGTGGAAATCAAGAAGTCCACGATCGGCGAGGGTTCCAAGGTGCCGCACCTGTCCTACATCGGCGACACCACCATGGGCGCCGGCGTCAACGTGGGCGCGGGCTCCATCACCTGCAACTACGATGGCGTGCACAAGCACAAGACCGTCATCGGCAAGGATGCCTTCATCGGTTCCGACACCATGATGGTCGCGCCCGCCCAGATCGGCGACGGCGCGCTCGTGGCCGCCGGCTCCGTCATCACTGAACCGGTCCCGGCAGACGCACTCGGTCTGGGTCGCGCCCGTCAGGTAAACATTGAGGGCTGGGCCGCCGATTATCGCCGCCGTCTGCACGAGGACGACGAGGTATAACGTTTTACCAAGCATCTAAGGAGCTGTTCCCATGGGGGCGGCTCCTTTTTCTATCGTGACCTGCGCGACCGGATGAGTGGTCGGTTCGTGTCCGTTGACGGTAAAGACGTTATCAAGACTCGATAAACCCCGCCGCGCGGTTACAATGCAACAAGGCATCTATATGGCATTCGATATAAAGGAGAAGGGTAATGCCGATTAATGATCCCGAGAAGTCGGAGAATATGCGCAAGTCCATCCGCGTGTATTCCGGTTCCTCCAACCGTCCCCTCGCTCAGAAGATCGCTGAGTACCTTGGGGTCGAGCTTTCGGGCCTTACGCTAAAGCAGTTCGCCAACGGTGAGATTTACGCCCGCTACGACGAGACCGTCCGCGGCGCCGACGTCTTCCTGATTCAGTCCGTGGCCGGCGGCAACGTCAACGACATGCTCATGGAGCTGCTCATCGCCACCGACGCTGCCAAGCGCGCATCCGCCCGCTCCATCACCGCCGTTATCACCCACTACGGCTATGCCCGCCAGGACCGCAAGGCCGGCCCGCGCGAGCCCATCACCGCCCGCCTCGTCGCCAACCTGCTCGAGCGCGCCGGTGTCGACCGCATCATCACCCTCGACCTGCACCAGGGTCAGATCCAGGGCTTCTTTGATATCCCGGTCAACCACCTGTCCGCACTGCCGCTGTTTGGCCAGTACTACAACGACATGAACTTCGACACCGACAACCTGGTTGTCGTCTCCCCCGACGTGGGCCGCGCCAAGGCCGCCAAGAAGCTGTCCGACATGCTCGGCTGCGACCTGGCCATCGCCCACAAGGGCCGTCCGCGCCACAACGCCGCCGAGGTCATGGGCATCATCGGTGACATCAAGGGCAAGACCTGCATCATCAACGACGACATGATCGACACCGCTGGCACCCTGTGCGCCAACGTCAAGGAGCTCAAGGCTATGGGCGCTGGCGACATCTACGTCTGCGCCACCCACGGCATCTTCTCCGGTCCGGCCATCGAGCGTCTGAACGACGCCCCGATCGTCGAGTGCCTCGTCACCGACGCCATTCCCGTCGAGGTCGGCGGCAAGATCAAGACCATCTCGGTCGCCGAGGAGTTCGCTCAGGCCATCTCCGCCGTTTACCACGAGGAGCCCGTCTCCACGCTCGTCGGCGGCGACTTCGCGCTGTAGTCCAACGCGCATCGCATCATCTTTGATGCTTTTAAAGGGTCGGAAGCTCGCTTCCGGCCCTTTTTCTATCCCTCGCCAACCTTCCCTGGACAATTGGTTCAGATACGTATTTTTTAAAGCCCCAAAGGGCCGTTCGGAGCCTTCTGAGCTCCCCGGCGGATGCCATGCCGCCCAAAGCTCATCGTTTTCGAGTACAACCGCCGCATATTTACCCTCAAATCACCCTCGAAGGCCCTTAGAAACGCCTCGAATGCCCGTCGCCTTATACGTATCTGAACTAACTGTCCAGTAGCTATCGTCAACCTTCGCGGCAGAGCTCAATTTCCTGCAATCCCCTCAACCGATTCCACCGATTTCATAACACCCAGCCGTTCATGGCGCACAGCGCCCCGCTGAGCGAAAAGAACGGTATGGCGGTCGCATTCTGCCGCCAACTTAGTACGTTATAGCTATGACGACCGTGATTTCACATTTCTCCGCCCTCCGCGCAATTCGTCGCGCACGACGGGCGTACTCTGCCCTACCCTGGGACTCCGTTGATAGTGAACAGCAAGCACAGGCCTTGGCTAGCTGCATTCCCAATAATGACGCGATAGACTTTGGCGCACTTTCGATACTCGACGCCTGGAATGAAGATGATTCCGAACTACTCGATCTTCTCGTTTCAAACGAAGACAACAGACGCCCCGACAAGCGACTTCTTCAGCATATTCTCTCCGCTCCGCTTCCTGAAGGTGCAATTATGCACGTCGAGGCCGACATCTACGCAACGTCTCCTGCCATGACAGCCATGCTTTGTTCTAAAAATGAATCGGTCGCCAAAACCTTGATGCTCCTTATGGAGCTGCTCGGAACCTACTCCCTTCCGCCCGAGGCAACCTACCCCATCGCCTATGACGACATCTGGCCCAAGGGCGATAGCTGCGCAGCGACGGGCGATCTTGATTGCCTGGGCGGCCAGTCGGCAGCCAAACAGCAGAACGAAACCCGCTACGAACAGGCGCACTACAAATGCGAGCCCGCCACGACCATCGAAGATCTCGAGGCGGTCGCGCGCTTCGCCAAAAGTAGCTCATACACCTCGTTTCGCACGGCAGTCAAGCTTGCCCGACCCGGATCTGCATCCCCAGCCGAATCCCTAATGTTAGCCGTTCTCGGAGCGCCCATGCGCTTTGGCGGATTCGGATGTTGCAGCCTGCCCATGGGAGGCCTGCTACTCAACTATCGAATCGACTTCGACACTCTTGCGGTTAACATGTCCTCCGGCATCCCTTACGCCATCTGCGACCTATATTGCCCGGCCGCCGGAGTCGACAACGAATACAACGGAATTGGGCATGAGCTTCAAAACGCTCGCATCCACGATGGCAATCGAAATAATGGCCTCAAGGCAATGGGCATCCACGTCCTGGTTATCAATCGCGACCAAATGAAAGACCTTGTTGCACTCGAAGCCTTCGCCCAAACGATGCATCGACTCGCAGGAGTCCGATTCCGATATCGCATCAAGGGCTATCGCAAGCGTCAGGCCGCTTGGCTCAACGCTCTGCGGGCCGGAATCGGCCTTGCGCCGGTCTAAACGGCGAATCACCCGTGCGCCGTCGAACAGGGCTGGACAGTTAGTTCAAATACGTATAAATAGACACATTGAATTAGGCTGTTTTGCAGCTATCTCTATACCATTCGCCCTATTTGAAAGCGGGGTAGACTTCAAAACAGCGTCATATGGACTAACTAAAGTTCCAAAACAACGTATCGGCATTGAATTGAGCAATTCGAGTCCTCAGAACTTATACGTATCTGAACTAACTGTCCACCTCGGATTTTGACGGCCGTCCAAACGCCCCCAAACAACCTCAATTGCCCTCCATTTGACAGCGGCAACAGGGTCGCTCACCATAGCAGGCGACAAATCAACGAAAGGATGAACATGGCAGCTGCACAGCCGCTTAAGATTCGCATGGTTGCCGGACTTGGCAACCCTGGCGATGAGTATGCCGAGACCCGCCACAACGCCGGTTTTAAGGCGATCGACGAGCTGGCCCGTCAGGCCGGCGTCACGTACTGGAAAAACCAAGCAGGCGCCGAGGTCGCGCTCATCAACATCAACGATGCCGAGGAAGAGAACGGCAAGCGCCAGATTGTACTGGTCAAGCCGCAGTCGTACATGAACACCTCGGGCGGGCCCATCTCCAAGCTCTGCCGCGAGTACAAGATCAAGGCCGAGGAGCTGCTCGTCATCCACGACGAGCTCGATATTCCCGCCGGCGACGTGCGTG
Source organism: uncultured Collinsella sp. (assembly GCA_900541175.1). Taxonomy (GTDB): domain Bacteria; phylum Actinomycetota; class Coriobacteriia; order Coriobacteriales; family Coriobacteriaceae; genus Collinsella. The sequence continues at coordinate 11,188 of UQIT01000010.1, forward strand.
TTAAGGTGGGCGGAGGCCATGCCGGTCACAACGGCCTGCGCTCCATCATCGACAAGATGGGCAGCCGCGACTTTAGCCGTATCCGCACCGGCATCGGCAACCCTCCCGGCAAGATGGCCGTGGCAGACTACGTGCTCAAGCAGCTGCGCGCCCGCGAAGCCGAGGATTTCCAGGACACCTGCGCCCGCGCCGCAGATGCCGCCGGTCTGGCCATCGTCCACGGCGTAATCTACGCCCGCGATCACGTAAACGGCGCCGCTTCCGCCAACGGCAAGCACTAAAACCTACCATTTAGAGATGTTTATTTTGGCAGGTTTCATCTGCGGAAACGCCGCGGCGGCTGCGTCGCAATAAACCCTGTGCCGCTATACATATGCAACGCTCCAAAGGGGGCCGGCCTCACCGAAGCGCGAGGCCGGCCCCCTTTGCCGTTTTGCCTGATAAAACCTGCCAAAATAAACCTCTCCCCCTTTGGCAGGTCGAAGTGGATAAACCCTGCTCCCAACCGCCGAAGACACACGTAAGTGACATGTCCATGAGGGTATAATTTGCACCGTATGTCTGCACAACGCCTGTGCGCGTACGGTTTTATTCGGGCTACCGTCCATTTCCGTGGAGGCACGGTTCGGCGGCCCTAACAAGAGAGGGGTTCTATGTATAAGATCCTGGAGAAGACGCAGTTCTCGGAGAAGGTGTTCAAGTTCCGCATCGAGGCGCCCGCAATCGCCAAGCATGCGCACGCTGGACAGTTCCTCATGGTCCGCGCCAACGAGACGGGCGAGCGCGTCCCGTTTACCCTGGCCGGCTGGAACGGTGACGAGGGCTGGGTCGAGTTCATCTTCATGGTGATCGGCAAGACCACCGAGATGCTGTCCACTTACGAAGCCGGCGAGTCGCTGCGCGACGTCGTGGGCCCGCTGGGCGTTCCCACCGAGATGGCCGAGGGCCCCTGCGCCGTCATTGGCGGCGGCGTCGGCCTGGCAATTGCCTTCCCGGTCGCCAAGCACCTGGTCGAGACCGGTCACGAGGTGCACGCCATCATGGGCGCCCGCACCAAGGACCTCCTGCTCATGGAGGACCAGTTCCGCGAGCTCCTCGACGAGGACCACATCCATATCACCACCGACGACGGTTCCTACGGAGAGCAGGGCGTTGTCACCGCTCCGCTGGAGCGCCTGCTGCAGGACAAGGCCGTGAGCCAGGTCTTCTGCGTCGGCCCCGTTCCGATGATGAAGTTCTCGACCCTCACCGCCCAGAAGTACGATACCCCCATCACTGCGTCGCTCAACCCCATCATGGTTGACGGCACCGGTATGTGCGGCTGCTGCCGCGTCGAGGTGGGCGGCGTGACCAAGTTCGCTTGCGTCGACGGCCCCGACTTCGATGCCACCCTGGTCGACTGGGATGACCTTCGTGCCCGCCAGGCCGCTTACCGTTCCGAAGAGGGCGAGTCCCTCAAGGCCTATGAGGAAAAGAGCTGCGCATGCCACTAGTTAACGGTCGTTTCGTTGCCGATATGAAGTCGCCCCGCACCCCCGATAACGAGGAGCCGGCTGCCGAGCGCGCCTGCGACTTCCGCCCCGTCGACAAGGGCTTCACCGAGGAGATGGCGCTGGCCGAGGCCGAGCGCTGCCTCAACTGCAAGAAGCCGTTCTGTGTTGAGGGCTGCCCCGTCAACATCAACATTCCCCGCTTTATCGAGCAGATCCGCGCGAAGGACTTCGGCGGCGCTCTCGATACCATCCGCGAGGACTCCATGCTTCCCGCCATCTGCGGCCGCGTCTGCCCGCAGGAGAACCAGTGCGAGGGCAAGTGCATCCGTGGTAAGAAGTCCGAGCCCGTGGCCATCGGCCAGCTCGAGCGCTTCCTGGGTGATCGCCCCGAGCTCGCCTCCACGCCCAAGATGGCCCCCAAGAACGGCAAGAAGGTCGCCGTCGTCGGCTCCGGCCCGTCCGGCATCACCTGCGCCGGCGAGCTCGCCCGTAACGGCTTTGACGTTACCGTCTTCGAGGCCTTCTTCACCGGCGGCGGCGTGCTGGTCTACGGCATCCCCGAGTTCCGTCTGCCCAAGGCGGTCGTCAAGCGCGAGATTGACGGCCTGGAGGACATGGGCGTCAAGTTTGAGTACAACTCCGTCGTGGGCAACATGGCCACGGCCGAGGAGCTGTTCGAGCAGGGCTTCGACGCCATCTACGTGGCGACCGGCGCTGGCCTGCCCAAGTTCCTCAACGTCCCCGGCGAGAACCTGCCCAACGTCTTCTTCGCAAACGAGTACCTCACCCGCGTGAACCTGATGAAGGCCAACAAGTTCCCCGAGTACGACACCCCCACCAAGCACGGCAAGAACGTCGTCGTCTTTGGCGGCGGCAACGTGGCTATGGACGCCGTCCGTACTGCCAAGCGCCTGGGCGCCGAGCATGCCATCATCGCCTACCGTCGTACCGAGGACGAGATGCCCTGCCGTCGCGCCGAGCTGCACCATGCTAAGGCCGAAGGCGTCGAGGTTCTGCCGCTCGTCTCCCCGCTCGAGTTTGTCGCTGGCGAGGACGGCTCCGTGTGCGCCGTCAAGGTCCAGAAGATGGAACTCGGCGAGCCTGACGAGTCCGGCCGTCGCCGCCCGGTGCCCATCGAGGGCGCCATCGAGGAGATCCCCTGCGACGTCGCGATCTCGGCTATCGGCACCAACGCCAACCCCTTCGCAAAGAAGATCGGCGGCAAGATGGAGCTCAACAAGTGGGGCTACATCGTCGCCGACGAGGAGACCGGTCAGACCACCGATCCCCGCATCTGGGCCGGCGGCGACATCGTCACGGGTGCCGCTACGGTCATTCTGGCGATGGGCGCCGGCAAGAAGGCCGCCGCTTCGATCACCAAGAGCCTGCTGGGCGAGTAATCACCCTCAGCGCTAGCCATCAAACGGCAAAGTCCCCGTCGAGCACACGCCCGGCGGGGACTTTTTCTATGCCGGCCGCCCCAACCACCACAAAGGCACCTGTCCCCTTTGTGGTGGTTTTGGCCTGTTAGCCTTCGAGCTGCGCTACTTTGTAGCGGTAGGCTGCGGCAATAACGTCTTTGCAACCCTCGCGGCCCAGCTTGGCGCGGTTGACGACGATGTCTTTACCGCTCGTCATCTTCCACTTTCCGGCGCTGTAGCGCTTGTAGAACGCCTCGCGCGCCTTCTGCTGCTGCTTGACCAGCTTGGCGCCCTTCTTTTTGTTAAGTCCGCGCTTCTTGCGCACGATCTCGACGCGGTCCTCAAAGGGAGCGGTCACCAACACGGCAATGTGGTTGGGGTTGTTGCGAAGCAGGTAATCGGACAGGCGGCCTTCGATAATGCAGCTCTCGGTCTCGCCCAGATCCAAAATCACCTGGCTCATCTTTTGGAACAACTTATCCGAGTACGAACGCGCATCGTAGCGGTCGGGCAGAAACGCCATGTTCTCCACGGCCAGACGCTCGTCGTAGGCGGCCATCTTGTCGAGCGACTCGCCCGTGCGCAGCGACGCACGCACCAGCAGCTCGTTATCGTACAGCGGAATCCCCAGCTCGTCGGCAAGCATGCGACCAATCTCGTGGCCCTCGGCGCCAAAGTCGCGCGCGATGGTAATGACCACAGGATTCTTCTTGTTCTCCAGATCGCTCATCGCGATTCCTTTCTCTATGTGGCAAAGGGGCTGTCCCTTTGCCACATTCTACGCTGCCACAATACGGCGTTGATATGCTCGGACCAGCAACGAGATACCAAAGTTGAGCACAAAGTACATCGCAAACACCAGGCCGTAGAGCATAAGCACCTGCGACAGGTCGATCGCGTGAGCCATCACAACGTTTGCCGTGTACATGAGCTCGGCCACGTTAATGCCCGAAAGATACGAGCTGTCCTTAATGACGGTCGTGCACTGGCTAAACAGCGCCGGAATGATCGTCTTAAACGTCTGCGGCAGAATGATATAGCGCATGGTGGCAAAGAAGCCGAAGCCCTGGCTCTGCGCCGCCTCAAACTGGCCGCGCGGAATCGAGTTGAGGCCGCCACGCACAATCTCGGCCATAACAGCGCTGGTAAACAGCGTAAAGGCGATGGTCGAAATCACAATGTCCAAACCCTGCACCGTAAAGTAGATAAACAGAATCCACAGCAGGTTTGGCGTACAGCGGAACAGCTCGATATAGGCGCTCACCAAAATACGGAACGGGCGGGGCGCATAGCTTTTAACGAGCGCCAGCACCGTGCCAAAGATGAGCGAGAAAAAGATCGACAGCGCCGAGATCTCGATCGTCTTAACAAAGCCGCCCCAAATGTAGAGCAGGTTGGTCGCGTTGAAGATTTCCATGCGCTAGGCCTCCTCTACGTTGTCGAGTCCCAGCTCGGCCAGGCTCACGCCGCGCGGACGCTCCTTGGAGCGGCGCTCGAGCCACTGCACCAGCATGGCGAGCGGAAAGCAGATGATGAAGTACATAAGGCAGCAGACGATGTATCCCTGCAGGTAACCGTACAGACTCACAAAGTTGTCGGAACGGTACATAAGGTCGCCGCCGGCCACAAGCGCCAGCACCGACGTGTTCTTGACCAGGTTGAGCGCCTGGTTACACAGCGGCGGCAGAATAATCTTGAATGTCTGGGGCAGCACGATGTACCAGTACGCCTGCGCACGGGTGAAGCCCTGGCTCTGGGCCGCCTCCATCTGACCGCGCGGAACCGCCTCGATACCAGTGCGGATGACCTCCGAAATGTAGGCCGCGTGATACAGGCCCACACCCAAGAAGCCCAGCACGAACGGCGCGATGCGCACCGGCTGGTCGGCACCGGTTATGGCCTGCAAAAACTGCGGACCAGCCATGTACATAAAGAGCACCTGCACGGGCAACGGGGTGTTCTGGTAAAACTCCACATACACACGGCTTATGGCGCGCAGCACGCGCGAGCGAGTGGTAGAGAACACGCCCAGCAGCGTGCCCAGCACCAGCGATAGCAGCAGGCCGGCAACGACCACCTGCAGCGTCACGCCAAAGCCCTCCCAGAAGGGCCCCATGTTTTGAAATGTCGTCGACCAGCGGTCGGCGTCAAACAATCCTTCGAGCATTTGATTCCTTCCTTGGACGATGCGCCTATACAAGACCCCAGGTCTTGACCTCTTGGTCGAGCCAGCCATCGGCCAGGCGATCGCAAACTACCTGATCGACCACAGCCGAAAGGTCGCAGCCCTTCTTGGTCGCCACGCCGTAGCCCTGCTCGCCAAACTTGACCTCGGGCTGCAGCAGCTCAACGGTCTCGTTCATGTAACCGGCCAGCGTGGAGCGGTCCATGGCAAAGACGTCGATATTGCCGGCGTCGAGCGAACTCTTGATGATGGGATAGCCGCTAAAGGCCCTAAACTCGGGCTTGCAGCTAAAGCCGTTGTCCTTGATCATCTGCTCGATCAGGCCCTGCGTGGTGGCACCCTGGCTCACGCCAATAACCTTGCCGTCCAGGTCCTCAATCGAGGTAAAGCCCGAACGTTTCTTGACCATGAGTCCCACGTAGTCGGTGCGGTACGGCGTCGAAAAATCCCAGCTCTTCTTGCGCTCGTCGGTGATGGTGTAGGTCGCCGCGACCACGTCGAGCTGGCCGTTATCGATCAGTGGGCCGCGCGTCTTGGGCGTTACGTCGGTAAACTCGACAAGCTCCTGGGCGCGGGCCTCCTTGTAGCTCACGCCGAAGACGGCAGCGGCGATCTGGTAGCACAAATCGACTTCCATGCCCTCAAAGCGGCCCTTGGCGGTGTCGTAATAGCCGTAGCCGGGAACATCCTTCTTAACGCCGGCATTCAGATGGCCACGCGACTTAATGGCCGCAAGCTTGGACCCCTTGTCGGAGCCCTCGCCACTGGTGGAGTTGCCACAACCGGTAAGCGCGGTCCCCGTCAACGCGAGCATGCCGGCGCCCGCCAGCTGCAAAAAGTGACGGCGCGACACGGCCGCCCTCGTCATATCCGTCATGTCCATCACCGCGCCTAGTGCAGAATCTTGGACAGGAACTCGCGGCAGCGCGGGTTCTCGGGGTTATCGAAGAAGTGCTCGGGCGTGCCCTCCTCCAAAATGCGGCCGTCCTCCATAAAGATGACGCGGTCGGCCACCTGGCGTGCAAAGCCCATCTCGTGCGTCACGCAGATCATGGTGATATCTTCCTGCGCAAGCTCGATCATAACGTCCAGAACCTCCTGGACCATCTCGGGGTCGAGTGCCGAGGTCGGTTCGTCAAACAGGATGATGGGCTGCTTGGTGCACAGGGCACGGGCGATGGCGATGCGCTGCTGCTGACCACCCGAGAGATTCTGCGGATACTCGCCGGCCTTATGCGCCATGCCGACGCGCTTGAGCGCAGCGATGGCGATCTCGGTCGCCTCCTCCTTGCTCTTCTTTTGCAGTTTGATGGGCGCGAGCGTCAGGTTGCCCAGCACCGTCATGTTGGGATACAGGTTGAACTGCTGAAACACCATAGAGCTATACTTGCGAGCCATCTCCAGGTGATTCTTTTTGGTGAGCGGCGTACCGTCGATGACGACCTCGCCCGACGTGGGCTCCTCCAGATAATCGACGCAACGGATGAGCGTCGACTTACCCGAACCGGAAGGCCCGATCATTACGAGCTTCTCGCCGCGCTTGACGGTGAGATTGATATCTTTGAGCACATGCAGGTCGCCAAAGTACTTGTTGAGATGCTTGATCTCGATCATGTCTGCCATGAATGTCCCTTCCCTGCGTTTACACGAGTTGAACTATTGTACGGAAAGAACCGCGTTTCCGCAGCCCACACTACATTCCCGTAAAGAACCCGCAACCTTTAACCCACTCATTTAAGTCTGTCCCCAATGAGCACCCAACGACCAGCCAGGGGAGGTACCCTTCATCAGGCCCGAAAATAATACAACCGCCCTTGTTGAGCATAAGTCAGCGAAAACCCGTACACGCGAGCAAGGTGACGTGAAATGAAAGGGCGCAGACCTTATGGTCGCGCCCTTGAAATTGAACGTCAGATTGCCGCGTGTACGGGTTTGCAGCGTCGAGCCGTTACGCGGTTTGGTAAAACCGCGTAACATATTACGCGAGCTTTGCTCCGACGATCTTTGCCGCGGCAGGCTTATCGAAGTTGCCGCCGGTGGCCTTGCCGAGTGCTCCCATGACCTGGCCCATCTGCTTCTTGGAAGTAGCGCCCAGCTCGGCGATGACCTGCTCGATCAGGGCCTCGAGCTCCTCGCCCGAAACCTGCGCGGGCAGCAGGCTCTCCAGAATCTTGACCTGCTCGGTCAGGTTGTCGGTACGCTCCTGGTCGGTGCCGGCCTTGATGGACATCTCCAGCGTCTCGCTCGTCTGCTTGATCAGACGCTTGATCATGCTGTTGACGTCTTCCTCGGTCACATCGCGGCGCTCGTTAACCTCGATATTCTTCACCTCGGCCTTGACCTGGCGAATGATGGACAGGCGAACCTTGTCCTTGGCCTTCATGGCCGCGATCATTTCTTTCTGCAGCTCTTCGTTGGTCATCTGCAAATCCTCTCTAATAGCGTGGGCGGCACTCACGCGAGCACCGCCCCATGGTTACTCAGTCTTCGACGAATCGTCGGTCGAACTCTTGGTGACGCCCTTCAGACTCACGTTATAGGGTACGTCCTTGGGCATGGGGTTGACGGTGATGTCGGCATCCTTCTTGTACTGCTCCAGCCACTCGCTGTACGCGGTGCTGGCCGCTTGCGTCTTCACCACGTTGGAGACGTACTTTTTGATGTCCTTGGGCACCTGGTTGATGTCATCAACCTGATTATCGACATGGAAGTAGTCGGTGCACTTGATGATGTGGTAGCCATAGGTCGACTCGACGACTTCGCTCACGTCGCCCTTGTTGAGTCCCTCGAGCGCCGTCTGGTAGCTGTCGACGAAAGTGGTGAGCTTATCCCAGCCCACATCGCCCTTCTTCTCCTTGGAACCGGTGTCCTCGGAGTACTGCTCAACGGCGTCCTCAAAGCTCAGCTCACCGGAGTTGATCTTGTCCAGGCACTCCTGCGCCTTGGCCTTGGCGGCAGCCTTGTCCTCGTCGGAAGCGTCAGAATCAACCTTGATCAGGATGTTCGACGAGCGGCGGGCGTCGTTGTAGCTGGACAGGTTTTCGTTGATGTAATCGACAATCTCGCTGTCCTTGGGCTTGCTCGTGGGCGCGACGGCATCCTTGAGTTTCTGCTGCGCCAGACTCTCCTTGAGTGAGTCCTTGTAGGTGTCCTCGGTATAGCCGTAGGTCTTGAGGGTCTTCTTAAAGGCCTTGGCGCCGCCCGCGCTCTTGCACGCGTCCTTCCAAGCCTTCTCGACCTCCTCGTCAGACACCGTCACGCCGTTCTCCTTCTGTGCCTGTTGAAGCAGAATCTGCTGCGTGTAGGAGTCGATGAGTTGCTTGCGGTACTTCTTGGGCGTGAGGTCGTTGTCAACCAGATACTGCGCCCAATCCTTATCCTTGGTGTAGCCGTAGGACGTGCGCATGCTCATGATCTGCTTGGTCACGGTGTCCTCGGTGAGGTTGGTGCCGTTGATAGTTGCAGCAACACCGCCGGTCAGCTTGTAGCCCGAGGCGTCCTCGGCCTGCGACATAAGGCCGGAGCACGCCATCGCCGAGACGGAAAGCAGCATCGCCAGCACGCCGATGACCACCAGGACGATCTTGACGGTCTTAGACACGTACGTCTTGCGCTGCTTCTTGCGAGAGCTGGAGGCAGCGCGAGCCTGCTGCTCGGGCGTCGGCTCGGGCGCAGGGTTCTTTTTCTTATTTGCCATAGTTGGCCTTTCGCATAACGAATCGAACAAACGCCATTGTGTCACAACGCGGCCCCCGCGGCACGCTTGGTGCATTGGGGGCAGGTTAATCTGCACCATTTTGGTGCAAAGGGGACAGATGTGGCACTTGGGGACGTTCTTTATATGCCGGCACTTGGGGACCGTCCCTTACTGCCGGCAGAAAAGGAACGTCCCCAAGTGCCGACTCAGCCCCACCTTAGAAGTGACGGCGGATGGCGTCGACCATACCCTGGGACGTGGTCTGGCCGAGCACGTCGGCTGCGGCATCGGCGTCCATAAAGATGTTCATGAGCGCCTGCAGGGCCTCGACCTGGCCGCCCGGCTCGGCGATGCCCAGATTGATGACGATCTGCGCCGGCACCGGAGCGCCCATGCCAGCCATAGCGTTGAATGTCACGGGCGCGGCGGGCTTCACCACCGCGATATAGGGCTTGGCCACAAACCCCGGATCGGTATGCGGAATGGCAATGTTTGCCGCCGGCATGGCAAGACCCGTGGGATAGGCATCCTCGCGCGTGCGAACGGCGTCGAGCCAACCGGATGCAATGTAGCCACGTGGTGCAAGCTCGCCCTCAAGCCGCGCGAACACCTCATCCGGCGTCGCACACTCCCAATCAAAAAACACCAGCTCAGGCGTAAACAGTGCTTCGTTATCCGCCATGCGCTCACCTCTCTCATCTAGTCACCTGCGACGTTCTTGAATGACCAGTCGTTAAAGACCGTTCCCGATGACTACCCAAAACAAAAGGTGGCCACGCGCGCCTTGGCGCCAATGACCACCCTGACTACTCGGCTAAATTGTACTGTGCGCCGCTAGCCGCGAGGCGCGTCAATTGCGACCTTGCCGCTCTCCAGCACGTGGACGCGACCGTCGGCGAGCATCTGCACGACCTCGGGATACAGCACGTGCTCAATCGCGTGGATGTGCTCCTCGAGCGTATCGACGTCCCAGCCCTCCTCAACAGCCAGCGCGCGCTGGGCGATGATGGGGCCGTTGTCGTAGATCTCGTTGGCAAAATGCACGGTCACGCCAGTTACCTTGACGCCGCGCGCAAAGGCATCGTCGATCGCATGCGCGCCGGTAAAGCTCGGCAGCAGCGCGGGATGCAGATTGACCACGCGATTGGGGAATGCCGCCAGCAGCGGCGTGTGCACCATGCGCATGTAGCCGGCCATGACCACATACTCGCAACCGCGCTCGAGCAGCTCGTGCGCAATGATCTCGTCGGCGGCGATGGGGTCGGCATAGACATCCTTGGACAGCGTGAGCGTCTGGATGCCCGCGCGCTCAGCGCGCTGCAAACCCTTAGCCGAAGGACGGCTCGACACCACAAGCTCAATCGAAGCGTTGAGCTTGCCGGCGGCGATCAGGTCGATCAGCGCCTGCAGGTTGGTACCCGAACCGCTGATGAGCACACCGATCTTGAGCGGCTCGGCCGTATCGGTGCCGGTCGGACGGGTGTAGGGCACAAAGCCCAGGCTCGCGGCAGCAGTCATCTGCTCGTTAGCGCTCATCGGAGTACACGACCTTACCGGAACCCTCGACGCACTCGCCCACGCGGAACGGCTTCTCGCCCAGCGCGACCAGAGCCTCGGTCACCGCGGCCTCGTCCTCGGGGGCGACGATCAGGCACAGGCCAACGCCCATGTTGAAGGTCTTGCATGCCTCATTGGGCGCGAGCTCGGCCTGGCGCGAGACGTAGGTGATGACGGGCGGAACGTCCCAACCCATCTCGGCGCCGTTACGGGTGACCACGGCGTCAACGTCGTCGGCAAGCGCGCGGTTGAGGTTCTCGGTGATGCCGCCGCCGGTGATGTGGGCGATGGCGTGCACCGGAGCGCCACCGCGCAGCAGCTCCAGAATCGGCTTGACATAGATGCGCGTGGGGGCCAACAGGGCGTCTGCCAGCGAAGCACCGCCGAGCTCCTCGAGCGGACGGCTCAGCTCCTCCGCCTTAGCGGCGGCCTCGGGCGTGCCCGGCTTAATGCCGTCGACGCCGATGACCTTGCGCACGAGCGAGTAGCCGTTGGAGTGCACGCCGGTGGAAGGCAGGCCCAGGATCACATCGCCCGGGCGGACGTTTGCGGGGTCGAGCATCTTGGGACGGTCGACGACGCCCACGGTAAAGCCGGCAAGGTCGTAGTCGGCCGGAGCCATGACGCCGGGGTGCTCGGCCATCTCACCGCCCACGAGCGCGCAGCCCGCGAGCTTACAGCCATCGGCCACGCCCTTGATGATCTTTGCCATGTGCCCGGCCTCGATGTGACCGATGGCAACATAGTCCAGGAAGAACAGCGGCTCGGCGCCCGAAGCCAAAATGTCGTTGACGCACATAGCGACCAGGTCCTGGCCCACCGTCTCGTGACGGTCCATGATCTGGGCAAGCACGAGCTTGGTGCCCACGCCGTCGGTACCGCTAATCAGAATCGGGTCTTCCATATCCTTAAGCGCGGCGGCCGAGAATAAGCCACCAAAGCCACCGATACCGCCGATGACCTCGGGACGGTTGGTGTCCTTAACCATCTGCTTAATAGCGTCAACGGCGCGGCCGCCCTCGGCGGTATCGACGCCGGCATCCTCATACGTCACATGCTTGCTGTCGCTCATCTGAGCCTTCCTCTCCCACTACCGTGGCGCCGCGCGGGCGCCAAACGGTGCTCATAGTTGCGTTCATTTCGGCGCGCGCCATAACAACGCGCGCCGTCATATCAACAAAACAGCAGGTAAAACCTACCAAAATAAACCTGTCCCTACATGGCAGGTTTTAGGCCTCGCCGTGTTCCTCTTCCCAGCTGCGATCGTCGTATTTCTCGACCACGGCGTCGTCATCAACGTGCAGCGGCTTGTCCAGGTTGCGGGGCTTAAAGCCCTCCATGAACTTGTCGCGGCCAAAGCTCTCGGGAATCGCCACGGGGTAGCGGCCGGTAAAGCACGCATCGCAGTAACCGCCCTTGGGCATGACCTTCAGCAGGCCCTCGACCGAAAGGAAGGCCAGCGAATCGGCGCCGATATACTCGCAAATCTCGTCGACCGTCTTGTTGGCGCTGATAAGCTGCGACTGCACGTCGGTATCGATACCGTAGAAACACGGCCAGATGACCTCGGGCGAGTTGATGCGGATATGAATCTCCTTGGCGCCGGCATTGCGCAGCATCTTGACGAGCTGCACCATGGTGGTGCCGCGCACGATGGAGTCGTCGATGACGACCAGGCGCTTGCCCTCGATGTTGTCGCGCAGCGGGTTGAGTTTCATGCGCACGCCCATGGCGCGCAGCTCCTGCGTGGGCTCGATAAACGTACGGCCCACGTAGCGGTTCTTGATGAGGCCCTCGCCAAAGGGAATACCGCTCTCGTGCGAATACCCCTCCGCGGGCGGCAGGCCGGAGTCGGGCACGCCGATGACCAGGTCGGCCTCGACGGGCTCCTCGTGTGCCAGCTGACGACCCATGTCGTAACGGCAGGCATAAACGCTCTTGCCGTTCATGATGGAGTCGGGGCGGGCAAAGTAGACCTGCTCAAAGATGCAGTTGGCGGGCTCTTCGGCTGCAGGCACGCCCTGCTCGGATACCAGACCCTCGGCGCTGATGCGCAAGATCTCGCCGGGACGGACGTCACGGACGTACTCGGCACCCACGATGTCGAGTGCGCAGGTCTCGGAAGCAACGACCCAGCCGCCGGCGCGCGTGACACGGACGGCGGAGTCGACCGTAGCGGCGCCGTCCTGCGACGGCAGCTGCGAAACGGATGCGGCATCGGCCTGGTCCAGACCCTCGTCTACCAGCTTGCCCAGCACGAGCGGGCGAATGCCGTGCGGATCGCGGAAAGCGTAGAGCGCCTGCTCGTTGATAAGCGTCATGGCGTAGCCGCCGCGCACAAGCTCCATGGTCTTGCGAATGCCCTCGCGCAGGTGGCCCGTACGCTGGGTAAAGTAGCCGATAAGCTTAGTCGCGACCTCGGAATCCGAATTGGAAAGGAACGGCACGCCCAGCTCGATCAGCTGACGGCGCAACTCGTCGGTGTTGACCAGAGTGCCGTTGTGAGCAAGCGCGATAATGACGCTGTTGATGGTGGAAAGATGCGGCTGCGAGGCTTCCCAGCTCTTGGCGCCGGCGGTGCCATAGCGCACGTGGCCCACGGCCAGCTGGCCGGAGAGCGTCGACAGGTCGGCGTTGGAGAACACGCGATCGAGCAGTCCCAGGTCTTTGCGAACCATAACCGTGCCGCCGTCGCCCACGGCGATTCCCGCCGATTCCTGGCCGCGATGCTGCAGCGCGCGCAGACCAAAGTACGTCAGTCGAGCCACATCGCGATCGGGTGCCCACACACCAAAAATGCCGCATTCCTCATGCAGCTGGTCGGAGTCCGGATCATACGTCGACATGGTCTTCACCTGTCCCGCGGCGCGCTCGACCGCGTGGATGGTTTCTTGAGACATGGCATCCCCTCAGAGCCTCGTTATTTGGCGTTACCTGCCCTATTATACGCACGGCAAGACAAGCACTCCCGCGCATGAACAGCGCTTTTTAAAAGCCCACCGAGCTTATAATCCGTTTTGCAGCCAAACATTTTATTGGGCAGCCGTCTCGGGGCCGACGATCCCGCATACTTCCGTTGCGACGCGTCTCGCCCGCCGTTGGGGCTTGCATTGTTGCAATTGGGACGTTCGTCCTGTCTTTTGGCAGGTCGGCGGCGTATCCTTGTACCTACAGCAAAACGAGAAAGGTTATGTATGGATCGAAACGAACTCGACCCCAGCGTCCCCAGCGCCACGGAGGTCAAGAAGACCCCCCTCATCATTAAGGTGTACGCCGTCCTATGCATCCTGTCCGGCGTGGGCACGCTCCCTTCGGTCGGCGCCTTTATCTGGCAGGTCATCACCGCGCTCATCAACGGCAACGCCGCCGCCAAGCTCGGCGACAACACGCTCGTCGCGGTCGGCCTTATCGTCGCCGGCATCATGCTCTCGGCTGCCAGTGCCGTCATCTTGATCATCTTTGGCCTGGACCTCATCAAGAACCAGCGCCGCAATGCCGCCCGTCTGTCCTATATCCTTATCGCGTTTACCGTCGTCGAGCTTTTGGTTGACGTGATGCTCCAAGGCATCGGGCCCTTCTTGCTGCGCCCTGCCATCCAGCTCGGCATCCTCGTCGCGCTTTCGGCCACCGTCGACCCCACGCTGCGCCAGGAGCGCGAGCTGCAGCGCCGCCTGCAGGAGATGCTCGATCGCGACGCCGCCGCCGAGGGCATGCTCGGGCGCGATGAAACCGGCGAGGGCTACATCAAGCTCAACTACTTCAACCTGTTCTGGGTATTCTTTGTCTGCTGCATACTCGGCTTGATCGCCGAGGACATCTGGCACATGACGGTCGACGACCCGGGCGTCTACCAGAACCGCGCCGGCATGCTGTTTGGCCCCTTCAGCCCCATCTACGGATTTGGCGCCGTGCTCATGACCATGGTGCTCAACCGCTTCTATAAAAAGAACCCCATCATTATCTTTTTGGTGAGCGCGCTGCTCGGCGCAAGCTTTGAGGTGTTCGTGGGCTGGTTTATGCAGACCTCGTTTGGCGTGGTCTCGTGGAGCTACTCGCATATGAAGCTCTTTGGCATGCCAGATCCGCTCGCCGTCCTTACCGGCGGACGTACCTGCACAGGCTTCGCCTGCCTGTGGGGCCTGGGTGGCCTCATCTGGATCAAGCTGCTGCTGCCGAGGCTGCTCAAGCTCATCAACATGATTCCCTGGAAGAGCCGCTACTCCGCTACCGTCATCTTCACCATCATTATGCTGGTCGATGGCGTTATGACGCTGCAGTCGCTCGATTATTGGTATCAGCGCGTCAACGGCACGGAACCGGATATTCCCGTTGCGCAGTTCTACGGCAAGTACTTCGATAATGACTTTATGGAAAACCGCTTCCAGAGCATGACCATGAGCCCCAAGGATGCGACGCGCGTGTAGCGCCCACCGCGCCCAAAACGCAAAATGCCCGCCGGTATCACACGTACCGGCGGGCATTTTTATAAACGAGCCTTCTATCGACGCAAGCCTCTACGCCTCGCGCTCGACCTCACTCACGCATTCATTCTTGATGGTGCCAACGAGCGCCTGCAGCGCATCGACCACGTGCGGGCGAATGTCCCCGCCGATGAGCACGAGCATGATGTCGTCACCTACGGCAAGCTCGCCGCTTGCCAGCCACACGCGCACATAGCCGATACCCGGCATCGCGCGCGTCGCCTCGATGGCGGCCTGTACCTTGCTGGCGTCGTAGCCGAACACCATGCTGCCCACCTTGTGGCCCGGCGCCACGCCATCGGTCTCGACACCGCGCGCCTCGGCCTTGGGCGTCGCGCGCACCACACCGTTATGTGTCAGATACATACCGCACGCAGGTGCCGACGAATCGGCCTTGGCCTCGCGCAGCCAAGCATCAATCGAAGGCATCGTTTTGCCATTCTCGAGCATCATTTCTCCCTTACCGTCGTCGAGTAGCCAATTTGGAACGGGGCTTTTTTAGCTACTCTCGAACAACTTATTCCTCGACCGGCGTGAGCACCATGACGGCACGCGTGTTGCTCAGCGATAACGAACGACAGGTCACAAGCGTTACGACCTTGGTTGCCGAAGCAGCACGATCAGTGGCATCGCTCGCCACGGCAGAGGCACCGTCGAGCATCTCGGACAGGTAGTTCTTGAGCCCGTCGTCGCCCTCAAAATTGGGCGTGCGCGCCTTGGAGTACGTATCCTCAACGACCTTGGTCGCCAGCGGACGCAGCTTATACGTAGCATCCCGTGTGATGTAGTACACATATTCAATGCTATCGAACGTTGCCTGGTCAGTCGTATCCGAAATCACGTTGAACATCGACCCATCGTTCATATGGTGGCCGTAGATCGTGGTCTGCTGGTCAACCATTCCCGGCGCGGTGTCATCGCTATCCAGGAAAATGGCCCCAGATGCATTGGCCGTACCGTCGAACAGCGTGTTGAGGTATTTGGAGTTGTTGTTGGTCTGCACGACGGGATAGTTGATGTTGGTGCCGGGCGCGTAAATCCAACCCACAACCTCGGGATTCGTCTGGGCAAGTGCATCAAAGTCGATAATCGGCACGCCGCTGGCGTCCTTGTCGCTTATATATTGCTTCTCGATTTTCTGATACGAATCGCTCGCCTGCTTATAGCCAATCTGAGCATTGATAAAGATGGCAGCGGCGGCAACAATCAGACCGATGCCCACGATAATGAGCAGAATAGGAATAATGGAGCGGCGCTTTTTGCGCGGCGGTTCGGTGTAATCCGACGGCGCGGCATGCGATGAAGACCGGGGCGGCTTCTTAGCGGTGCTATAAGACGAAGGGCGATACGCAGCCGGCGTATCCTGACGGCGATGGGACGTCGGCGTTACAGAACGCGGCGCGCGCGGCTGCTGAGGAGAGGATGTCCGACCCTGCTGCGCCGCATGGGCAGCACCCGGCTTCGACGGATCGGGAATCTGAGAAGCCTTGAATCGTTTTCCCTGATAGTCGGACATGGCTCTCCTTATACTGCGGCGAAACGGCGGAACGTCTAGGCGTCGGCCATCTCCTGCTTCATCTTCTCGATAACCTTGCGGTACTCGGGGTCGCATGCGCCCAGAATCTGCGTGGCGTAGATGGCGGCGTTCTTGGCGCCGTTGATGGCAACGCAGGCCACGGGCACGCCCGAAGGCATCTGCACCATCGACAGCAGCGAATCCATGCCGCCCAGGTCACTCGTCTTCATAGGCACACCGATGACCGGCAGCGGCGTAAAGGCAGCCACGACACCACCCAGGTGAGCGGCCTTGCCGGCGGCGGCGATAATCACTTTGATACCGCGATCGGCGGCAGTCGAAGCCCACTCGTGGACCTTCGCCGGCGTGCGATGTGCGCTCGCAATGACGAGCTCATAGGGCACACCGAGCTCCTCGAGCTCGGCGGTGCAGCCTTCCATAACGCCCAGATCGGACTTGGAGCCCATAATGATCCCGACAACCGGCTTCTGATCTGCCATAAACAAAGACCTCCTGTTGAGAGCGGTGACGCGGCGGATCCGCGACCCTTAACTACTGAGAGTAGTATAGCTGCTCCCGTCCCTGCGGTCTTTGTGGCGCTTCGCGGGCGGGCCAGGCTTTATCTTCACTCCGGTTGCTTCGCAAAGTCGTTCAGATAAAGCCTGGCCCGCCCGCGAAGCGCCCTGCGACCTACCGGGGATTGCTATGACGTACGTTGGCTGAAATAAAAACGTGGGGTCCGTCGTTCGAATGAACGACGGACCCCACACTCACTTTTTATTCAGCCCTAGTCATCGCGCAAAGCCCCTTCGGCAGCACACGGTGCAGCCAAGTCACCGCAGGCCGTTTCCTCCTGAGCGACTCTGCTTGCAGCCGGAGCGAAAGGGGGAAATCTCGGCCCCTCCCGCCCCGGCCGGCCAGGTCAACTACACCGTGTGCTGCGGCAGGTCCTGCAGGGCGATGACGTCCATGCCCATGTCGTTGGCGCTACCGTGACCCTGCTGGTCTTCGCGCACGGCCTCGATGGCACTCACGTACGTGTTGGCGGCAGACATCGCCGTCACGCAGGTCACGCCGCGGCGCACCGCCTCGGTACGCAGCAGATAGCCGTCGCCACGCGAACCCGGGCCGTACGGCGTGTTGATGATTACCGCAATCTTGCCATCGGCGATGAGGTCGCCGATGTTGGGACGCTCGCCGTCGTGCGGGCCGCTAATCTTCTCCACGACCTCGCACGTCACGTTGCCGCCGCGCAGCACGCGCGCCGTACCCTCGGTGGAGCAGATGTCAAAGCCCAGGTAGCGCAGGATACGGGCGACCGAAAGGATATGACGCTTGTCGCGGTCGCACACGCTAATGAACACCTTGCCGGCGCTCGGGTCGGGCAGCTTGTAGTCAATCGCCAGCTGCGTCTTGGCATATGCCTCGGGATAGCTCTTGGCGATACCCATGACCTCGCCCGTCGACTTCATCTCGGGCCCCAGGATAACGTCGGCGCCCGGGAAACGGCCCCAGGGCATAACGGCTTCCTTCATGCAGAACCAGTCCAGCTGACGCTCGTCGCTCGGCAGGCCCAGGCTCGCGATGGAATCGCCTGCCATGATACGCGCCGCGCACTTGGCCAGCGGCACGCCGGTGGCCTTGGAGATAAACGGCACGGTGCGACTCGCGCGCGGGTTTGCCTCGATCACGTAGACGGTCTCGCCCTTGATGGCATACTGCACATTGACCAGGCCGCGTACGCCCAGCGCCATCGCGATGCGGCGCGTGGTCTCGCGAAGCTTTGCCTGCAGGCTCTCGCTAAAGCTGAACGGCGGGATGCAGGTCGCAGAGTCGCCGGAGTGAATACCGGCCTCCTCGATATGCTCCAGAATGCCGCCAATGTAGACCTCTTCGCCATCGCACAGGGCGTCGACATCGGACTCGATCGCACCCTCCAAGAAGCGGTCCAGATACACCGGGTAGTCGGGGCTAATGCGCGCAGCCTCGGCCATGTAATCGCGCAGATGCTCGGCATCGTAGGCGATCATCATGCCGCGGCCGCCCAGCACGTAGCTCGGACGCACCAGCAGCGGGTAGCCGATGTGCGCGGCTACGGCCTCGGCCTCCTCAAACGAGGTGGCCTGGCCCGCCGGCGGGTACATGATGCCCAGTTTGTCGAGCAGAGCGGCGAAGCGCTCGCGGTCCTCGGCAAAGTCGATGGCATCGGGCTTGGTGCCCATGATGTTCACGCCGCTCTCCTCGAGCATGCGCGCCAGCTTAAGCGGGGTCTGGCCGCCAAGCGTCACCACGACGCCATCGGGGCGCTCAACATCGATAACGTCCATGACGTCCTCGTAGGTGAGCGGCTCAAAGTACAGGCGGTCGGACGTGTCATAGTCGGTCGAGACGGTCTCGGGATTGCAGTTGACCATGATGGTCTCGAAGCCGCGGGCTGCCAGCGCGTAGCTCGCGTGCACGCAGCAGTAATCGAACTCGATACCCTGTCCAATGCGGTTGGGGCCGGCGCCCAGGATCATCGCCTTGGGCTTGTCCGCCGGCGTGGTCTCGTCGGGAGCCACGCACTTCTTGGCATCCGGGCTCGTGCGGTAGATGTTCTCGTACGTCTTGTAGTGGTACTCCGTGGCACTCGAGAACTCCGCAGCGCAGGTATCGACCGTCTTCATGCTGGGAACCACGCCCAGGCCCTTGCGGTAGGCGCGCACAAAGCGCTCGTCCGAGCCGGTCAGCGCGGCGATCTCGGCGTCACTCGTGCCGTACTGCTTGAGCAGGCGCATCGCGTCGGCGTCGATATCCTCCACACGCAGGCCGCGGATGCTCTCCTGGACCTGCACCATATCGTTGATACGGTTGAGGTACCACGGATCGATACCGCAGATGGCATGGATGCGAACGATGTCCCAGCCACGGCGCAGGGCCTCGACCACAAAGAAGATGCGATGCTCGGTCGGGGTTGCCACGGCCTGAGCAAGCTCGTCGTCGCTCAGCTTATCGGCACCTTCCTTGCCACCGGCGCAAATGCCCTGGTGACCATCCTCCAGCGAGCGCATAGCCTTGCCAAAGGCCTCCTCAAAGGTGCGGCCGATCGCCATGATCTCGCCCACGGCCTTCATGCGCGTGGTGAGCGTGGGGTCGGTACCCTTGAACTTCTCGAAGGCAAAGCGCGGCACCTTGACAACGCAGTAGTCAATCGTGGGCTCAAAGCAGGCGGGCGTAGCCTTGGTGATGTCGTTGACGATCTCGTCGAGCGTGTAGCCCACAGCCAGGCGCGCGGCGGCCTTGGCAATGGGGAAACCCGTGGCCTTGGAAGCCAGCGCGGACGAACGGCTCACGCGCGGGTTCATCTCGATGACGATCAGGCGGCCGGTGTTGGGGTTCACGGCAAACTGCACGTTGGAGCCGCCGGTCTCGACGCCGATCTTCTCCAGAATGGCGAGCGAGGCCACGCGCATGCGCTGATACTCCAGGTCGGAGAGCGTCTGCGCCGGCGCCACGGTGATGGAGTCGCCGGTATGCACGCCCATGGGGTCGAGGTTCTCGATGGAGCACACGATGATGCCGTTGCCGGCGTGGTCACGCATGACCTCCATCTCGTACTCTTTCCAGCCCTCGATGGACTCCTCGACCAGCACCTCGTGGGCGGGCGAGAGCTCGAGGCCCTGGCTCACGATGGAGACGAGCTCCTCGTGAGTGTGAGCGATGCCGCCGCCGGCGCCGCCGAGGGTAAAGCTCGGGCGCAGTACGCAGGGATAGCCCACGCGCTCGGCGATAGCCTCGGCGTCGGCCACGCTGTAGGCATAGCCCGAGCGTGCGACCTCCAGGCCAATCTCGGCCATGGCCTCGTTAAAGAGCTTGCGGTCCTCGCCGCGCTCGATGGCGGCCAGGTCGCAGCCGATCATCTCGACGCCGTACTTGTCGAGCGTGCCGTCTTTCGCCAGCTCGACGGCGGCGTTCAGACCGGTCTGGCCGCCCAGCGTGGGCAGCAGCGCGTCCGGACGCTCTTTCTTGATCACGCGCTCGATAAACTCGGCGGTGATGGGCTCGACATAGGTGCGGTCGGCAAGACCCGGGTCGGTCATGATGGTCGCCGGGTTGGAGTTGACCAGGATGACCTCAAAGCCATCCTCTTTGAGCACCTTGCAGGCCTGGGCGCCAGAGTAGTCGAACTCGCAGGCCTGGCCGATAACGATGGGGCCCGAACCAATGACGAGGATGCGCTTGATGTCAGTACGTTTCGGCATGTTAGTTCTCCTCGGTCTCAGTCTCGGCGAAATTCCAGCCAGCCAGGCGGTCCTTCGCGGTGTCGATGTCCAGGTAGCTCTCCTCGCCGTCCATGAGTCGCGTAAAGGCGGTAAAGAGATAGTGGGCATCGGTGGGGCCAGGCGAGGCCTCGGGGTGGTACTGGACCGAGAAGCACGGGGCGTCGAGCAGCTGGATGCCCTCGGCGGTGCCGTCGTTGAGGTTCACATGTGTCAGGCGAATGCGGCCAAAGCGCTCGTTCATCACGACCGGCGCGATTCCACGGCGCACCCAGACGCGCAGATCTCCATCGGCCGCATGCTCGGTCTCGCCGCCGGAAAGCTCGGGGACAAGCTTGCCCAAGCTGGGGAACAGCAGGCCAAAGCCATGGTTTTGCGCGGTGATCTCCACGCGACGGCTCACCAGGTTCATGACCGGCTGGTTGCCACCGCGGTGACCGAACTTAAGCTTTTCCATCTGGGCGCCGCAGGCCAGGCTGATCATCTGGTGACCAAGACAAATACCAAAGACCGGCACCTTGCCGATCAGCTGCTGCACCTGCTCGTAGGTCTCCACCACGGCATCGGGGTCGCCGGGGCCATTGGACAAAAAGACGCCGTCGGGATTCATGTCGAGCACCTGCTGGGCAGGCGTATCCCACGGCACGACGGTAAGGTCGCAGCCGGCGCGGACGAGGCCTTCCAGAATGCCGCGCTTGACGCCGCAGTCGTAGGCGACCACCTTGTGACGGGCAGGAGCGGCAGCCGCAAGTGCAAAGTCATGCGTGGCAGGCAGGTCGGCGGACACAAACTCGTGAGGCGCGGGGCAGCTCACGGTCTTGACCAAATTCTCGCCCACCAGCGTGGGCGCTGCGGCCAGACGCTCGGCAAGCTCGTCGACGTCGAAGATCTCGGTCGAGATAATGCCCATCTTGGAACCATTGTCGCGCAGATGGCGCACCAGAGCGCGGGTGTCGACACCCTCGATAGCGACGATGCCGCGAGCGCGCAGGTACTCCGGCACGCTGACGGCCGAGCGCCAGTTAGAAGGCGTGGCGCACATGTCGCGAACGATCATGCCGCGCATGGCCGGAGCGCTCGCAGGGCGCACGGCGTCGCCGGGGAAGGCCGACTGGACGTCGGTCTCGTCGATACCGTAGTTGCCGATCTGCGGATAGGTCATGGTTACGATTTGGCCGGCATAACTCGGGTCGGTCATGACCTCAAAGTAGCCCTCGAGCGAGGTGTTGAAGCAGACTTCGCCGGTCGCGGTGCCCGCGGCGCCGCATGCACGTCCATAAAAAATGGTCCCATCCTCAAGATACAGGATGCAGGGACCGCAGGTGCCCTTGCTGGTTTTGGCCAGCATACGCTGGCAAAGCTCGCTGGGCGCGAAGGTGCGGGCGGCAGCGCCCGCGGTATGGTTGTTCGCCATAGTTCTCCTTCCCGGTCTCACAGGACCGGTTTAAAGGTGTGTAGTTAGGCCTCGCGGTATTGTAACCGCAAGCATGCCTCATGGCGTTAATTTCATCGAAATGTTTACGAAATGATAATTATGACTTTCTATGCATAATGATTTTTCTGGGACGGGGATTAAAAAATCATCCCGCGAGGCTTGTGGCTCACGCGGGATGATGACGTCTTACTTTCTCTTGTCCTGCTCCAGCAAATCGGACGGTGAGCGATCGGGCTTGCCGCCGCGGAAAATCTCGCGGCCATGCAGACGATGCTCCAGGTCACGTTCGGCCTTTTCCTCGTCAATCTTGGTCTGGCTCACCACCGGGTCCTCAATCAACGACGACACCGAGTTCACCTGCTTCTGAATGCGCTCGGCGATGGTGTCATCCATACTCACGATGCGCATCTTCCAGTCGATACTCGTGGCGTTGGATGAGCTCTTGGTCCACACGAACGTCAAAATGGCGCTCTGGTGGCCCCGCGCGGGGAACATGCCAAAGAAGGAATCGTGCTGAATGTTGCTATCCTCGTCGATATAGGCGTGAACGTTATACACCACGCGGTCGATCTTGTCGTTGAGCAGCGCGTTGGTCGCAAGCGCCGCGGCCTGGATCTGCCCGTTGGACAGCAGCTCGAGCTCGTTGGCAGAAGACGTGTCCAACACCGTCACCTCGACCGTGCCCGTACGCTCATCGGCTTCATCAACGGTAAAGTCGAGCGGGAACTGCGTAAAGCCGTTGCCCCACTCGAGTCCACCCTTGAGTGCTGTAGAAACGGTATCAACCGAAACGCTCTCGGACAGGTTGGCGGTATTCAGACGGCGCATCACGCCGTAGCCGATCTGCATGCCCACGATCAGCACCAAAATACCGATAACCACGGCCATCGCGGTCTTCGTAATGGTATGGCTCACCTGCGAGCCCGAAGGATCGTCCTCGGACAGCGGGTCGATATGTTTTGCCTGGCTCGCACGGTCCTCGCTGCGCAGCTGCGCTAGCGCCGCTTTGTCACCGCGCTTGGCCGCAGCCTCCTTCTCACGCATGCGCTCGGTACGCTTTTTGGCGAGCGTGGGATCCAAGACGCCGGATGCATCGATTTCGGAGAATAACTCCGTCACTTCTTCCGGAGTCAAAGGGTTCTTGTCAGCCATAAACTTCCTGTCATATCAATCAGTCGAGCTCGTGCGCACGCGCACCTTCGAACTGCATTCGATAGTAACGGGCATAGGTGCCGCCACGGGCGAGAAGCTCCTCGTGCGTGCCACGCTCCACAACGCGACCATGCTCAACGGTCGCAATCTCATCGGCATGCTTAATGGTCGAAAGACGATGGGCGATGATAATCGTGGTACGGCCGCGTGCCAGCTCTTCGAGCGACTCCTGCACCGCCTCCTCGCTCTCGTTATCCAAAGCACTCGTCGCCTCATCCAAAATAAGGATCTTGGGATTCTTGAGAAACACGCGCGCGATGGCAACGCGCTGCTTCTGTCCGCCCGAAAGACGGCTGCCGCGCTCGCCTACCACGGTGTCGTAGCCCTGCGGAAGCGATTCGATAAAGGTATCGATATTGGCGCGGCGGGCCGCCTCGGCGATCTCTTCTGCCGTAGCACCCGGCTTGCCGTAGGCGATGTTCTCGCCGATTGTTCCGTCAAACAGGTAGACATCCTGCTGCACCAGGCCGATGGCACGACGCAGGCTCTGCTGCGTCACATCGCGCACGTCCTGACCGTCGATGCTAATGGATCCGGCAGCCACGTCATAAAAGCGCGGCAGCAGCGAACAGGTCGTGGATTTGCCACCGCCCGAAGGGCCAACCAAAGCGATGGTCTGCCCGGGCTTGATGGACAGGTCCATGTGGTCGATAACAGGACGCTCGTCGGCATCGCCCTCGCCCAGCTCAACATCCTCGTAGTTAAAGCACACGTCGTGATACTCCACGGCGCCGGCAGTCACCTGCAGACCCGTAGCGCCCGGCTTGTCCTGGATATCCGGCGCGGTCGAGAGCACCTCGTCCATACGCTTAAAGCCGGCGATAGCCTTCTGATACGTTTCGGCCGAATTGACGAGCGTCTCAAGCGGCGTGCAGAACAGCGAAATATAGAGTGCAAAGGTCGCCATATCGACCGCCTGCAGCTGTCCCTGGGCGACCAGCCAGCCGCCCAGCAGTACCACGATCACATAGAGCACACCCGAGAGCAGGCCATACGTCGCGGTATAGACGCCCATGGCGTGATACATATTCTCCTTGGACGAAAGATAGCGATTGTTTGAGGCGCGGAACTTGAAGCGTTCGGTCTCCTCATTGGCAAAGCTCTTGACCACGCGCATGCCCGCCAGCGAATCCTGCAGCTGCGCATTGATGCCGCTGATCTTTTTGCGGTTGTCGCTAAAGACCTCGCGCATGCGCATGTTCTGCCAAAACATGATGACCGCAAACGCTGCCGTCACCACGGCCATGGCGAGTGCCAGCACCGGGGCGATGGTAAAGAGGATCACAAACGAGCCGATGATCTCGATGCCGCAGATGATGATCCACTCGGGCACGTGGTGCGCCGCCTCGCAGATATCGAACAGGTCGTTGACCACGCGGCTCATCATGTCACCCGAGCTGTTGCGGTCGAAGTACGCAAAGCTAAAGCGCTCATACTGGTCAAACAGGTCCTCGCGCATCTTGGACTCCATGCGCGCGCCCATCACGTGACCCCAATAGCTCACAAAGTAGCGGCAAGCGCAGCGGACGGCATACATCAGCACCAAGCCCACCGCGATCATGCCGAGCGCCTGCATAATGGCAGCCTGACCCTGAGTAAACAGCCCACCGGTCAAATTGCGCAGGATAATGGGGAACGCCAGGTCAATGGCGGCAAGCACCAGAGCACAAACAGTATCAGCAACAAAAAGCCCCATCTGGGGCTCGTAATACGAAAGAAACCTCTTAAACATGCAGTCCTCGGAGATAAAACAATAACGTAAGACCCTGGGGCAAATAATCAGTAGTGTTTGCCCCAGGGTCGCCCTCGCTTTTAAAGCTCAGTTCCGCCCAGCCTGTGTGCGATGCTGTCACAGGCCAAGGCGCCTACGACGGTCTTGGCGTCTTCGATCTTGCCGTCGAGCACGGCATCGATCAGCTCGTGCAGTGGCACCAGGTCCACGTTGACAAACTCGTCATCATCGGGGTTGGGCGCATCAAACTCGAGCTTGGTAGCCAAGTAGATGTGGATGATCTCATCGCAAAAACCGCAGGACGTGACAATCGACGTCAAAAAGCGAATACGACCGGCCCTAAAGCCCGTCTCCTCATGCAGTTCGCGCTTGGCGCAATCGAGCGGGTCCTCGCCTGGATCGAGCTTGCCGGCGGGAATCTCGACCGTCACGCGGTCGATGGCGGTGCGGTACTGACGCACCAGTACGATCTTGCCGCTCTCGGTCAGTGCCACAACGGCCGCCGCACCCGGATGGCGAACGATATCACGGGCGCTGCGGCGACCGTTGGGCAGCTCAACCTCAAGACGGTGGACGTCGAGGATCTTGCCCTTCCAGGCGCACTCCTCCGAAAGAATCTTCTCGTGCAGCTCGACATCGTGCGGGTCGTCGTCGCCCAGCACCAGCGCCGGCTCGTCAGCGACCTCGCCACCAGGCTCGCCCTCGGCGTGCCCATACATGCGGCTGTCCTCTTCAACGATCTGCGCATCCACGAGCTCTTCGTTCTTCTCGTCCATCCGTCTCATTCCTCTCGGATTTTAGGCATCCCAGGCGTCGCGGCCGCGCAGCGCGCGCAGGCCGATGTCGTGGCGCAGGGTCTTGCCTTCAAAATCAATCTTCTCGCAGGCCTCGTAGGCAAGGTTGCGAGCGTTCTCGAACGTGTCGCCCAGAGCGGTCACGGCAAGCACGCGGCCACCATTGGTCACGAGCTGGCCGTCCACCACGGCAGTGCCCGCGTGGTACACGGTCACGTTCTCCATGGCCTCGGCATCGGCGATACCGGTGATGACCTTGCCCTTCTCGTAGCTGCCGGGGTAGCCCGCGCTCGTCAGGACAACGGCCACGGCCCACTCGTCGCGCCAGTCGAGCTCAATCTGATCAAGCTCGCAGTTGGCGCAGGCGAGCATGACCTCGACTAGGTCGTTCTTAAGGCGCGGCAGCACGACCTGCGTCTCGGGGTCGCCAAAGCGGGCATTGAACTCCAGCACCTTGGGCCCGGCAGGCGTGAGCATAAAGCCGCCGTACAGGCAGCCGCGGTAGTCGATACCCTCGGCAGCGAGCTCGGCCACGGTCTGCTCCATGACCTTCACCATCGTGGCATGCTCCTCATCGGTCACGATGGGCACTGGGCTGTAGACGCCCATGCCGCCGGTGTTGGGGCCCTTGTCGCCCTCGAGCGCGCGCTTGTGGTCCTGCGAGGTAGCCATGGGGCGCACGGTCTTGCCGTCGGTAAAGGCCAGCAGCGAGCACTCGGGACCAACGAGCATCTCCTCGATAACCACGGTGCTGCCGGCATCGCCAAAGGTGCCGCCAAAGCACTCGCGCACGGCCTCCTCGGCCTGCTCAAGTTCGGTCGCCACGATAACGCCCTTGCCCGCGGCAAGGCCGTCGGCCTTGACGACCAGCGGGGCGCCCTGCTCGCGCACGTAGGCGAGAGCCGAAGCCTCGTCGGTAAACGAGCCGTAGGCTGCCGTCGGGATACCGGCGCGCTCCATGAGCTGCTTGGAGAACAGCTTGGAGCCCTCCATCTGGGCGCCCTCGGCACCCGGGCCAAAGCAGGGAATACCCGCCGCGCGCACGGCGTCGGCCACGCCCGCCACGAGCGGAGCCTCGGGGCCAATTACCACGAGTCCGCATCCGTGGCTCTGCGCAAACGCCGCCACGGCCGCAGGATCGCAGTCGTCGAGAACAACGTTCTCGCCGCAGCTCGCGGTGCCGCCGTTACCCGGCGCAATGTAGAGCTTGCCGGCGAGCGGTGATGCTGCGAGCTTAGCTGCCAAAGCATGCTCACGGCCGCCGCTGCCCAACAACAGGATGTCGATGGTTTGAGTGTCCGCCTTCAAGGGTGCCTCCTCTATGGATTAACGGCTCGCTCCGCGCGAGCCCTTTGCAAGCAAATATACCCCTCGGCCGCCCGCTTGGGCTGCAAAGGGGTATATCGCAATAACCAAATAGTCCCGATTACTTCCAGAATCGGTTGATGATCTGCTCGCGACCAGCGCCAACGCCAATGAACGTTACGCGGGTGTGTGCCAGATCCTCGATAAACGCCACGTAGTCCTGAGCCTCCTGCGGCAGCTCGTCAAAGCTGCGGCAACCGGTGATATCGCACTTCCAGCCAGGGAGCTCCTCGTAGATGGGCTTGGCATGCTCAAAGCGCACCTGATGCTCGGGCACGCTCGTGTAGCGCTCGCCATCGACGTCGTAGGCCACGCACACCTTGATGGTGTCGAAGGCCGAAAGCACGTCGAGCTTGGTCACGGCGATGTCGGTGAGGCCGTTGACGCGCGAAGCATAGTTGGCGATAGGGCCGTCAAACCAGCCGCAACGACGACGACGACCGGTGGTCACGCCGTACTCATAGCCCTCCTCGGTCAGCGTGTGGCCGGCCTCGGACTCATAGGAAAGCTCGGTGGGCATGGGGCCCGAACCGACGCGGGTGATATAAGCCTTCATGACGCCCAGCACGCGATCGACGTTCTTCATGCCGACGCCGGAGCCGGTAATGGCGCCGCCGGCGGTGCAGTTGGAAGACGTCACGTACGGATAGGTGCCGTGGTCGATGTCGAGCAGCGTCGCCTGGGCACCCTCAAACAGCAGGTTCTTGCCCTCATCGATCATGTTGTTGAGCAGCAGGCTCGTCTCGGTGATGTAGGGACGCAGGCGCTCGGCCATCGGCAGGTACTCGTCGCAAATCTGGTCCACGGTGTAGGTGGGCAGGTTGTAGATGAGCTCGAGCTCGGGGTTCACGCGGGCGAGAGCGGTCTCCAACTTGTCGCGGAACAGCGTCTCGTCCAGCATGTCCTGCATGCGCAGGCCGATGCGGGCCATCTTGTCCTGATAGCACGGACCAATGCCGCGCTTGGTGGTACCGATGTTCTTCTTGCCGAGCTTCTGCTCAAAGGCGCCATCCAGATCGATGTGGTACGGCATGATGACATGCGCGTTGCCGCTAATCTTGAGGTTCTTGGTGGTGATGCCGTCGGCCTCGAACATGTCGATCTCCTCAAGGACAACCTTGGGGTTGACGACGCAGCCGTTACCGATCACCGACACGTGGTCGGAATACATGATGCCGGAAGGCACCTGGTGCAGGCCGTACTTCTTGCCGTTGACGACGATGGTGTGACCGGCGTTGTTGCCACCCGAGTAGCGCACGACGGCATCGAAGTCGCCGGCGACCAGATCGCAAATCTTACCCTTGCCCTCATCGCCCCACTGGGCACCGACCAAAACGGTTGACGGCATGTTTACTCCTTACATTCATGGACTGTCTACGCGCCACACCGGCACGCAGAAGCACAAAACATTCCCAGTATACCCGTGCAACGGGCGCCTGTCCTACTCCTCGGCATGTGCCCCATCAAGCTCATAGAACTTGGTGGATGCCGGCAGGAACATCAGGTCGACGTCGCCGATCGGGCCCGAACGGTTCTTGGCCACGACGATACGCGTAACGCCCTCGTCGGGTCGATCGTCGCGCGAGGCTTCGGCCTCGTCGGCGGAGCGGTCCAAGAACATGACGATATCGGCGTCCTGCTCGATGGAGCCCGATTCACGAAGGTCGGAAAGCTGCGGGCGCTTGCCGGTACGGGATTCGACCTGACGCGAGAGCTGTGACAGCGCGATGAGCGGGATCTTGAGCTCCTTGGCCATGATCTTCAAACCACGCGACATCTCCGAAACCTCGACGGTACGGCTCTCGGAGCGGCGTCCCGGCGGAGGACTCACCAGCTGCAGGTAGTCCAGGATGATGATTGCCTTCTCCTTGTTATGGAGCATGCGGCGGCTCTTGGCGCGAATCTCGGTCACTGTGGTGCCGGGCGTATCGTCAATCAGAATATCGAGCTTGGACAAGGTCTGCGTGGCCTCGTTGATATTGGCCCACTGCTCGGGGCTAATGCGGCCCATGCGGAAGTCACTGATCGAGATCATGGCGTAGGCGCAAATCAGACGCTGGGCAATTTCCTTGCCCGACATCTCCAGAGAGAAGAAGCCGACGGTATAACCAGCAGCGGCAGCGTTGAGCGCCAGGTTCAGAGCGAACGACGTCTTACCTACAGCAGGACGGGCGCCGATGATGATGAGCTGGCCCTCGCGAAAACCCATGAGCATGCGGTCGAGCGATGGGAAGCCCGTGGGCACGCCCGCAGCCTGGCCACCGGCCTGGCACACTTCCTCGGCCTCGTTATAGGCCTCGACCATAAACTCGGTCAACGTCTTGTAGCTCGACTTGACCTCGCGCGCCGTAACCTTGAGCAGCTTGCTCTCGGCCAGCTCGACAACCTCTTTGGTGTCGGTGGGGGCGTTATATGCCAGCGCGTTGATCTCGTTAGTGGCGCCGATCAGCTCGCGCAGCATCGAGTCGCGTCGAACGATGGCGGCATGGTGCTGCCAGTTGACGAGCGACAGGGTCTGACCCATCAACTCCAAAATGTACGCTTCGCCGCCCACGGCATCGAGCTTGTTGATGCTTCGCAGGTAATCGATCAGCGAGATGGAGTCGATGGGAATGCGGCTGTTGTACATATCGACCATCGCAGTATAGATGGTCTTATGAATGGGCCGGTAGAAGTCATCGGGCTGCAGCTCGACCTGGGCCTCTTCGACCACCTCGGGCGATAGCAGCATAGCGGCCAGTACATTGGCCTCTGCATCTTGGTTTTGGGGAAGACCCAACTTTGAGCCGCGGTCCTCGACCGTCAGCCCGGTCTCCCTATCGTCATATGCCATGAGCATCCTCATTCATATCGCTTGCGAGCATCCATAGTATCAGCCACGGTTCCAAAACGCGCCGCGCGCCGCCAATCATCACCGAACCAAACGGATGAACGGTCCTGTATATAGGACTTCGACGCAACGTTCACCATGACACTCACTCAGCGCAAAAAACAAAAGGGCGCCCTGGTTTCCCAGAGAGCCCTTCTTAGAACAAGATTGTTGCGTTGCAGCAAATGCTACTCGGCAGCAGCCTCAGTCTCGACCTCGGCGGTCTCGGCCTCGGCGACCTCAGCGGCCTCCTCGACCTCAGCCTCGGCAGCGAGCTCCTCGGCGGTAACGCCGACGAGAACGACAACCTCGGCCTTGATCTCGCGGTACAGCGAGATGGCAACGGTGTGGGCACCGGCAACCTTGATGGGCTTACCGAGCTCGACGCGCTTGCGGTCGATGTCCATACCGAGCTGAGCCTTGATGGCGTCAGCGATCATAGCGGCGGTAACGGAGCCAAAGAGGATGCCCTCGTCGCCGACCTTGACGTCAACGGTGACCGTCTTGCCCTCGAAGGCAGCCTTGGTCTCGTTGGCGGTAGCCAGACGGACGGCCTCGCGCTTGGCGATGTTGTTGCGACGCTCGTCAAGCTGCTTGAGGTTGCCCTTGGTGGCGGCAACAGCGAGCTTCTTGGGGAACAGGAAGTTCTCAGCGTAACCCTGAGCGACCTCTACGACGTCACCCTCACCGCCCTTGCCCTTGATCTCATCGAGAAGAATAACCTTCATGATGCGTCTCCCTTCTTAGCCGCGGTCGCGGTTGCCACGAGAGGAAACCACGGGGACGGTGTACGGCAGGAGAGCCATCTCGCGGGCGCGCTTGATGGCGTTGGCGATGTCATGCTGATGCTGCGTGCAAGCGCCAGTGACGCGACGGGGCTTGATCTTGCCACGGTCGGTCATGTACTTACGGAGAAGCTGAGTGTCCTTATAGTCGATGAACTCAGTGTTCTCCTTGCAGAACTGGCAGTACTTACGACGCGGCTGACGTGCAGAAAAATCATTAGCCATGTCAAAATACCTTTCATTTGGCAACTTCGGCGAACCGAAGCCGCCTCTCACTCAAAAATAGGTGAACAACCCTTAGAACGGGATGTCCTCATCGTAGACGTCGACCGCGGGCGGCGTAGCCACCGGTGCGGCAGGACGTGCTGCGGGCGCGGGAGCTGCGGGGGCGTAACCGCCCTGATCGTAGCCACCCTGGCCACCACGGGAGCTCATAAACTCGATCTCATCGACGATGACCTCAAGCTTGCTCCGGCGCTGGCCGTCGCGCTCCCAAGAGCTGTAGCGCAGCTTGCCCTCGATCGCGACCTTGTTTCCCTTTGCCAGGAAACGGCTCACGGCCTCGGCGCGGGTACCGAACATGGTGCAGTCGACAAAGTTGGGATAGTCCTCCCACTCGCCAGTCTGCGCGTTGCGGCGACGATCGTTCACGGCGACGCCAAAGGACAGAACCTGGGTTCCGCCGGCGGTGGCGCGCAGCTCGGGATCGCGGGTGAGGTTACCGGTGATGTTCACTCGATTGATGCTCATAACTCACTACTTCCTCTTGGGGCACAAGCCCAGTCCAAAACGACAGTCTTACTCCTGGTCGTCGCGACGGACGATCATGTGGCGGACCACAGCGTCGGTGATGCGCAGGACGCGATCAAGCTCGGCGATCTGGGTAGGATCTGCGTGGAAGTTGATGAGGGTGTAGTCACCATCGGTGAGGTCGTTGATCTCGTAGGCGAGCTTGCGCTTGCCCCACTCGTCAACGGAGTCGACCTTGCCAGCGCCCTCAGCGATCGTGGTATCGATACGCTTCATAACAGCGAGACGAGTCTCGGGGTCGAGCGACGGGTCAACAAAGAACAGCAGTTCATAAGCCTTCATATTGTCACCTCCTCTGGGCAAATGTGGCTTCAGGTCGTGAAGGTGCGCCTGAAGCAGGAAAAGACTTGGTAATAATATCTTTCAACCTCCCAGGCCGCAAGAATATGCAGCTACAACCTCATGACCTCCACATATGCCCATGCTCGCACCACGTTTCATGCGCATTCCAACCAAATCCTGACCAAAAGCTTGACGGATTTGTGGACAAGATACGGTACCGCGGGGACAAGCTGAGCCAAGCCACAGGTCAACGGGCACAAGGCTGTGGTCGCAAAATGCATACCAGTGGTCCACAGCACCACCCGAAGATTTTTAAATTCATTGCCAAGTCGCTTATGAATACCCCTTTTGAACAATTGAGTTGATCAACCACGCTGGTCGGAAGCCGTTTTTTGGCACCTCAAACCCCACTGCAACGTCAAGCGCGGCCAAGCGTTTTAAAAAATGCCAACTTTTCTGTTTGCACTTTGCGATTCCTCGTGTATACTGACTTTCGCATTTAACGGAGAGTTGTCCGAGTGGCCGAAGGAGCACGATTGGAAATCGTGTAGGCGTCAAAAGCGTCTCCAGGGTTCAAATCCCTGACTCTCCGCCAGTTAATTCCAAAGCAGGCCTTCGAGCCTGCTTTGTTTTTACCCCACGCGGAGGGGTGGCAGAGTGGTTGAATGCGGCGGTCTCGAAAACCGTTTGGCCTGTATAAGGTCACGAGGGTTCGAATCCCTCCTCCTCCGCCATTTTGGTTGAGAAAGCTCCCGGAAATGGGGGCTTTTTTGTTATCGAAATACATCTCGATCCCGCGCTTCCCCAAACATGTACGTCAGCCTCCAAAAACGACATTTTTCGACATCTTTGGAGGCTGACGTACACGTTTGGATTGAGCTCACGGGAGCGGCACTATTCGGAAGGTGCCTCCTCGTCTCGCATGCTTTTCCAGTTGCGGATAAGTGCCTTGCGTAGTTCGTTTTGTTTTCTCTGGTACCCGGTGTCGGTACAGCGAGGCATGCCGAGTGCTTCGCGAATGTTGTTCATGGCGCGGTGAAAGGCGAGCTGACTACTGAACTGAGCCGAAGTGAGCGTAACGATTCGATATCCCATATGGGAAAGAACGGCCTCTCGCTCCGCATCTGCTCCCTTGCGCTCGAGCTCATCGTGAAACCGCCCTTATATTCGATACCGAGCTCCCTGCGCTTATAGGTCACGAGCGCATCGATTTTGAGTGTTCGAGCTTTGGCGCAATGCCAGAGACGTTGAGGGATCTCGAGCGGTTTGTTGAGTTCGATACCTCGGATGCCAACGCCGCCTTCGCTTGTTGGGAGCGAGAGGGCGATTGCCGAAGCGGTCTCCATAGGCGAGGCCGAGTGATCGTAGATGTGCCTGAGCGCAAGCCGTGCACGTGTGGCACCGGGTTTGCCGGGGTGCCGATCGAGCAGTTCGGTTATTTCATCCTTGGAGGTGGTGGCTGGTTGCTCGGTATAAGGGTCGGCGGGATTGAGCCTCATGCGATAATCGCCGCAAACTTCATAGCCATATTCGAGATATTCGATCCTATCCATCCACTCGGCAGCGAGCGCGAAGGTAAAGGCTTCGTCGGTGATGAAGATTCCGGGCGTCAACTCGTTAATATGCTCGTAGGGAAGATTTTGTCCAAGAATGTGGCAAACGACGCCTTTGGTACGAATTCGCTCAAATTCGAATACAACCGCGATATCGATAGTCTTAAGCATATCGGACGGAATGCCGCAGTCGGTAAGGACCTGTCGTATGCGCGCAACACGTTGCTGGGTGGAGATGCCTTGTGCGCCTATCTGGTAGTCGTGCCGCGCAAGAGACTGAACCAAATTCTGGGGTGCATGATGGACAAGCCATGCGGTTTTATGCGAAATGAGAACAGGGGTATCCATTGAGGGCCTCTCGCTCTGAGCCGGTATCCAACTCTTATGTCCGTTGAAGTGGGGAAATATACCGGATGTGAGTAAATCAACTCACTCATGCTGTGAGCTCAATCCAAACATGTACGTCAGCCTCCAAAGATGTCGGAAAATGTCGTTTTTGGAGGGTGACGTACATGTTCTGGACCCCTGGCATTCCAGCAACGCCATGCCCCCACCCAGTCCCGACCGTTTGCCGAGCAATAGGGTCGCAATCGGCGCCGAACATGTACTATGTACGGGCATTGTCCAAATCCGTAATCCAAAGGACCCCATCTTGCCCGTCGTCGCCGCTATGACCATTACCTCACATGCCTCGGATGCCATGGTCGCTATCCCCTTTTGGCTCGAGATGTTCGCTGTTGTCGCGGCATCGATCTCGGGTGTGCTGGTCGCGCGC
This sequence comes from uncultured Collinsella sp., assembly GCA_900541175.1. GTDB lineage: Bacteria > Actinomycetota > Coriobacteriia > Coriobacteriales > Coriobacteriaceae > Collinsella. The sequence goes on from UQIT01000010.1 coordinate 45,409, forward strand.
GAGCACAAGCTCGACCTGGTGGGCGCCGTCGCGCTCGCCGTGGTTTGCGGCCTGGGCGGCGGTCTTTTGCGCGACATGACACTCCAGGTGGGCAACGTCTACATCCTCAACCAGCCGATGGCGCTGCCGCTTTCCATTGCCACGGCAGCCATCATCTACATTTTCCCGGCAATCGTCGACAAGCCCGAAAAACTCATTCCCCTGCTCGACATCATCTCGGTGGGTATTTATGCGGCAACCGGAGCGGACAAGGCGCTGGTCTACGGCTTTGCGCCGGCGGTGTGCATCATGATGGGCTTTTTTACCGCGGTGGGCGGCGGCATGCTGAGAGATGGTTTTATGGGTGTGGTGCCGGGTATTTTCCAGCGCACCAACTTCTATGCCATCGCGGCTATCGCCGGATCGGCAAGCTATGTTTGCCTTGTCATGAGCGGCTTGGTCAGCAATGTCGTCGCACTGGTCGTTTGCGTCGTGGTGACCATGGGGCTGCGCTGGCTATCGCTACGCTTTGATATCAAAAGCCCCACCGAGGACGACATCGCACGCTTTTTGCACCGCAAAAAGTAGGTGGCGCGGCACGACCCTTCGAAATGCAACCGAGAGGCTCTTTTAGAGCGCCCGCGCGTTGGGTACCCTGTTAGGTATATGCCAAACACCTAACAAAAGGATCAACCATGGCTTTCAATCAAACCGCGGCGGCGCCGTCACACAAGATGCGTCGCTGCCTGCTTATGGCATTCGCGCTCATCGCGCTCGCGCTCACCGCTCTTCCCACGGCGTCATTTGCCGGCACGGACACGGCAGGCAACGTACTTGCAACCGACAACGACTCTAATCCGTCCGGCGTCGAGGGCGACCTGTACTGGGCCGGTCAGGCCCTCAACTTGGACGACGCCTCCATCGACCGCGACATAATTGCGGCAGGCGAGAGCCTCTCCATCCGCGACTGCACGGTGGGCGGCGCCGTCCGTCTGGCGGCACGCACCATCGACATTGCCAAGACCACGGTTGATGGCAGCGTGACCGTTGCTGGCCAGCATGTCGTTCTCAATTCCGACAGCACCGCTAACTGTTTCTACGCGATAGGCGAGACGGTTGCCTTGCGAGGCTCCACCAAGTCGGCAGCGCTCGCGGGCGATACGGTAACCATCGACGGCACCGTCGATGGCGATGTCGAGGTTTGGGCCGACAAGCTCATCCTGGGCAAGAACGCCCATATCACCGGCACCGTGAACGCGCACGTCTCCGAGGACCCCGAGCGCGCCGCGGGAGCCGAGGTCGGCGCACTCAAGATCGACCGCACCGAGAACGAGGATACTTCCACCGTTAACGATGTCATCGGCGGTATCGTCGCCGCGGCACTCTCGACCTGCTTTGTCGCTCTGCTGCTCGAGCTCGTCTTTCCGCGTGCGACTGCCAGCGCCGCCGGTATGCTCCACCAGCGCCCCATGCCCCTGTGGGTGAGCGGTCTTCTGGGCACGATTGCTATCGTCCCCGCCGTCCTACTGCTAATTATCTCTATCGCTGGTCTGTCGCTTGCCGGAGCCCTCATGTGCGGTGTTATTGGCATCGCGCTGGTGTCGAGTGCCTTTGCAGGGTGCGCGATCGCGCGCATGGTCGGACACAGCCAGAACCGCTACGCCATGGCAGCCGCTGGTGGCGTAATCGCAGGCGCCCTCACGGGGCTTCCCCTCGTAGGCGGCTTCATCAGCGGCGTGGCCTTTGTCTTTATGCTCGGCTACATCATCCAAATCATCTGGCACAACGCCCACCTCAAGCCGCAGCAGCCGGCTAACACGCCAGAGCTTCCCACCGCTTAGCAGCCGATCACCACAAAGGGGCCAGGCACCTTTGTGGTGGTGCAAAGGGGTCAGGTTACTTTGCAACAACAAACGAGGCGGGGCACTCGGTCATATCGACCGGGTGCCCCGCTTTTCTTGGAGGGTTCTCTAGTAACTTTTTCAAAACCAATGATCATCAGGTCGGTAGGCCTGCGCGTCACTCATTACGGAGGCAGTACGCCAGTGAGCATGAAAGGCAATTATTTTTCACGACGACCGCCTCCCCGCTTGATGACGAGCCCGACAACAATAGCCGCCACTCCGATGGCAGCCAAAGCCGCCACCAGCACCAACGTTCTATCTCCCGTCGAGGGTATAAAGCCACGACTTGCTTCTTTGCTCGGGGTGTTGAGCACCGACAGCTCAATCGAACCCGTCCCGGCATCGGCGGTATCAACCCGCAGAGGGCTTTTGACCGACACGGTCACCTTGAGCTTCGCGGCCGCCACCTGCTTAGCGTCCAATCCCTCAGACGTAACCGTTACCGTTCGTTTGCCCTCAAAGGCGGCGTATCCCTTGGGAGCCGCGGCCTCCTCGACGGTGTAGACACCCGCGTCCACACCGCTCAATTCCGCGTGGCCGTCCGCGCCCGTGGTGACGCACGCGTCAGCATCCGTCGACCACGAGCCGTCGGTCGTTAGGATGCGCCCGCGGTCATCGATGATGCGCAGTTTGGCACTCGCGAGCGGTTTATCGTCCGAGCTCGAGCGCTTGATGAGGCTGAGTCCCCAGGTATAGGCCGTGGCGTCATCACTCGGCGTATGGGTGAATCCGGCATCGCCGGACTGGTCGACGAGGGGAGAGCGCGGGTAACGCAGGTAGACCTCGTTGGGGTTGCCCTTGGTGGCGCCTCGATTGCAGTTGGCCCCCAACGGCGCATTGTAGACAGCAACCACGCGGGCGCCCGCGGCAAAGGCGTCAGCCCCGCCGAGCGCGGCGATGAGGTCGCCGGTGCGCACGGTGAAGGCATTGCCCTCGACCGAGACCTTGCACTGTGAAGTAATGTCTGTCCACCCTTTAGCCGGCGTCGAGTTGGCGTTGCCGCCCTCACATGCGACGACGTCGAAGCCGCCGTCCGCGCCCGCCGCCACGTACACGCGCACGCTCGCGGCCACCTTGGAGGGGTCGAGCCCCGCACTCATGGTGTCGACGAACTGTACCGTATAGGTGTCGTACGCCGTGAGCCCCGCCGGGACCGTGGCCGAGAGGCGCCAGTACAGGTCGTCGGCAACCGTGGCGTCGGCGGCCTTCTGCCAGGCGGCGGTGCTGTCCTCCAGCACGTGTTTTTGGACCTTGGGGGTCGCCGCCTTGGGCTTGACGGTAACGGCGCTGCCGCCGACCAGGGTCATGATCGGCGCGGTGCCGGCCTCGCCCTGGCCGATGGCGTCGCCGTCGGCGACGACGAGCCAGTAGCCGCAGGGCAGCTCGGCCGCCGTGCCCGCGTTAAGGGCCACGGAAGTTGCGTCGGCATTGCAAATCGCGCGGGCAAGCTTTGCCGTCAGCGCGGTCGTCATATGCCCGTCGGCATTCATCCACTCGGCAGTCTCTTGCGCCGCCGATGCCGAGCCATCAAGCCCCGCATCATGAAGCACGGGAAGAACGGCTTGACGAACCGCGCCATACCGCGTCGCGACTGTACCGTCCACCGTAATGGCACCGGTGTCGGCAGCACGAGCCGTCCTGGGCAGCATCGCAAAAGAGAACATAGCGACCGTAGCTATCGTTGCGACGGCCAACAAGCGGCACCAAAGCCTACTCACGGCGACCACCTCGATCTTGATCGCGATGGCGGTGAGCATGCATCCATGTCGCGGCAAAGCACAGCAGCGAAGCGCCAGCCAGATACGTCATAGTCAAGCCGGCACCGCCTGCCTCGGGAAGCGTGGTCGAGTATCTGTTGGTAAAAGTCGGCGGGGTCGAAGAGCCATTGTCATAGGTGACGGTGGCGACGAGATTCCTCTCACCGTTGTCCACCTTAACCGTAACCTTGTGCTGGGTCCTGTCGTAGGTGATGTGGTCCTTGACGTTGTTCTCGGCGCCCTCGGGGACGACCTCAGAGATGGTATAAGTATAGGTATCGGCCTTGTTGTAGTCGACGTTGAAGGAGACGTTGCCCATGGCATCGTTGGTCACCGTTTGGAGCACCCTGTCCTTGTCATCCTTGAGCGCGAACGAGAACTGACCTTCCTTGAACGTTCCGCCTGCGAGCACCTTCTCTGCGTTAATAACCGCCTTGCCCGTCATGCGGTTGTCGTAGACCCAGATCTCGTCCTTCTTTGTATCGTCGATGATCTCCGCACCGTCGACGATGTCCTTTGCCTTAGTTAGCGCAGCCTGATAATCCTTGTCGCTCGCGCTGCCCTTGAGCATGATCCACGTGGGATCGGCCTTGGCATAGCCAACAGGCGCCTTGGTCTCCACGAGCTGATAGAGCACGCAATTACTCATCTTCTTGTCGCTTGTGCCGAACGAGATTTTGCCGTTGGCGTCGGTGGGGACGTCGATCGCGGCCTCGTCAAACGGCGTTCTGGCGTTCTCTACATTTCCGTCATCCGCAACCTGGCCCATATCCACGCTGTAGAGTGTGAACTTCGCCCCCTCGAGCGTCGCGCCGACCTGCTGGGCGTCGTACTTGGTCATCGTGATGCTGTAGCCGTTGCCGCCCGCGCTGGCGGACGCATTTTGAATCTTCCATTTTTGCTCGTCGATCGCCGAACCCTCCGTCACCCCCGCAAGCTCGGCGGTGTTGGAAAGGGACACCTCTTCGCCGGGGTTTCCGGTCGGGATAACCTCATACTCGACCTTGAGGTATTTCCCGTCGGGCACCTCAAGAGTCAACTTCGTACGCGAGCCAGATTCATCCTTGACTTGCTCCATCTTCGACGAATAGTCCTTATCAGCCAGCGGTGACCAGGCACCATTCACCTGCTCATAGACCTTAAGCGTAGACGGCACCAACGTGCACTTGGCATCCATGGTGTCGACGAGCTCGAGGATGTCAGCGTCGCTCTTAAGGGCAACCGCAGACTTGTTGACCAGAATGGTGTACTTGATGCGATTGCTGTCAGTGACCCGCTCGCCGGTCTTGTTGATAACGTTGTTCTTGATGGTGACGGTTCCGCTGCCAGAGCTGAACTCCTTCTCACCCGACTTAGCGCTGGCAGAATTAGTGAACTTCACCTCGTTCGTAGAGGTGTCGAGCTTGCCTCGCTTGACCGCCGTCCGATACGTAAGTTTGGCGTAACCGGCAAATTCACCAAGCTCTGTTGTTGGAATGGAGAAGGTGACCGTGCTACCGTTGCTTTTCACGTTGCCGGCATCGAGCTGTTTGCCCGAAATGATCGTCTCCGCCTCGCTTCCGCTACCGTAGCCGGCATGCTGATCGTAGGGATTCTGCACGAGCGTGTATTTGGCGGAATTCACAACGTAGCTCATGCCGTCCGGAAGTGTGTCGACAATATTCAGAGGTTTGTTGCCGAGTTTTCCGGCTCCGTAGTATTCGTACTCACCATTTGCGCCCTTGTTGCCCTGCTGGCGGTTCGCGTACACTGTCCAGTCGACGAGCCAAGCACCCTTCTCTGCCGAGCCGTCGACGGAGCTCCAGTCGAAGCTCTCGCTCCAAGACACCTTCGACTCCGCTTCCGGCTTCTCGACCGCAGGCGTCGTTTCTTTGTTGACAACGTACATAACGAGGTCGGTGTACTGCCGCTGAAGGTTCAGGCCCGACGCACTGACCGACGCGAAGTTCGAGTACCAGCCCGGCAACGCATCGGACGTGGTGGTGTAGGTGATGACGGCGTAGTCCTCGTTCTCGAGGGCGGCCTTTACCTTGTCGTTCACATTTATATCAAGGTTGAAATTTCTTTTTGTTCCACCGACCGTCCAGTTGGCCGTCAGGTCCCAGTCAGCGTTCTGGCCCCGTTTCAGCACAGTTTCGCCGATTGTGATGGAAATGGAATCTACGTCGATGCCGAGATTTTGCGACCACGCCGACTGAAACGTATCCTTCACCGTCACCTTGTCCGGATGGACCGCATTAACGATCGCTTTCAGCGCGACCTTCGTCTCCCACGTCGCCCTGCCCGTCGTCCCGGCCTCGTCGGAGCTCACGCGCCTCTTGGTGATCGGCGTACCCATCAGCTGCGGCGTAAACTTGCCTTCGGCTGCTCCCGAGACGCGGCCTTCATGCTCGATAGTCGCATTGTTGTGCACGGTGTCATAGGAATTCGTATCGTTCATCCTGGTGTGATAAACGATGCAGTAGGTGGCGTACTTATCGTTAAGGTTGTCCGGGAACGTATAGGAAAAGGTATCTTTCGACGAATCAAGAGCACGCTCGTAGATCTTGACTCCATCCGATTCCGACGTACCTTTGTAAACCGTGTAACTCCCCGTATACGTTTGTTTAGCGTCCAACTTATCGGTGAACTTGTAGCCACTCATGTCAGCCTTAAGCTCGCCTTGGTTGAGCCTGACCGTCCATTTGATGTCCGACGACGTGCCCGAGCCGTTGGACTTGTTGATCATGTCATAACGAAATTGACTAGGAGCAGCCGTGGCCGTGCCGTTCTGGCGATCGTTAGGGCCGCCCCATTTCCACGCTGCCGTGTTTTTGGAGCCTCCCTGTTCGTTGATATACTCGCCGTTGTTCACGGAGACGTCACTCTTCAGCTTGGTTTCATACGTAATCGTATGGACACCCCGGGGAAGGCTGCCCAAGTTCTCGATGGTCGCGGTCTGACCTTCGATTGTTGGCTGCGATTCAATCGTCTTGCCGTCAAGCTTAAAGCTGCCCTCCACAAAGCTGAAGTTCTCGCCTAGCGTATCGGTGAACTTAACGCTTGTGGCATACGGCTCGACGGTGAGCTTAACGGTCCAGGTGACCTTGGCCACGCCGTTGGAGCCCTGAGAGAAAACCCCCGACTTCTCTCCCTTAACGCTACCGTCCTTGGTGGAAATATCGACCTTCCCCACGCCGGTGAACACGACAGATGTCACGCCACCAGAACCAACGTCCTTGTTTTTAAGCTGGAACGAGAAGCTGGCCGCGACATGGATGTTCGCAGGGTTTTTCGCGAGCCACGCCTTGTCGAACGTAAAGATGGCCTTGTTGTTTTTAATCTCCCATGTGCCAGCTCTTACGGCATCGGTGCCCGTTCCCGCCATAAGGTCCACAGCGGCGTTATCGTCGACGGCTATGGTGTCAGGAAACTTGTAAACGGCAACATTGTTCCCAGGCGTAGGAGCCTCGCCAGTTTTGAAATTTGCCGAAAAAGCCCCGTAAAGGGTTGATACAGAGGTCACGGCACCTTTTAGCTCCTGAGTACGATACTCGTCGGTATAGAGCTTAACCGTAACGCTCGCTGTCTTCTCATCAATCGCAATCGGCGTTGGCGTCGTTGCATCCTCGGCGCGCACTGGGGCTGCACCGTGAAAAACAGCGGCGGTGAGGCTAATCAAAATGAAGATCAGGGCCGCCATACCCAGCGACCGTGAGCGGTGTGCGTCCATAGTTGTCCCTTAATTCCTACAACACAGTGTGGAATACGGCGAATCGTCGGATCGAACACAAACCCCAACATCTACGAGAACCTACCTGGCGCATTGCAAGAACCCATTGGGGGGCAACTTCTAAGACGGTTCGTCTATGCCACAATGCATAAAATACAATATAGACACCAGTCATGTAAACCGCTGGTAAAGAGGTCTTTTAATGTAATACCAGTTGATTTTTATCTGTTAACGGTTTTGTATCAAAGCGGTTATATCCTGTGGAATTATGTATATGTTTAAACAACTTAACTTTGACCAGAAAGCCGATCGGAGGGGATAACCGCCCCCACTGTGGTGCAAACGAACCTTTCCCCTTGCACCAAAAAGGGCGCCGACCATCGCGGTCGGCGCCCTTTCTCGTTAGACGTTATAAAGCCCAGCGCTTATTTGTTGACCTGACCGGCGCGGACGGCGGCCTTTTTGCGGTCGGTGGCGTTGAGCAGACGCTTGCGCAGACGAATGTTCTTGGGAGTAATCTCGACCAGCTCATCGTCGGCGATATACTCCAGCGCCTCCTCCAGCGAGAAGGTGCGAGGCGGCACCAGCTGGACGGAGATATCGGAGGTCGAGGAACGCTGGTTGCCCAGGTTCTTGGTACGCGCGATGTTGACGACCATGTCGCCGGCCTTGCTGCGCTCGCCCACGATCATGCCCTCGTAGCACTCGGTGCCCGGCTCAACAAACAGCTGGCCGCGCTCCTGCAGCGTACCCAGAGCATAGGCAACGGCCTTCTCGGTGGTCATGGAGATCATGGCGCCGTTCTGGCGGTTGCCGATCTCGCCGGCGTAAGGACCATACTCCAGGAAGGTGTGGTAGAACACGCCCTCGCCGTGGGTAACGTTCATGATGCGGTTCTTAAGACCCATGATGCCGCGCGTCGGGATCTTAAACTCGAGGTGCGTCACGATGCCCGAGGTGTCCATGCTCGTCATGATGCCGCCGGAGGTACCGAAGACCTCAACGACCTTGCCCGAGTACTCGTCCGGGCACTCGACGACGGCCTGCTCGACAGGCTCCATCTTGTTGCCGTTCTCGTCCTTCTTAAACAGAACGCGGGGACGGCCGACCTGGAACTCAAAGCCCTCGCGGCGCATGGACTCCATCAGAACGGACAGGTGCAGGATGCCGCGGCCCGAGACCTCGACGCCGCTCTTGTCCTCGAGCTCCTCAATCTTCATGGTCACGTTGTTCTCGGCCTCGTTGAACAGGCGCTCCTTGAGCTGACGGGCACCCACGATGTCGCCGTCGCGACCGACGAGCGGGGAGGTCGAAGCCTCAAAGACGATGGACAGGGTCGGCGGGTCGATCTCGATGGGCTCGAGCTCGACGGGGTTCTCGGGATCGGTGTAGACATCGCCGATATCGGTGCGGTCGATGCCCACGACGGCAGCGATGTCGCCGGCGCCGACTTCCTGGCACTCGGTGCGGCCCAGGTAGTCGAAGGTAAAGAGCTGCTTGACGGTAGCGGTGGCGCTGGAGCCGTCGTTCTTCACAACCAGAATCTGGTCGCCCTGATGGATGGCGCCGGAATACACGCGACCGATGCCGATACGGCCAACGAAGTTGGAATGGTCGATGGTCACGCACTGCATGGCCAGCGGGGCGTTCTCGTCGACCTCGGGCGCGGGCATGTCGTCGATGATCATATCGAGCAGCGGATACATGTCCATGTTGCCGTCGTTGGGGTCAAGGCGGGCAAAGCCATTCATAGCGCTAGCGTAGACCACATGCTCCATGGCGAACTCAAGCTGGTCGTCGGTGGCGCCCAGGTCGGCCATGAGGTCCAGGCAGTCGTTGTAGGCCTTCTCGGGGTTGGCGCCCGGACGATCGATCTTGTTGATGACGATCATGATCTTAAGGCCGGTGTCGATAGCGTGACGCAGCACGAAGCGGGTCTGGGGCATGGGGCCCTCAAAGGCGTCGACCAGCAGCAGGGCGCCGTCGGCCATACGCAGCACGCGCTCGACCTCGCCGCCGAAGTCGGCGTGGCCCGGGGTGTCGATGACGTTGATCTTGACGTCCTTGTACTCGATAGAGATGTTCTTGGCGAGAATCGTAATGCCGCGCTCGCGCTCCTGGTCGTTGGAATCCAGAACGCGGTCCTCGACCTGCTGGTTGGCACGGAAGGCGTCCGTGGCACGCAGGAGCTTGTCGACCATCGTCGTCTTGCCGTGGTCGACGTGAGCGATGATGGCGATGTTCCTCAGATTGTCTACGCGCATGTAGTTCCCCTATCTTCTATCCATATACAAACGGCACGCGTATGCGGCCCGCCCAGCGATACAACGCTCAGCGGGAATATTGAGCCTTTTACCGAAAACTCGTTTATTTTAGCGATTTTAGATAAGAGGGGTTTCCTCACCTGCAGGTTCAGGGTCGCTCCACATAAAACCATCGCCGGCGCCCATGCCCTCATACAGCACATATGCCGAAAAACCACTCTCGAGCGTGGTTTCGAAGAAGCTCACGAGCAGAGCATCGTGATAGCCGCCGTCAATCTCGACGCAGCCAGTATAGCCGATGGCATAGCGGGCGATACGGCCCAGGCCCTCGTCCTTAAGACCCATCTTGTGCTCGGAGATAAAGTTGGTGGCCGCCTCGAGGCACGCCTCTTCGCCATCCTCGTCGAGCGCCGCCAGATAGCGGTTGGAAGCAGCGTCCTCGATCGCCACGACAACGCCCGGGTTCTCGCCCGCGGCCAGGTCGTCCAAGAAGGCGCCGATCAGATCGCACACCATGGCGTCGAGCTCGGCGGAGACGTTACCGGCGTCCTGCATATCCTGTGCCATCTTTAGACCTTCCCATCGAGTCCGGCGTCGTTACAGTTCCTGTGCCTCGGCGGCGATCCTGGCGGCAGCGTCGCGGGCGCGCATCATATCCATCGCGCGCTTGTCGAGCACCTTGATCTGACTGGTCAGCATTACCGCGTCGACCACACCCCAGATCACCAGGCCCGTAGAGATCGAAAACCCAAGCGCACCAACTGTACCACGAAGGCGTGAACAGATTGCCGCGACAAGGGCGGAGATGACAACCATCTTGATAAACGAGCCGCGGCGTTCGCGAAGCGTGCGGGCCTGCGTCACATAGGCAATGCGCGCCGCCTCAGAAGCCTCAGAGCGCATCTGGGCCTCGCGCGCGATAGCCGCTGCCTCGGCCGACATGCCGCCGGCCATCAGCGAACGCTCCACAACCTGGCCGCCCCGCATTTAGAAATCATCGGGGGAGAGCGTATGGACGAACTCGTCGAACTTCTCGAACTCCTGCTCGTCGTCGACTTCCTCGGCGTGGGTAGAAACAGTGCCCAGGCGATTCATGATGTCATCCTCCACAAACATGGGAGCATTGCTGCGCACGGCAAGGGCAATGGCATCGCTGGGGCGGGCATCGATCTTGCGCTCCTCGCCATCGGCCAGCACGACGATCGTCGCGTAGAACACCGGCGGCTCGGCGCGAACGATCTCGATGCGCTCGAGCTTGGCGCCCAGGGCGCTAACAGTATCGAGCAGCAGGTCATGGGTAATCGGGCGCTCGGCGCGGCCGCTATCGATGCCACGGCTAATGGCAGCAGCTTCAAACGAACCAGTCTGAATGGAAAGGGAACGCAACGGCGCGGGCGAGTCCGATTTGCTGCAGCGCTCGCGAAGCACGATAAGCGATGGCACGGGACCGGCGGCCATGACGATGGTCTCTATGTCGACACGAACCATGGAACACCTCCGGTACGTAGCGGTTAACACGCGGCAGCCCGCCGCATTGAATAGCTATACTACCCAATCTTTCGCACAGCACACAAAACCAAAATGAGATTTATCGCAGACAAGAAAAAAGCCCCGAGACAACGCCTCAGGGCTCTTCACAGTTTTGATGGTGGACCTGACAAGATTCGAACTTGTGACCTCCCGGTTATCAGCCGGACGCTCTAACCAACTGAGCTACAGGTCCATCATGGTGGAGGTTAGGGGGATCGAACCCCTGACCTCAGGCTTGCAAAGCCCGCGCTCTCCCAGCTGAGCTAAACCCCCACGGAGACAGTAATAAACACCCCAGCGGCGACTCGGCTCTCGCTGGGGTGTCTATTGCGAAAGAAAGTGGTGGACCTGACAAGATTCGAACTTGTGACCTCCCGGTTATCAGCCGGACGCTCTAACCAACTGAGCTACAGGTCCATCGCGCAAGGGATATATTAGACGAGTCGTTACGCGCGCGTCAACAACTTTTTTTGAAAATCTTTGAAGGGTGTTCGCCCCGGTCGCACGGCGGCATGTGAAGTCGCCTACTCGGACAGTCCTGACTCGCACAGAGAGCACATTAAGTGCTCTCTGGCTCGTGCGGAACTCGCGATCGACTTCACATGTCGCCGTGCGACCGGGGCGAACACGAGTCCCAAGGTTTTCAAAAAAGCGGTCGGCGCGCAGTGCGCCGACCGCCGATATATGGGGTCTGATATTTTCTACCAGCCAGGGCCTCTTACTCGTCGAGGAGATCTTCTGGCATGTCGTTGCCGTCGCCTAGATCGACAGGGGTTTCTTCGGAAGCAGAGCCGTTTTCTGTGGCTTCGCCTTCGGGCTTTTCCTTGGCTGCCGTCATGCGGGCGACAGCGCATACGCGGTCGTTGTCGTCGACGGTCATCATCTTGACGCCCTGGGTGGCGCGGCCAGTCTGGCTGATCTCGTCGGTCTTGACGCGAATGACCGTCGCGCCCTCCGTCACGATGAATAGCTCGTGCTGCGGGCCCACCGTCTTCATGGCCGCGAGGTTACCCTTACGCTCGGTCATTTGGATGGTGTAGACGCCCTGGCCGCCGCGATTCTGCTCCGGGTAGTCCGCAACCGGCGTGCGCTTGCCGTAGCCGCGCTCGGTGATGACAAACAGATCGCCGTTGCCGTTAGTGACTTCCATGCCCAGAACGCTCACGCCGTCCTTCATGCCGATACCGCGAACGCCGCTGGTATCGCGGCCGGTAGCGCGCACCTGCTCCTCGGAGAACATGATTGCCTTGCCCGCGGTGGTGGCCAGGATAATCTTGTCGCCCTCGCGTACGCGGCGCACGTTCAGCAGCGCGTCGTCGTCACGCAGGTTGATAGCGATCAGGCCGTCGCGACGGCTGCGGTCATATGCGCTCATCACGGTCTTCTTGACCATGCCGCTCTTGGTGGCAAACATCAGGTACTCGTCGGCCGGGAACTCGCGGCAGCTGATGACGCTCGCGATCTTCTCGCCCTCCTCGAAAGGCAGCAAGTTGACGATCGCGGTACCGCGTGCCTGGCGCGTACCTACCGGCAGCTCGTGCACCTTCAGGCGATAGACCTTGCCCTTGCTCGAGAAGAACAGCACGTACTCGTGCGTGGACGCGATGAACATCTCATCGATAACGTCGTCCTCTTTGAGGTTGACGCCCGACACGCCCTTGCCGCCGCGCTTTTGGGCGCGGTAGGCGGCAACCGGGATACGCTTAACGTAGCCGGTGTGGGTGATGGTCACGACCATATCCTCGTCGGCGATGAGGTCCTCGACATCCAGGTCCTTCTCAACCTGGCTGATCTCGGTGCGGCGCTTGTCGCCAAACTTCTTGGAGATCTCGCGCATCTCTTCCTTGATGACGCCCAGGATTTTCTCCTCATGCGCCAGCAGGTCCTCGTAGTAGGCGATAGCGCGGCGCAGGCCGTCCAACTCTTCTTGGATCTTGTCGCGCTCCAGGCCGGTCAGGCGGCGCAGCTTCATCTCGAGGATGGCCGTGGTCTGCTCGGGCGTAAAGCCAAAGCGCTCGATCAAGCGGCTGCTGGCCTCGGAGTCGGTCTGCGAGGAGCGGATGATGCTAATGACCTCGTCGATATGGTCGAGGGCCATCAAGTAGCCCTCAAGGATATGCGCGCGGGCCTGGGCCTTTTTAAGGTCGAAGCGGGTGCGGCGAGTGACGACGTCGACCTGGTGGTCGATGTAGTGCTGCAGCATCTCGCGCAGGCTCAGGCATTTGGGAACGCCGTTGACGAGCGCCAGGTTGTTGGCGCCAAAGGTCGTCTGCAGCGAGGTGTACTTATACAGGTTGTTGAGCACGACCTGCGGAATGACGCCCTTCTTGAGCTCGATGACCAGACGGATACCCTTCTGGTTGGACTCATCGCGCATATCCGAGATGCCCTCGATGCGCTTGTCGTTGACGAGCTGGGCGATCTTCTCCTGCAGGGTGCCCTTGTTGACCATGTAGGGAATCTCGGTAAAGACCAGGCGGCTGCGGCCGGTCTTGGTGGACTCCACATGTGCCTTGGCACGCACGGTAATGGAGCCGCGGCCGGTCTCGTAACTCTGCTTAATGCCGGCGCTGCCCATGATGATGGCGCCGGTGGGGAAGTCCGGACCGGGCATGATCTGCATGAGCTCGTCGACGGTGGCGTCGGGGTTGTCGATCAGGTAGCAGGTGGCCTCGATCGCCTCGGTGAGGTTATGCGGGGCGATGTTGGTGGCCATGCCGACGGCGATGCCCTGGCTGCCGTTGACCAGCAGGTTGGGGAAGCGCGCAGGCAGCGCCACGGGCTCGGCGAGCGATTCGTCGTAGTTGGGTTGCCAGTCGACGGTATCCTTCTGCAAGTCACGCAGCAGTTCCATGGCGGGCTTTGCCAGACGGCTCTCGGTGTAACGCATGGCCGCCGCGCCGTCGCCGTCGATGTTGCCGAAGTTGCCGTGACCATCGATGAGCGGCGTGCGCATGGAGAACCACTGCGCCAGGCGGACCATGGCCTCGTAGACCGCGGAATCGCCGTGCGGGTGGTACTTACCGATAACTTCGCCGACCGTCCAGGCCGACTTCTTGTGTGGGCGGTTGGGGTAGATGCCGCTCTCGTTCATCGCGTACAGAATGCGGCGGTGCACCGGCTTTAAGCCATCGCGCACGTCCGGCAGGGCGCGCGCCGTGATGACCGACATCGAGTACTCGATGAACGACTGTTTCATCTCACGGCCGAACTCCGAAATCTGGAGCTGGCCGCCGTTGATATCCTCGCCGGCCGAGGCGCCACGGTCGACTTCGCCAAAGCTCTCCTCGAGCTCGGCGTCGTCGTCCTCTTCCTCATCATCATCGGCATCGGGGTTATAGGCGTCCGGGTCGCCGTCCTCGCCCTGCTCAGCACGGGCAAGCAGGCGCTTCAGATCGTCGGGCATGCCGGCGTCGCCGGCCTCGTCCATACCCTCGTTGTTGTTGATATCGTCTGCCACGTTACCTCCTCTTAAGCGTCAAGGAAACGCGCGTCATGCGCATGTTTTTCAATGTACTCGCGGCGATAGCCGACCTCGGAACCCATCAGCTCGCGCACGGCGCGGTCCGCCACCACGGCGTCCTCGATCGACACACGCTGCAGGATGCGGGTCTTGGGGTCCATCGTCGTCGAGGCAAGCTGCTTGGGGTCCATCTCGCCCAGGCCCTTGTAGCGCTGGACGGTATAGCCCTTGCGCTTTTTGGTGATCTTGCCGTCCTTGGCCTTGCCGTCCTCGTCGTTATCGTCGGGGTTCAGGCCCAGGCTCTGGATGGTGTCGCGCAGGATCTCGTCTTCGGGCTGGCGGCCGTTGGGATACACGTAGTGAATCTTGTTGCGCACCTTAATGCCAAAGATGGGCGGGCAGGCAACATAGACGTAGCCGGCATCGATCAGCGGACGCATGTACTTGTAGAAGAACGTCAGCAGCAGGATGCGGATATGCGCACCGTCGACGTCTGCATCGGTCATGATGATGATCTTGTGGTAGCGCGCCTTGGTGATATCGAAATCGCCGCCGTCGCCGGCACTCGTCGTGACGCCGCAGCCGATCGCGGTAATCAGCGACTGGATGGTGTCACTCGAGAACGCGCGATGGTCACCAACGCGTTCGACATTCAAAATCTTGCCGCGCAGGGGCAGAATCGCCTGGATGTCTCGGCGACGGCCGTCCTTGGCCGAACCGCCTGCCGAGTCGCCCTCTACGATGAAGAGCTCGGTCAGCTCGGCATCGCGCACCGAGCAGTCGGCGAGCTTACCGGGCAGGGACGCCGTCTCGAGCAGGCTCTTGCGACGGGTCGCTTCGCGCGCCTTGCGGGCGGCGTTGCGGGCCTTGCATGCCTGCTGGGCCTTCTTGACGATCTCGCGAGCGGGCTTGGGATGCTCCTCGAGGTAATCGGCGAGGCCGTCGGTCACGATCTTGAGCGTCAGCGCGCGCATATAGGAGCTGCCGAGCTTGGCCTTGGTCTGGCCCTCAAATTGCGGGTCGGGCAGCTTGACCGAAATAACGGCCGAAAGGCCCTCGCGCACATCGTCGCCGGTCAGGTTGGCGTCTTTTTCCTTGAGCAGGTTCTGTTTGCGCGCGTAGTCGTTGATCACACGGGTGAGCGCGGTGCGGAAGCCCTCAAGGTGCATGCCGCCCTCGGGGGTGTAGATGTCGTTGGCAAACGACATGACGTTCTCGCCGTAACCGCTATTCCACTGCAGGGAAACCTCGACCTCGCCCATCTTGGTCACAGGCGCGTCCGGGTCCGATTTGCCCTCGATGTAGATGGGCTCCTTAAAGGCCTCGGGGACGTCCTTGCCCTCGTTGAGGAACTTGACGAAGTCGATGATGCCGCCCTCGTAGCAAAACTCCTCCACGTGGGGAGCCGCCTCGCGCTCGTCGGTCAGCACGATCTTGAGGTTCTTATTGAGGAACGCCGTCTCCTGCAGACGGTTGTGCAGCGTATCGAAATCGTAGATGCAGGTCTCGAAGATCTCGTCGTCGGGCCAGAAGGTGACGGTGGTACCCGTCGAATCCGAGGTGCCCACGACCTCCATCTTCTTGACGGTCTTGCCGCGCGAGAACTCCATCTCGTAGGTGTTGCCATCGCGACGAACCTGAACGACCACGCGCTTGGACAGTGCGTTGACGACGGAGATGCCCACGCCGTGCAGGCCGCCCGAGACCTTATAGGCCGAGTTATCGAACTTACCGCCGGCGTGCAAGATCGTCATGACGACCTCGAGCGTCGGGATCTTTTTAACAGGGTGCTCGTCGACGGGGATGCCGCGCCCGTTGTCGACGACCGTGATGGAGTTGTCGGCGTGGACCGTCACCTGGATCTCGGTGCAGAAACCGGCCATGGCCTCGTCGACGGAGTTGTCAACGATCTCCCACACCAGGTGATGCAGACCGCTGGCGCTCGTCGAGCCGATATACATGCCCGGGCGCTTACGAACGGCCTCGAGACCTTCGAGAATCTTAATCTCGCCGCCATCGTAATCGTTTTCGTTTGCCACACGTCCTCCTTCAGTCAAGAAAATGTGTACAGCCTTACTAGTTTATCGTAAAAAAATACCCTCGGGAACGAGGGTATTTGGCTCTACAAGGCCACCAGATGCGATTTAAGGCTCTTTTTTGCTTTGCACGCCCTTGGCCCACTCGGCACTGGCTCTCATGGCGTTCTCGAGGGCCTCGCGCAGTTTTTGGTCTTCGATGGGCGCCACTTGGCGCTCAATCTCGGTGCGCTCGGCCTCGCTGAGGTCGGCGTGCGGGGCCGGCGGGCGCTCGGTCGTCGCCGGGCGCAGGCGCTGCTTGGCGGCGGGTGGCGTGTGACCGGGCGCGGTGGTTTTGAACACCAGGCCGTCCACATGCGCACCGGCGCGCTCCATGCGCGCGCGGATGATCTCGCGCAACAGCGTCATTTCCTGCGTCCACGAGGGCGAGTCGAGATATACCAGCAGCTCATTGGACTCGGGCAGGTAACGCAGCCCCGTCACATGCCGCCCCTCGCGCGTGCCCGAGCACACCGCGTTCCACGCGCGATAGACCGCGCGCGACTCCTCGGCAGCCTCCATCTGCGCACGGCGCTCAGGGGTCGCAGCCGCCAGGATGCGTTGGCGCTCTGCGTTCAAAAAGCCACTGAAGGCGACCGTTTCGCTCTCGCGCTCGTAATTAGCACGTCTCACCCATGCTCACCACCTTGGCTCGATCAAGCAGGTCATCGGTAAAGTACCCCAGGTTGGTCGTGGTTATGACCGTCTGGATATCATCGCCGATCAGCCGCAGGAAAGCACCGCGGCGTTCGCCGTCGAGTTCGCTCATCACGTCGTCCAAAAGCAGCAATGGGGCGGTGCCCAGGACATCGCGAGCCACGGCCACCTCCGCCACCTTCCAGGCCAGAACCAACGTTCGCTGCTGACCTTGGCTGGCAAATGAACGGGCGGAGCGACCCGCCACGGTAAACTCAATCTCATCGCGATGCGGTCCCACCAACGTCACGCCGCGGCGAATTTCCTCGTCGGCGTGCTCATCAAGGGCAGCCAGCATGCGCTCGTACGCCCAGCCCTTCAGCTCTTCGCGATCTTCGACCTGGGGCAAATCCCCCAGCGTGGACGTATAGGTCACGTTGGCAGCCTCACCGGATGCCACTTGCCCGTAGGCAGCGCGCACATGGCCCGCCAGCCGGTCGAGCAGGGCCAACCGGTGCACAAGCAGAGCCGAGCCCGCGCGGGCAATCGAATCATTCCACGCGCCGAGCATCTCGCGGCAGCACCAGGTCTCCTTGAGTAAGGCGTTACGCTGGGTCACGCAGCGCCCATAGGTGCTCGCAAGATCGGCATAGCGTGCGCTCAGTTGCATGCCAAAGTCATCGAGGGCGGCGCGACGCACACTGGCGCCTCGCTTAACCATGTCCAGATGGTCGGGGCAAAACAGCACGCTCGGCAGAACCCCGCGCACACCGGCGGCAGAGCATCTCTTGCCGTTGCGGCTAAACGAGCGCTTACCGTCCCCCGCGCTCAATCCCATATCAAGCACGCGGCCGTCGCCCTCGAGCCTCAGCTCGACCTTGCACGAGCCCACGCCGTCATGGACGAGCTCGGCTGCGGTCGGATGCCTAAACGAGGCGCCGCTCGTCAGCAGCTGCAGCGCCTCTATGAGATTGGTCTTTCCCGCCGCGTTGGGTCCCGCAAGTATCGTCACGCCCTCGTCCAGGGCAAGGCGATAGCTATCGAAGCTGCGGTAGTGCGCGACGGAAAGATCGCGGGCGAACATGGTCATGGCGCAGCGCTAGATGCGGACCGGCATGACCAGGTACAGGTAGTTGATCTTGTCGTAGGACTTGAAGATGCCCGCCTGCGAGTAGCTCTTGAGCTCCAGCGTGATCTCCTTCTCCTTGGACAGGGCATTGAGGCAGCCAAAGATGTAGTGGTAGTTGAAGGCGATGGTGCCCGACTCGCCCTCGGCCTCGACATCGATCGTCTCCTGCGCAAGGTCCTGGTCATTGGAAATGGAGGACAGGCCCATCTGCCCGTTCTCGACATCGATCTCGAACTTGACGGCGGGGTTGGCGCTCGCGATAACGGCCACGCGTTTGAGGGCGGCGTTAAAGGCGGCGACGTCAATCTTGACGCTCGTCACGCACGAATCGGGGATGAGCTGCTTGTAGTTGGGGTACACGCCCTCGATGCGGCGCGACACGTAGGTGGTGTTGCCGGCCTCAAAGACAACCTGGGTGTCAGTAGCCCCGATCATGATGGTCGCCTGGCTGGCCATGATGTTCAGTGCGTCGTTAAAGGCGTCGGCCGGAACGTTGAGTTCAAAGGAGCCCTCGAGGGTTGAGGTCTCGACCTGCGTATCGCACACGGCCAAGCGGAAGGAATCGGTCGCCACCAGGCGCACGGTGTTGTTCTCGACCTTCATGTGCACGCCGCCCAGGATGGGGCGGGCCTTGTCGGTCGAGGTGACGCGCCACACGCGGCCGACCATTTCGGACAAGATATCGGTCGGCAGCTCCACGGCACTCTCGATGGCATAGGCCGGAAACTCGGGGAAGTCATTGGCATCGAGCGTGTTCAGGCGGAAAGAGCTCTTCTCGCAACCAATCAGCACCTGGCGCTCGGACAGCTCAAAGGTGACCGGGGCATCGGGGAGGGTCTTGGTGATATTGGAGAGCATCTTACAAGGGATAACCATCTCGCCCTCTTCTTCGACATGCGCCGCGATGCGATGACGGATCGAGATAGTGTAGTTAGAGGTCTGGAATTCCAAGATGCCGTCTTGCGCCTTGACGAGCACGCCCGACAGGATGGGAAGGGTGGATGCCGAAGCGACGCCCTTCATAACGACGCCGATGGCTTGTGTAAGCGAGCTCTGGCTGACGGTGAACTTCATCTTTTAATACCTTTCTATAGATATAAATATCTTAATAATAGTAATAGCACTGACGAAACTGTTGATTACTCCCAAAGACGCAGGTCAGACCCAGAAAGAGAATCGACAGCAACCTGTGTGCAACGGGGGTGGTTTTCCACGTTCAAAACCTGCGCAAAACTTTTCATCACCGCGGGTTGGGTTTTAAACACCTTATGCCCGTGGTTTCGACAAGTTTTCAACAGGTGTCTCTATTTCCCTACGAGCGCAGTGTAATTTTATCGCGCAGCGACTTGAGATCTTCGGTGACGGTGCGGTCTTCCTGGATCATCTTCTGGACCTTTTTGTAGCTCGTGCTGACGGTCGAGTGGTTGCGGTTGCCAAATTCGGCGCCCACCGCCGTGGTCGTCATCTCGCACATCTCGATGGCCAGGTAGATAGCGATATGGCGTGCTTTGGCGATATTGGCGTTGCGACGCGGGCCGATGAGCTCCTCGTGCGTCACGCCGTACTGCTCTTCGATGACGGACTGAACCGTTTGCACGTTGATTTTTTTGGCCGATGTGTCGAAGTACTGGCTGGCGATGGCGTCGATATCGTCAAAGGTGAGTTCTCCGCCCTCGCGCTCGCGGTCGCCCGCCTCGCCGGCGCAGCGCTCGCAAAAGCTCTCGAGTTCGCGGATGTTGGTGCCCGAGACCTCGGCCATGTGTTTAAAGTGCTCGTCGGTCAGGTGCCCGCCGTCGCCCCCATAGGCCGCCAGCAGCGAGTCGTCGCCTGCCTCGGGAGCGGCGACGATGGTGTTCTCGTAATAGCGCTGCAAGATCTTGTATTTCATCTCGTAGCTGGGCTCTGCGACCAGGCAGAGCATGCCGGCGTTGAAGCGGCTGGTCAGACGCTCGTCCATGCTCAGGTCCTTGGGGGCGCGGTCTGCCGCGATGACGACCTTCTTGTTGTTGCGGATGAACTCGTCCATGAGCTGGAAAAAGTAGTCCACGCTCGCGCGCTTGCCGATGATGTTTTGGATGTCATCGATGATGAGCACGTCCACGCCGTGGTACGCCTGCATGATGGGGGCGTTGCTCTTCTTTTGGCGGTCGAACTCGGTCATCAGGTCGTCCAGATATGCCTGGGAGTTGGCATACTTGACCTTGATCTCGGGCGACTTCTCGGCGAGCTCGTTTTTGATAGCGAGCAACAGGTGGGTCTTGCCCAGGCCCGATTTGCCGTAGATGAACAGTGATGTGCACGTGCCGCGCTCGTCCGCGAGGGCGGCAAACTTGAGTGCCGAGCGATAGGCATGGCTGTTCTCGGGGCCGTAGACAAAGTTCTCAAAGGTAAATTTTGAGTTCGCGGCGAGCGGGGCTCCATCCGTATTCTGCTCAGCCGGCACGGTCGGTGCTGGCATGGGTGAAGCGGGGGTCGCACCTTGCGTGGATTTAGTCGGCGCTCCGCCCTTCATCTGGTTCATCATGCGACGAAAATCATCGGCCGAGAGCGTGTTCTTGATTGCAATGCCCGAATCAGCGCCCGCCGCTGCGTCGTGAGCGATGGGCATGTGCGTGACGGGTGCGTTCGTTGACGTCGCCGCCGCGGTCGGCAATGGTGCCATGGTTTCACGGGAAACATCACCGTGCTGGTGCTCAATTGTCGGCACGTCGCCTGCGAAGGCCGGCACCGCCGGGGAAGCGGCGGGGGGCGCGGCGGGGCGCCGCCCCGCCGGCGACGAGGAAG